>CAYTRB010000006.1:0-48959 GCA_964440215.1 uncultured Methylocapsa sp.
GGTGCCACGGAATATCGGCGCAAGGATTTTCGACCGCGCCACGATTGGCCGGACAAAGATATCAATATATCGAGAATCAGCTTCTGAGCTTTAAAGAGCACAGCCGGGACAATCCGTTATCAAAACAGTATATGTGGGGTGCCACGGCAAATCTCAGTCCCCAGACAGCGCATGATTTGGCAGCTTATTTTTCGGCGCTGCCTCCACAAGCCGCCAATGATGGAGATAGGGAACTCGTAGCCGCGGGACGAACGATATATGAAGAGGGAATTGCCGAATCCAATATTGTGTCCTGCCTTGTTTGTCATGGCCCGAATGGTGAGGGGGTTAGAGAAATTCCCCGTTTGGGAGGACTGTCCTATTCCTACTTGAAAAAGAGACTCGAGCAGTGGGGCGAAGGGTTTCATGCGGCCGCCGAGCCAATGCCCCAAATTGCGAGCCAATTGTCGCCAAACCAAATTGAGGCCCTCGCCTCATATCTGAGCTTTATCGAGTACGATTCCTTGGAACGATAGTCTCAGATTTTTTGGACAATGTTACCAATGGAATTGGCTTCGTTTCCATTTCCTGCGCCTCGGTCCATGAGTATCAGAAAGTATTGCGTAAAAATGCCGTATTGTGATTATATGATCCCACGCCAAGCCTTCGAATTGTTTTGAGGCTTTTTAGCAAAGTTGTTTGCCAATGGCGCCGATAAACTGTGTTGCTGTACCGCAACATCCTAAAAAAAACAAATTGCGCGGCTTGATTTCGTATGCCGTCAGCGACCAAACGCTGTTAGCGTAACCAAGTGTTTTAGAATGGTTGCGTGTTTTCGCCCGCCTCTTCGAAGCGGTTTCATCGCGACAGCGGCAAGGAACTCATGCAAGACGATTTATCGAACGTTAATGTCAAGGCCTCGCGCACGAAAGTTGCCGCGGACAGCGAGACCATGACAGCCATGCGTCCGCGTCGAGATCTTCAAGCTGTGGCCGCCTGCGGCGGCATCGCGTCCCTTGCCGTGGCGGTCCTCGGCGCGGGCATCTTGTTCAGGCCGCCGGCGGCTTCGGCGGTTCCGAGTTTTGCACGGCAGACGGGTCAACCCTGCGCTACATGCCATACCGCTTTTCCGGAGCTCACCCCGTTTGGACGCCGGTTCAAACTAAACGGCTATACGATGGGAGGAGGCTTGACAATTGAGGAGGCTCCACCTGTTGCTGTGATGTTGCAACCAAGCTTTACGCATACCGCCCGCAATCAGGACAGTCCGCCGGTGCCGGGCACCTCCACCAACAACAACACGGTCCTGGAGGACTCGAGTCTCTTCTACGGCGGCCAGATTTATGGGAATCTCGGGGCATTGATCCAGGCGACCCACGATAGGGCTACCGAACACACGTTTCTCGACAACTCCGATGTCCGCTACGCCGATACGGCGAGCATTCTCGGCTTGGATTTCATCTACGGAGTCGACGTTAACAACAATCCAAGCGTTCAAGATGTGTGGAACACGACGCCTGCGTGGAGCTTCCCTTATATCGCGTCCTCGCTTGCGCCTGCGTTCGCGCCGCCGGGTACATTGATCGAAGGTTCCTTGGGCCAAAAAGTCGTCGGAACTGGAGCCTACACCTTCTGGAACGACATGCTGTACCTCGAGGTTAGCGCTTATCAAAATTTATCCACGCAGGCGTTGCGGGCGCTCGGCGAGGCAGGCATCAACGATATCTCAATCGGCGGTGCCGCGCCCTATTGGCGCGCCGCTTTCGAATACAATCTCGGCGAACAGTCATTCGAAATCGGAACCTTTGGCATGTACGCCAACGTGCTTCCGAGCCGGATCCAGGGGTTTGGCTATGACCAGTATCTGGATATCGGATTTGATGCTCAGTATCAGTACATCGGAGATCCGCACAGCGTCACCTTAAAGCTGACCCACATAGCCGAAAACCAGCAGCTCAACTCAACCTTTGTGCAGGGTGGTACCACGAACCTCTACAATACGCTGGAAACTTTCAAGGTGTCCGCCGACTATGTTTACGACCATACTTACAGCCTAACAGCCGCTTATTTTAGCGTGGTTGGTACCGCAGATGCCGGACTTTATGCCGCAAATTCGGTCGCCAATAGTCCGGATGGCAAGGGACTTATCTTTGATTTGGCCTATCTGCCTTTCAGCAAAGGAGGGCCATCTGTGTGGCCTTGGCTCAATGCCCGTATTGGCGTCTCCTACACTCACTATTTGCAACTCTACGGTGGGTTCAATAATTTCGATGGCGCCTTCCACAACGCATCTCAAAACAACACGCTTTTTGCCTATGTCTGGATTGCGTTCTGACGAAGAAAAATTGCACACAGGCTATGGCAGGACATTTAGTGTTCGCACGTCCGGACTTGGCGCTGAGCGTCAGTCCCGGCACGGCTTGCTCGCGGCAGATATAGAAGGCGTTGTGAAAGCACTCTGGATGTTATGATTCCACTGACTCAGATCGTCGTGAAACAACTATCAAATCGCTAGGACTGCACAAGGTACCGGTGCTTTTGTATCCGGAAATCGAGGCCCGGATTATCATCAATGTTGCCCGCTCCGCCGAGGAGGCGGAACATCAGACGAAGGGCGATGCGTTGAAAGTTGTTGAGGTGACGAGCATAGCGATCTCGGCCTCGAAGTCGGCGCTGCGCTGAGCGACGCGGAGATAGCCGTGGCAATCAGTGGCGGATTTTCTTGCATGCCGAGGGGCCCAGATTGACACATGCGTGGTTCTTTTGTCTCGGGCAACATGGCTTTTGTTCCCTAGAGTGTTTTCCGGTCTCGGGGAATTGTGTGATCGAAAATGTATCGCTCAAATTCAAGGCGTTGGAGCATGTTAAAGTCGAAAAAGCTTGGCAGCTATCCGACAGACATGCTTGAGGACCTGGGTTCAATTCATTCAGACCGAATGGCATTGGCACGTTACCGTGGGCTAGTTTGGGAAGCACCGCATCGCTCCACTGGAAATTTTGGGGCGCGTGGCTCGGAATGATTTGACCGTCTTCGAATGGCGTCCCGCCGAACAGCGCGCCAGCTTCGGCCGTCAGTCCCATGGCCAAAGCTCCCCAGAACAGAACGCGTACAGCACCTACAGTCACGCTCGCGCCGCCCGCTCGTGCCGCCAACCCACCCAAGACCGGGAGGAAAGCAAGTGACAGTCCTCCGACGAAGAACGGCAATGTTGCCTCCGGAGCTACGACAGCGGTCAGTAAAGGAACAGCGCCTCCGACAACGAAACTAATTGCCGAAGCTAGTGCCGCCTGAAGGGGACGCGCGGCAAGAGTGTCACTGATTCCAAGCTCATCGCGGGCGTGCGCCGCTAACGCATCGTGGGCCATGAGTTGCTCGGCAACTTCCTTCGCGAGACGAAGTTCGAGGCCACGTTTCACATAGATCGCCGCTAGTTCTTCATGTTCGAACGTTTCGTTCGCTTCGAGTCCCTTACGTTCAAGTGCGAGATCGGCCAGTTCGGTATCTGCTTGCGAGCTGACTGATACATATTCACCAGCCGCCATCGCCAGTGCTCCCGCGACGAGGCCGGAGACCCCAGCGATCATTATGCCGCTGTGAGCCGTATGCGCCGCCGCAACACCTAATAGCAGGCTCGCTGTTGATATAACGCCATCGTTCGCTCCCAGTACAGACGCGCGTAGCCAACCGGTTCGTTGTGTGCGGTGTTGCTCTTTGGGCGGCATTGGTATCCTCGGCGGCTGGTTGACGGGACAGCCCTGGAGCGGCACCCTATGAAGGAAATTATTCGTCAGTGAGATGAAATCGATGATCCGCTCGACGAAATCCTCTTATTTGCGCGCGCCGCTTGATCGGCCGCGCTCATTGGCGGGAATTCCCAGATGACCGAAGCTTTGATTGTCAGATTTGCGCAACTTTTCCTTTTTGGGCAATGCCGGTCCCGTTTTGCCGTACGGAAAGCCTGTTCCATCAGCCATTTGGCATGGGCCCACGGGACGCTTCACGCGGGCGTGGATCAGGTAGCGGTCGAAATCCGCAGGATGTCGGCTAACCGGTTCCGGTGCACTATCCTCTTTGCCTCGGATAGCCTTCGGTTCAAGGTCCGACCGGCACCTTGGCAGTCGTATGGCCGAGACCGCTAATCCGAGACCCCGACGACACGGCTTCAGATCTTCCGCTATTGGCGCATCCAGGAAATGCCGCCGGCCGCGATCGTCAGCCGCTTATGGTGCTTAATCGGACTCTAGCGCTCAACGTTGCGCTTAAAATCTCAATCGATCGGCGCTAGCTTGTAGAAATAGCCTGCGCTTCGACGGGTTCGACCAAGCTTGGCTCATCATTCCCGGTGCCAGTCTGATTCGCCCGCTTCGAGATCGGCCACATGTGCAAAAGGTCGTTGGGCGCGGGCCGCAAAAACTCAAGACCGGCCTTTCCGGTTAGCCGGCCCGCATGATCCCGTTGAGTGAGCATGACCGGCATACGGTCGTGAATGGGCCGCATGTAATCATTGGCGCCAGTCACGATCAATGTGGCGCTCGCAATCGTCTCGCCGGTCTCCGGGTCTTTCCATTGATCCCAGGCCAGCAATCGACAACACCGTGCCATCGGCTGCGCTAATGAAATAGGGCAGCTTGGCTTTGCCGATGGTCTGCCATTCGTAATAACCAGATGCCGGAACAATGCAGCGCATGCGCTTGAACGCCGATAGGAACATCGGCTTTTCCGCGACCGTCTCAGCCTGCGCGTTGAATGTCGATGGCACTTCCTTGGCGGTCTCTTTCCACCATGACGGAATCAGGCCCCAACGCCCGCGCATCAGCTCACGGCCGCCTTGCGCCGATTGCGGACATCGATCGCCATCGTTGGTGCAATGTTGTACTGAGGCCGAAGATTGAGCGCCGGTTGCGTCAGATCATAAAGCTCGACGAGTTCGCGCCAAGTGTAGGATTGGGTGAAGCATCCGCACACGGGGCCGTATACTATCGATTGCAGACCGGCTCGCCAAACCTTCCCGCATTTACCGTTACGCTAGGACTGCTTTTGGGATGAAGATCAGGGCTAAAAAAATATACATTATTATTCAATAAGATATACGAATAATTCGCCGTCCACCTCTTCCGCCAAACCTTCGTAATTTCAAAGAGGATGGGCATGCCTGCGCGCTGCGAATAGAGCGCATCGCACGCGAACGGAAGCAGTTCGCGCGGGCACGAAAGACGGCACAATCCGTTCCGGCGACGTCCCCGGGAAGGGCGGCCATCCTTTCAGGATCGGCACGCCATGAGTCATTTTGCGACCACTTGGGCGATCCAGCAGCGCGGGCTTGAGGCGGCTGCCAAAGTCCTCCTTTTTTGCATTTGGCGGATTGCAACAGCCCCGCGCAGGGCTGCTTTCCAACGCCAGCCTGAACCTGTCCGCCCGTGGGGGCGCACTCCAATTGGGGGTCAAAATTCGAAGCCGTTGACAATTACCTTGGAATCATGAGGTCTTCAGCCACGCCACCCTGTTCGAAACGGCCTTTATGGTTTCCGCCCTTTCTTCATATAGTGGTACCGATGCCCAATTTGGTGCGCATCCCATTGTCCCAACGGATTTTTTGGGCGCGTAAGGATCACGACAATGACCGAGGCAGGACTGCGATTGCCGCCCCGCGAAAGCATGGATTTCGATGTCGTGATCGTAGGTGCCGGCCCTGCTGGCCTTGCCGCCGCGATCCGTCTCAAACAGCTTGACCCGGAACTTTCTGTCGTCATCGTCGAAAAAGGCGCTGAAATCGGCGCCCATATTTTGTCCGGCGCGGTCATCGATCCTGGCGCTCTCGACGCTCTCCTCCCCGATTGGCGCCAGGATAAAGAGCGGCCGCTAAAGACGCAAGTAAAGGCTGACCGCTTCTATGTATTGACAGCAAAAAGCGCGTTCCGGCTGCCCAATTTCATCATGCCGCCACTCATGAACAATCGGGGCAATTTCATCGGCTCGCTTGGCAACGTCGTGCGCTATCTCGGCAAAAAGGCGGAGACCTTGGGCGTCGATATCTTTCCGGGCTTCGCTGGCACCGAGGTTCTCTATGGCGCAACGGGTGAGGTTTTGGGCATTGCGACAGGGGACATGGGGGTCGCCCGCGACGGCCGCCTCAAGAGCGGTTTTGCGCGGGGAATGGAGCTTCACGGCAAATATACCTTGATCGCTGAAGGCGCGCGCGGCTCGCTCGCCAAGCAGCTGATCGCCAATTTTGGCCTCGGCAACAATCGCGAACCGCAGAAATTCGGTATCGGCTTAAAGGAGCTTTGGCGGGTTCATCCGGCTTACCATCAGCCTGGTCTCGTCCAGCATTCCTTCGGCTGGCCGCTCGATGATGGCACCGGCGGTGGCTCGTTTCTCTATCATTTCGAAGAGGGGCTCGTCGCTGTTGGTTTCGTGGTCCATTTGAATTATGCGAATCCGTTGCTGTCGCCTTTCGATGAATTTCAGCGCTTCAAGACACATCCCAAGATCGCGCCTTTGTTTGAAGGCGGGGAACGGATTTCGTTTGGCGCGCGAGCGATCACCGAAGGCGGCTGGCAATCGGTGCCGAAACTCGCCTTTCCTGGCGGTGCGCTTATCGGCTGCGCGGCAGGTTTTGTGAATCTTCCGCGCATAAAGGGTTCGCACAATGCGATTCTTTCCGGAATGCTGGCGGCCGAACATGCCGCTGCCGCGCTGAAAAGCGGCCGCTCCCATGACGAGCTTCACACCTATGAAGAGGCGTGGCGCGGCTCGGCCATCGGCCGCGATCTTTACAAGGTGCGCAACGCCAAACCGCTCTGGTCGAAATTCGGGACCAGGGCAGGCATCGCACTGGGCGGCCTCGACATGTGGGCGAATGAAATTTCCGGCACGTCGCCGTTCGGCACGCTCAAGCATGGCGAACCGGATTGCGCAAGCCTGAAACCGCTCGCCGAAGCGACGCCAATTCCCTATCCGAAGCCGGATGGCAAGCTCACGTTCGACAGACTTTCCTCGGTGTTTGTTTCAAACACCAATCATGAGGAAGATCAGCCTTGTCATCTGCATTTGAAGGATCCGTCGATTCCGATTGCGCGAAATCTGCCAGAGTATGGCGAACCGGCGCGCCTCTATTGCCCGGTTGGCGTCTATGAAATCGTTTATGCCGACGAGGCGGCCAAGACGGGCCCGCGTTTTGTCATCAATGCGCAGAACTGCGTCCACTGCAAGACCTGCGATATCAAGGACCCAGCGCAAAACATCGATTGGGTGCCCCCCGAAGGCGGCGGCGGCCCGAACTATCCGAATATGTGAGACACCTTACTCAGGCATTGATGGAGTCTGCGGCTCACACCAGCCGACGGCAAAAGCGGCCCCCTAAAGATTCACGAAAATGCGGCTGGAGCGTCTTAAGACGCTCCAGCCAGTTCAAGTTACATCAATAACAACCAGTGGGTTCGCCGGTTGAAGGATCAAGGCAGAGCCGCCTATTTGCCTCTTCTCTACGTTCGAAGTCTTCTCTGTGGCGGCCGAAGTCGAACATATTTTGCAGCGTCCCGGCAAGAGTGTCGAATGAGCCCTTTCCAATTCGGCCGAGGTTCCAGTTGTCCTCGATGAAACGGAGGATGGAGGTCTGATCAGTCACGGTGTGGTCGACGAAATTGGTTTTGGCGAATGGCGAAACCACTTGGAACGGTTCCCGGGGACCGTAGCCACAGCGGCCCTCTGCGGCGCCACTTGCTGCTTGTCCGCAGGTGCCTGGGCCGGTCAGCGCGTCCGCCGTTGTGTTGGACTGATTCAAAATCGGACTCATTTGATGATCGTACCAGCCATCGGAATCATCCCAGGCGATGAAGACGGCGGTAGAGTCCCAATCCCGGCTTTTCTGGAGCATATTGATCGTATTCACGATAAAGGTCTGCTCATCGAGCGGTGACGAATAACCCGCATGTCCATCTTGATAGCCTGGCGCCTTAAGAAACGAGACGGCAGGGAAATTTCCCTTGGCCAAGGCGTCGAAGAAATCATGGATATCGTATTGATGATTGGCGGCATCGCTTCCACCAATTGCCGCAACCGAGCTGGGGCGGATGTGGGTCGGATTGGCTGTCGATGCATAATATTGAAATGGCTCGTGATGGGGAATGTAATCCCCCTTTTTGACGCCGGTCACAGCTGAAGCGTGGGTCCGTTTGCATCCCGTGCTGCCATCTGGATTGGTGATCGTGAGATCAAACCCGCCTTGAAAAAAGCCCCATGTTATGCCCTTCGTATTCAAGAGATCGCCGACGTTTTTCCCGGTAACCATCTTTACATTGTCGCGTGTCGTGCAGGTGTCTCCGGTCGGTTGGGGATCCCCGATAATCGAACCTTGAACCGTGTCCCCAGACTGATCGGTCGGGTTTGCTCCAGCGGTCTGGCCAGAGATGAGGTTGATGGCACCGACTGTGGACGGCCCAAAATTAGTGCCGTAGAAATTGTCGCTCATCGCGAAATGCTTCGCATAATTCCACAGCGCGGTGACCGTATTCCCGTCGTAATAGCCCATGACCAAATTCTTGCCATAGCCATAATCCGGACAGCCAGGCCCGCCCGTTCCAGTGAACTTCGGAAATTTGTCCATCAAACCAGCGTCGAAGGCTTGCTGCTCTTGCGTATAATCATGATTTTGGTCGCAGGTTGCCGATTGGCTGCGATCGAGCCTGAAAGGATTAGCTCCGTTTGGATTGGCGGTCAGCAGCCCGGCGGCGAGCCCGTTCACCGGCGGAGTATTTGGTTCCGCCCAGAACGGGGGCTCGCCTGGGGGATTTGTCGAATAGGGGTAAGTTCCAAAATAATGATCAAAGGAGACATTCTCCTGGAAGATCACAACGACATGTTTGATAGGAGTAGTTGTTGTAGCGGCAACAGCCCCTGCTGAGGGCACTGTATTCACTGCTGCAATAATCGAACACGCTCCTAACGCACTGCCAAGCCACCGGCTTCGTGTCGCCATCGGACTTTCCTCCGTTCATGGGAAATTTTTGCGGCCTAAGCGCCGCAGTTTGGCCTTAAAGGTGCAAGGTGACATCGCTGTGAAGCTTGGTCTTTCGACTGACTGAGTAAGGGAAATGAATTCCCCACATGAACACGCGACGAAACAAGGATTTAGGTCTGGATGCCAGGCGGGCGGCGTGAAAGATCAAAGCCGTGGGAAACTACCGTGAGTTGTTGGGCCGCACCATCGGCAAGAGCTCGCCGCTCAATCTGCCGCGCGGCAAGAAATCCGCTAAACCGCAAAAGTCTGGATTTGATCCATGGCGGCGCGCCGCCGGATATGCCAGCTTCTCGTCATGAGTTGCCGCGCGGTGCGGCGGCGCGGGCTAGGCGGTCGTTGATCGCCTCCCCCAAACCTTCATAAGGGATCGGCGCGACCGCAATGCGCTTGAGGCCCAGTGCGTCGAGCGCGTGCAAAAAGTCGAAAAGATTGGCGGCAGCTTCCGCAAGATCACGGCTCGCGGAGAGTTCCAGCACATTTTTGCGCTTGCCAAAAGTCCCGCCGAAATCGAGCCCTGCCTCAGAGCCTTCAAGCGCCTTTGCATTCAGACGAAGTTTTGCGCGCGGCGCGTAATGCGAGGCGAGCATTCCGGGTGAGTGAATCGCGCCCGGCTCCACGGATAAGGCAAGCCCCTGGCCGAGCGCGGTTTCGATGTCTCCCCTCGCGATCGCCCCCGGCCGTAATAAGCACGGGGATCCTTCGAGACAGGCGACGACGGTCGATTCGAGTCCCATTGGACAGCGGCCGCCATCGAGAATTAGGTCGATCGCGTCGGTTAGATCCTCCGCGACATGGGCGGCGGTGACCGGGCTTACCCGCCCCGAGCAATTGGCTGAGGGCGCCGCCAATGGCCGCCCCGCAGCCGCAATCAGGGCAAGCGCAACCGGATGGACTGGCACGCGCAAAGCGATGGTCTGCAGGCCTGCCCGAGCGGCGGCACAGACCGTCGCGCCAGGCGCGAGCGGGACCACGAGGGTCAGCGGCCCCGGCCAGAATGCCTTGGCAAGCTGCAAGGCCGCGGCTGAAAAAATGCCCTGTTCCTGTGCCGCCTGAAGGCTCGCCACATGCGCGATGAGCGGATTGAACGTTGGTCTCGCCTTGGCTTCGTAAATACGGGCGACGGCGGCGTCCGAGGTTGCGTCCCCGGCCAGGCCGTAGACGGTTTCGGTCGGAAAAGCGACGATACCGCCTGCCCGGATGATCGCCGCAGCCTCGGCAATTCCTGCCGGATCGGCTGCAATTTTCCGCGCGGCCGTCAGAATGGCATGGGCGCATTCGTTTTTCATTTGAACACATGCATTCTTGCCGCCGGAACCGGGGATCGCGCGGCCGCATCGCGGCCTGATGCTTGATCGAAACGGTGCTGCGCTTCTTCGATCAAACCTATATTTTGCAAAGCCCAGCTTCCAAGCTCTCGAATTGGCGTCAGCAGGGAATGCCCAAGCACCGTCAATTCATAATCCACACGTGGCGGAATGGTGGGAAACAGCGTCCGTGTGACAAAACCGTCACGTTCCAGCCCGCGGACCGTAAGTGTGAGCATCCGCTGCGAGATGCCTCCAACGCGGCGGCGCAGCTCATTGAAACGCATAGGGCCCTCTCCCAAGACCATGACGACCAAAATCGTCCATTTATCGCCGATCCTGGATAGCACCGGCGCGACGCGGCTGCAGTCGCTAGGCGCATGGGTGTGACTTGGTTCCAAAAAAGTGCCTCCTTGCGCGCCCACCTGATAGGCACGCATATAGTGTTAGTTACAAACCTATACCAGCAAAAGGCTTTGGTCCATGAAACTTCTGCACGTCGACTCCAGCATTTTGGGCGCTCATTCCATCAGCCGGCAGCTCACCGCCGAAATCGTCGCTAAGTTGCGCCAGGCCACGCCTGGCTTGGAAATCACCTATAGGGATCTCGCGGCCGAGCCGGTGCCGCATTTGACCGGTGTCTTGATTGCAGCGCGGCAGCCGGGCGCTCAGCAGCCGAGCGCGGATGTCGATCAGGACCTTCTGCTCGGCGCCAAGGTTTTGCACGAATTTCTTGCGGCCGATATCGTGGTCGTTGGAGCTCCAATGTACAATTTCGGCGTCCCCAGCCAGCTCAAGGCTTGGATCGATAACCTTGCCGTTTCTGGCAAAACGTTCCGTTACATCGCAACAGGAGTGGTGGGTCTCGCGGGCGGCAAACGGATGATTATTGCCTCGTCCCGCGGCGGTTTCTACGCCGGATCGTCTCCCGTGGCCTCTCTTGACCATCAGGAGGCCTATCTCAGCGGCTTCTTTGGGTTTCTTGGCGTCACTGATATCGCCTTCGTGCGCGCGGAGGGCGTCAACGTTAGCCCAGAGCAGCGCCAGCGCGGGCTCGACTCGGCGCTGGCCGAGGTCGCGGCCATCAAAGCTGCGTGACAGTGATTACATGACCTGATGGGCTCGGAGCGTCCTATGAAAAGAATTCAGTATCACCGCTACGGCGGACCCGAAACGATGCGTTTGGACATTTACGAACTGCCCGCTCCCGGCGAGGACGAAATCACGGTGCGGGTCAAGGCCGCCTCGATCAATCCCGTCGATTGGAAACTGCGGCAGGGGGCCATGAAATTCATGGTCCGCGGGCGTTTTCCGCGCGCGATGGGCTCGGATTTCTCGGGAGTCGTGGAAAGCGTGGGGGCAGGGGTGACGCGCTTTCGCGCCGGAGATGATGTCCTTGGAACAACCCCGCTGAACACCGCTGGTGCTTTTGGCGAAAAATTGATCATCAAAGCGAAACTGGCCGTCAAGAAACCCGACTCGCTTTCTTATGAAAACGCTGCCAGTCTGCCTATCGTTGGCGTGACAGCTTGGCTCGCACTTGTTTCGAAGGGCCATTTGAGAACGGGGCAGAGGGTCTTCGTCAATGGCGCCACTGGCGGCGTGGGACAGGCTGCTGTCTATATCGCCAAAGCCTTAGGAGCATCGGTGACGGGACGCGTTGGTCCGGACGCGCTCGCCGATGCAAGGGCGATCGGTGCCGATCCTGCCCTGGACTATACGAAGGACATACCGCATGAACTGAATGAGAGCTTCGACATCGTCTTCGATTGCAACGGTAGCCTTACGCCTAGCCAGGGCGATGCGCTGATCAAGCGTGGCGGCGTCGTTATCGACATCAATCCGACCTTCTCCAAGTTCCTGAGGAGCCTGTTATTTCGGCACCGGAAATTCGTCATCGCTAGTCCAGGTGCGGAAATCCTTCAGAAGATCGTTGATCTCGCGGCTAGTGGAAAGCTGCCGATTTCGATTGGCCGCACGGCTACACTGGACCGGGCCATCGCGCTCATCTCCGACCTCGAAGCGGGCCGGCGGACGAAGGGCAAAGCCGTCATTCTCATGCCATGAGCCGGGGCAGGTCAATTGCAGCAAACGCACTTGGACGAGGACGTAGCCGCGCGGGTTTGATATAGACAGGCTGGGGCCTATTTGCTGTGCGTGGAACCGCATGAGCTCCCGGTTCTGACCCTCTGCGGAGATCTCGATGAGCTATCGCGCGCCCGTTGCCGATATTCTTTTCGCCATGGTTCATGAGGCGGGTGCAGAATTTGGACGCAAAGACGGCGTCTATGCGGATCTTGGCGATGGTTTTGCCGAGGCGACCTTGACGGAAGCCGGGAAATTTGCCGAAAATGTGCTGGCACCCTTGAATCGGATTGGCGACACGCACGGCGCCAGATTCGAGGCAGGCAAAGTCACTGCCGCGCCGGGCTTCGCCGAGGCCTACCGGCAATGGGCGGCGGGCGGATGGAACGCGATCACCGGCCCATCGACTTATGGCGGCATGGATTTGCCGGTGCTTCTCAACACCGCTTGCATTGAAATCTGGAATGCGGCGAATATGGCGTTCAGCCTTTGCCCGCTGCTGACACTGGGCGCGATCGAGGCTTTGCAATCGCATGCCAGCGATGCCTTGAAAGCGGTTTATCTCGAAAAACTCGTTTCCGGCGAATGGACCGGCACTATGAATTTGACCGAGCCGCAGGCGGGCTCCGACTTGGGCGCCCTAAAAACCAAGGCCGAGCGGCAGCCGGATGGAGCCTACAAACTTTTTGGCTCCAAGATCTTCATCACCTATGGCGAGCACGATATGGCCGAAAATATCGTGCATTTCGTTCTGGCGCGGTTGCCCGATGCGCCGAAAGGAACGCGCGGCATCTCGCTCTTTCTTGTGCCGAAGTTCCTTGTCAACGCTGATGGAACACTCGGCGCACGCAACGATGTCCATTGCGCCTCGTTGGAGCACAAGCTCGGCATCCATGCCTCGCCCACTTGCACGATGATTTATGGCGATCATGGCGGCGCGGCAGGCTTTCTTGTTGGCGAGGAGAACAAGGGGCTTTCGTGCATGTTCACGATGATGAACAGCGCAAGGCTGAATGTCGGCGTCCAAGGCGTCGCGATCGCCGAACGTGCGTTCCAGCAAGCGCTTGCTTATGCGAAAGATAGACGCCAAGGCCATGCGCGAAACGGAAAATCCGAGGAGATGAGTCCCATTATCCGGCATCCTGACGTGGCCCGCATGCTGATGACGATGAAGGCGCTGACGGCGGCAGCTCGGGCTATATGTCTGATGACGGCGGACTCCATCGATCGCTCACACCGTGAAAAAGACCATTTTGCGCGGGAACTCGCTGCCGGACGGGCTTCCCTGCTGACGCCGGTCGCCAAAGCGTTTTCCACCGACATAGGCAACGAAGTTGCCTCGCTCGGTATTCAGGTGCATGGCGGCATGGGCTATATCGAGGAGACCGGCGCGGCGCAATTTTTCCGCGACGCGAGGATTGCGGCGATCTATGAAGGCACCAATGGCATTCAGGCGATCGACCTCGTGCAGCGGAAACTGCCTCTTTTGGAAGGCGTCGTCGTGCGCTGGGAATTTGCCGATATGCGCGCGTCGATCGCCGCACTTCATCACAGCAATACCGCCGCCTTCGGCGACATGGAGCCGTGCTTGACTGAGGCCGTGGAGGCGTTGGAACGCGCGACGAATTTCATACTAGATGCTGCCGCGACGCGTCCCGAGGATGCGCTTGCTGGCGCGACGCCCTATTTGCGGCTTTTTGCCCTCGCACGAGGCGGCACGGCGCTGGCCAAGGGCGCGCTTGCCGCGCATCGGCTCGCTCTTTCGGGAAATAGCGATCCGGCTTTGCCAGCGCGGGTTGCGACGGCACGCTTTTTTGCCGAGACGATCGCCGCCGGCGCGGGCGGTCTTGAACGCGATGTGACGCGCGGCGCCGGCTCGGTGCATGCGGGCGCTGCCGCGTTTTTCCAATGCTGAAGTCTTGCCCAAACGTCGGGATCGCGCGCGACGGTGCGATCCTCAGCGTGATCTTCGACCGGCCGGAAAAGAAGAATGCACTGACCGGCGCCATGTATTTGGCGGCGACGGAGTCCTTGCGGCAAGCCGATCACGATCCGGGGACTGGTGCCGTCCTCTTTGCTGGCTCCGGCGGAATGTTCACGGCAGGCAATGATATTGGAGATTTTGTTGAGGCGAGCAGGGAGCCGGGAGTGTTTCCCGCTTTTACTTTCATCAAGACACTCGCCGCTTGCGAGACACCGCTCGTCGCGGCGATCGAGGGCCTTGCGATCGGCATTGGCGCGACCATGATGCTGCATTGCGATCTCGTCTTCGCCGCGCCCGGGACGATTTTTCGGCTGCCATTCGTCGATCTTGGCCTGGTGCCGGAGGCCGCGTCCTCGCTACTCTTGCCGCGCCGGATCGGCATGGCCAAGGCGGCCGAATATTTGCTGCTCGGGGAACCTTTCGACGCCGAGGAGGCGCTGCGGCTCGGGCTCGTCAATGCCATCGTTCCGGCATCTGAGTTGCGCAGTTTCGCGATCGAGCGGGCAGGGCGGCTCGCGGCAAAACCCCGCGCGGCGCTTGCCGCCACGCGCCGCCTCATGCGCGGCGAGAGCCATGAAATTCAGGCAAGAATCGAGGAAGAGGCGCGGCTGTTTGCAATCGCCATGCGCTCCGACGAGGCCCGCGCTGCCTTCGCCTCATTTCTCGGCAAGGCACGCTAGACGAAACGAAGTGTGGCTGCGGAACCAAACCCACAAGTCAGGCGCGTTCCAGCCATCCGGACCTTAGCGATGTTTTGTCCGATAGAGGCCCTCAATCGTACCAAAATGTTTCACGTGAAACAGTTTTGTCCGATTGGAGGGCAAAACCTTACAAGGCCGAAGACAGCGGCCCGTTCTCGATCCTGTAAGATCGATCGATTTCTTGCGGCCGTGCGATGGTGGCGATGCCGCCGCCTCGATGGCCAGGCCCGTTGCTGAAAGTCATCCAAGATGTAAGGTTGGTTCGAATCGATGTAGTCACACGGGACGCCAAAGCCGCCGCCGCTTGTCCGTCATCAGCGTTTGGCAATACCAAGTTGTAGACGGCAGAATATTTTTGCACCGGAAATATGCACTAAGAGAGTCACGTAATATCAATAGCCGATTTCTGGTGCAGAATTCTTGATTTATGCCTGCCGGATCGGGAGACGTCGGTCAGCCCGCCTTGTCGCACGAAGGTATCGCGGACATGTCCATCCACATCGCCCCCAAAGCATGGCCGTCGGGATCGGCGAGGTCGCGGACGTACATGAAGCCATGGTCTTCTATTGGATTGATATCGGCGGTGCCGCCATTTGCGGCGGCTGCGTTGTTCATCGCATCGACAGCGTCGCGGCTGTCGCACGACAGAGCCAGCATCACGTCGCTCGACGTTTTTGGTGGGATGGGGCGGCTCGTGAAGGTGCGCCATTTGGCATGGGTGAGCAGCATGAAGTTAATCGCTTCACTCCAAACCATGCACGCAGCCGTCTCGTCGGTGAACTGAGGATTGTTCTTGAAACCGATGGACTCGTAGAAAGCGATAGACGCCTTGAGGTCCGTGACCGGCAGGCTCACGAATATCATTTTGCTCATCACTCTCTCCTTTCCCGAATGGGTGCTCATAGGACGGTTGAGAACTTTCAGGCCGACTCTGCAAATACACATTTATGGCAGCGCAATTCGAGTGAACAGAAAGCTCGCGCTCAAGTTTCATAAGTCTTGAGATTTGCTCGGGGAAGCGCCGAGTCGGCTATGCAATTTCTGAGCGGGCGATTCAGCTCAGTGCGCCAGCCCGCTGAATCAGGCGTCGATTGTGGACCGACAGAATACAGCTCCCACAAGTTCATCGGGCGCGCCGATTATCCACCATCAACCCGATGTCCCACCAGCATCAAAGCTTGGCGTTCGGAAGCCCATCGCAATCCTTGCCGCTAACAGCTTCATCATGAATCTGCCGGAGTGGCCGCGATAGTTTGGCACGTCGCAGGCAAGATCATCGCTTGCGCGCCGGTCTCTTGTCATGACCCGCATCTCGATTTCTGGCGCGTCCGTCGGGAACCGACACCGGTACATCGAAAGCCAATGTCCCTTCGTGAAGTCGAGAAACATAGCCGAATTGCAGCATGTGGCGACGAGGCGGCGGGTTGGCGACTCGGGCTTGAGGCGATACTCCTTGAGATGTTCTCGGCCGTGGACGCAGCGGACGCGATCCTTTCGATACAAAACAGTGGCCGTGCCGCCGTCCGGTTCGAGCACCGGCGGCGCGGCGGGAAGCTGCTCGAACGCGCGCCCGGCTTCCTGACAACTGGCGCAATAGCAAATGGCGCTTGTGATTGGCGCTCCGATTGCTTCGTATTCCACGCCGCCGCAAGCGCACCGAGACTTCATAATGTTCATCGGCCTATCAGGCATCGCCAACTCTCCTTCCCACGCTCTTGATTGTCGGCAGCAGCGCGCGCAGCTTGGCCGCGTTTGACGCCGATAGTTCTGCCTCCAAGGCCGCATGTTCGGCGCGCCAAATAGGAATGGCCGCTACAAGCGTTTCAAGTCCTGCATTCGTCAATGAAAGGCGGCGCGCGCGATTGTCATTCTTGTCCAGACTGACTTTAACAAGCCCTCGACGCTCCAGTGACTTTAACGCCGCCGTCAGCGTGGTGCGATCCATCGCAAGGAACGTAGCAAGTTGTCCCAGCTTCATCGGCTCTGGGACATTCAGCGGCATCATCAATGAGAACTGACCATTCGTCAGCCCGAGATGCTGAAACGCGCGATCAAAACGCCGCGCCAGCGTTCTGGCGGCTCGTTGGGTGGCCAAGCACAGGCAGGCTTGGCGAACCTCATGAACAACATCGAGGGGAATAGCGTTCGACATGATGCAATTATGTTGATATCAACTTTCCTTGGGTTTGTCTAGCCATTGGTTGGGCGATCTCGATCATTCGGATAGAGGCAGAACGGCAAGAAAGGAAACATTATGAGCGCTAAAAGCACGTATTTGGCTGTCTTCCTCGGCAGTAAAACCAGCCCAAGGGCATTGGCTTGGAACGCCATGCCGGAAGCCGAACAGGGAACAAAGGCACAGGAAGGCATAGCCGCTTGGAAAGCGTGGGCTGAAAAACATCATGCCGCGATTGTCGCCATGGGTGGGCCACTCGGCAAAACCAAAAAGGTAACCCAACGCGGCGTCGAAGACGTGAGCAATGCGATTGGTGCCTATACGGTCGTGCGCGCCGATTCTCACGAAGCCGCCGCCAAGCTTTTTGAAAATCATCCGCACTTCACGATTTTCCCCGGAGAGTCCGTGGAGATCATGCCTGTGATGCCCGTGCCAGGCGGCTAGCTGGGAGCGGCTTTGGCCGTTCTCATCGCGCTTTTGCGAGCAATTTCGTTCGTCAGAATTCTTAAATTCCGCAACTTGGCGTGATGGCGCTAAGCCCGAATGCGATTTCGACGGATCGAGACCTTAATCAACCGCATTGCCTGCATTACATGAGCGTTGATAATCACGGCGCCTCGGGCGGCGGCGAGTCCTGCGCGACAACTTCAATATCCCTGTCGAGGGCCGACACAACCTTGAATGTGGTCTGATAGGTTTTGTTGTCATGCCGCGCGATCGCGACATATTCGCCTTCGGCGAGGGTGGCCGAGGGAAACGCGCCGATCATCTCGCGGATAATATCGCCCCCCGGCGTCAGGATCGTGAAGGCCGTATTCGTGAGGGCTTCGCCGCCCGCGCTGTTCACGAGCTTCAACGTCATGGTGGCGGCGCGATGACGCAGCGTCGCATCGGTCAGCTTGCCGGCTTGCACCCTGAGATCAGCGCTGATCACCGAATTCGTCGGGCTCGATGAGCCATTCGTCGCGGCATCGAGCAAGGTCGACACGATATGATAATTGCCCTCCGGAAGGCCGATCATGCCGGAGGATTTAGCGTTTGCGACGACGAGCTTTGCTTCCGGATTGCCACGCTCCGGAACATAAATAGAAATCGATAATTTCGCCGGGTTAATGGGCGTGTCGCCGAGTTGGCCAGCGATCCGCAAACCGCCAGCATTGAGCACGAGCGTTTCGCTGACTATGGAGCCTTTGATGGTGACGCGTTTTGTCGCTCCGGCGAGCCCCAAGGCGGCATGAACGATAAAATTGCCGTCGGGAAGCGGCAGGTTTGGAGCAGCCTCGCTGGATTGCGCGACGAGCTTATGGTTTCCGTCGGGTCCCTGAACTTCTTCGAAGACGCGCCATTGCACGCCGTCATGCACCGGCTGGGGGTCGGTGGCGGCAAAAAGAGCCGTGAGCCGGACGACGCCGTGAGCCGTCTCAGCGGGCGCGGTTCCTGGGGTGAGCGGCAGCCGCAATGGCGGCGGGCCGGAGTTCCCCATTCCCGGCGATTGAGCCAGGACGGGCCGGCACAGGAGGCATAGCGCCGTTGCCGCCAATAGTGCGAGCAAAGTCCTGCGGGCGATCGGCCCTTGTCCGGTCCGGCAGGTAATCAGCCTTGCGCGCGATCTCCGCAAAATTATTCCTCTTGCCGATGCAAAACGGTGGACGCCGCTGCCGAGAGATTGGCAAATGAGAGCGGATGAAAGGAAAACACGATGTGGTGGTGACCGGCTGCAATCTCGACGCCGCGAAATAAAATATTGGCGCGCAGGACCGGCTTCTCGTGCCCGTCGACGCGCGCCTCCCAGCCCGGATAAAAAAGGTCATGCAACACGACAATGCCAGCCTTTGGTGCATCGACATCGATCTCGACCGAATTGTCCGAGTATTTAACGATTGCGGCATAAGAAGGGTCCCGCGCTTCACGCATAGCGCGGCGGCCGGCCTGCCCGAACCCTTGCACCGCACTTAAGCTTGCGGTTTGCACGCGCTCTTGATTCGCATTTGGAACATAAGGACCAGCATGAAGATCAGCCATGCTTGACTGGTCGATCAAGACTTCGCTCGCCAGATCGAAATCCGGAAGCACATGCTCGTCGAGAACATCCTCATTGTCGACCGGCTCGACCTCGGAGGCAAAATAGGCCCTCGGCGCGGTCTTGCCGAGCTTGTAGATATACAAACTATCGCTTGCATAGATCGCTTCGGCCCTCGGGCGCGGAATCTCGCGCGGGAGCTCTGTCAAGGGGCGGTCGAGAACCAAATATTCGAGCCCGAGCAACGCCGCGAGACGGCTATTGTAGCCGCGAAAAGTGCCTGGATAGCGGCGGAATGTAAAATCTTCGGCATCCTGCCCCGGGCCGACCGCGCGTTCGTAATCGTCGATACGCAAGGGATTGTAGCCGAGCGTATTTTCGAACTTGAGAACCATCGATGCATTCTGCCAAGGCCCTTTGAGGCCTAAGATTTCGACACGCGGATGGCTGCCTTCGTGCACCCTGGCGGCGATGTCCTGGCGTAGAGCCTCGATGCCGGCGGCGTCGGCAGGCTTTAAACCGGCATAGACGCTATAGCGGTCGAGGGGTTCCGCGTTGAGCGAGGAGGCGGCATTGCGCCAGAGGATTTCGGCGCCGCTCAAAAGCACGAACACACTCGCCGCGAGCACCCGCTTCTGGCGCGTTTGAAGCCCGGTCAAGATGGCAACGCCTGCGGCGGTCAGCGCGCCTGCCACCGCGAGCGTGGCAACCGAACTTGCGAGGCGGCCTTCCTGCAAGGAAAAAGCAAGGCCGGTGCCGATTAGCACCATGAGCGTAAGCGCGGTTATCCCAATGAGAGCGAGAGCCAACCATCTCGGTAGCGTGCGGAAAGGCCGTGGCAGCCCATCCTCGATATAGCGGTGCAGCAGAAAGCCAGCAGCGAAGGCAAGCGCGATATTAATCAGAAATGTCGCATCCGCGGGTCTACGGTAGAGGGATACGCCGGGTATCCTGTCAAATGCGAGGGCGAAGAACGGTGTATAGCGCCCCAACGCATAAGCGGCCGCCAGAACAAGTAGAATGAGAAAGAATCGCGCGCGCCGCGCAAACAGCCGGCCAGCGGCAAATCCATGCCAGGCGATGAGCAGGAAGGGCAAGGTGCCGATAAAAAGATAATCGACGGCTCGGTCGGTCCAGTCGGCGCGCGGCATGGTCTCATAGCCGGGCCCCCAATAATCGTAGAGATGATCGAGAGAGCCAAAGAAATTCGGCACGAACAGCGTGATCAGATTGACCGGCGCAAGCGAACCCGCCGCCGCAACCCCAAAAGGAAAACCCGGCCGGTTCGAGCCGGCAAGAAACTGCATGGTCAAGAGTGCTGGCACGATCAAAATCGCTAGGATGAGCGCGGCGCTCAACGTCAGCAAGCCCGCGCGGGCGCGGAGATATACAAGCGCGTTTCCCGATTGGACCGCAGAAAAGACAAGATAACCAACAAGAGCGGCGCAGAGCAGGAAGGCGACTTGATCACGGCCGAGCGCCATCAAGGATGCGGAAAGGCTGAATGCGATGGCAAAACGATAGGAACGGCGCTCTAGCGCGATATCGAGGCACCATAAAGCCGCCGGAAAAAAAGAATAAGAAATAATGATGCCGGTGTGCTGGAGCCTGGAGGACGCGGCGCCGCCCAGCATGAAAATGATCGCGCCCAGCACCGCGCATACCGGATGCCAGTGCCAGCGCCGCGCTAGGCCAAGAATGCAAACACCGCCTGCAAGAAGATGAGCAAGGATGACTGCGTCGAAAAGTTGCATCGAGGCATTTGGAGCAACCAGTGCGAAGAGCATCATGCTCGGGATGAAGATCAGCGATTGCGGATCGGCGATCGCCGGATGGCCGCCGAGATGATAGGGGTTCCAAAGCGGTATCTCACCATTGTGCAAAGCATCGCCCAGGAAGCGGAACATCGCATAAAAATGGTTTTTTGAATCCCACGGCACGACCGTTCCGGTGAGGAGCCAGGAGGCCAGTGCGAGTCCATAAAAGAGAATAAGGCAGAAGACTGCGAACCGAAAGCTGTTGCTGGACCAAGATAGCGCTGAATCATTCGTTTCTGGTTTGTACAAACTTAAACTCTTCCTTATGAGACTGGTGGCCGGTGTTGCGGAAGCGGTATCTTTGCCAAAAAATGACATAGAGAAATCCGATGCTGGCTGGTTTAATACGGCTAGCTCACGTGGCCTTTAATCGATGCAAAATGTTCTATCAGGTGCGCGGACCTTGTGCCGGGCCAGACTGTCGCAGGCCGCAGCCGGGTAGGGGCCGGGTGCGCCAGGCTGGGCGGGGATGTGGCGGCGTCATGACCTATGATGTTTGAAATAATTTCTCTCATGATTAGCCAATATAAAGGTATAAAACTTGCAGCCGGGCCTACATTGATCGGCCTCCAAAAGGACGTTTTCGTGGCAATAGGCGCCGTTTCTACACCATGTTTGGAATGTACGGAACCGTTGTTTGATTCTCCCATACCGGAACCTCTGGCTCGATGATTTGGACTTTGGCCGTGGGGATTTCTGAGGTAGCGGAGTTTAACCTTAGCAGCAATTGGGTCTTAATCAGAAATGCATGAACGCCCCATGAACGATACCATTGCGCTTCTGCGGGCAAGACGCTCGGCGCCACCGGCGGCGATGTCAGGGCCCGGCCCGACCTCCAAGGAGACCGAAATGCTGCTGGCGCTCGCGGCACGCGTGCCCGATCATGGCAAGCTGGCGCCCTGGCGCTTCATCCTCTTCGAGGGCGCCTCGCGCGCGCACGCAGGCGAGATTTTCGCGGAGATCTATGCCAAGGCGCACCCTGGTGAGGACACTCTGCGTGTCGAGGCCGAGAAGAAGCAGTTCTCCCTCGCGCCGCTGGTTATCGCCGTCATCTCGCGCGCCGCGCCGCATTCCAAGATTCCGGAATGGGAACAGATTCTGTCTGCCGGAGCCGTGTGCATGAATTTGATGGTCGCCGCGAACGCGCTGGGATTTGCTTCGATTTGGCTCACCGGATGGTACGCTTATGACCGCAGAGTCCTTGCCCGGATCGGCGTCGCGGAGAACGAGAGAGTCGCGGGGTTCATTCATATCGGGCGCGCCAATGATCCACGCGAGGATCGTGTCCGTCCTGTGCTTGCCGATATCGTGACGCGATTTTAGAGCCTATCCTGACGGACGGCCGGCGACCTGATACGGCCAATAGGAGACAATGCGAATGGCGACGATATGGATACGCAAGTCGATCGCGGTCCTTCAGGCCGAAGCAAAGGCCGGCGAATACGGGTCGGTGCCAGGTGAGCCGGGGTTACGCCGGACGCTGTCGCTCACTAGCATTCTCGCACTTGGCATCGGTGCCGTCATTGGCGCTGGCATCTTTGTCCTGACTGGCCACGCCGCGGCCGCCTATGCCGGTCCGGCCGTCAGTCTCTCGTTCGTTCTCGCTGGATTTGTCTGCGCCCTCGCGGGCCTCTGCTATGCGGAAATGGCGTCGACCGTGCCGGTCGCCGGCAGCGCCTATACTTATGCCTATGCGACGATGGGGGAATTCATCGCCTGGATCATCGGCTGGGACTTGATCCTCGAATATGCCTTTGGCGCGACAACGGTCGCCATCGGCTGGTCCGGCTATGTCACAAGCTTTCTGCGGGATTTTGGTTTAGTCATACCCACCCGGTTTTCGGCGGCGCCGCTCGCCTTCGATCCGGCAAGCGGAAGCTGGTCGGCGACCGGCGCGCTGATCAATTTGCCGGCGGTCTTCATCATCGTTGCGGTTTCGATCCTGCTCATCGTCGGCATCAAGGAATCGGCCAAGGTGAATAATGTGATCGTTGCCATAAAGCTCCTGATCATCGTTGCTTTCATCCTTGCCGGAGTCTGGTTCGTCACAGCCTCGAACTGGGTGACCCCGAGCAATCCCACAGGCGCTTTCATTCCCCCTAATCTTGGCCCCGGCCAGTATGGCTGGAGCGGGATTGTCCGCGGCGCCGCAGTGGTTTTCTTCGCCTATATTGGGTTCGACGCCGTCTCGACAGCCGCGCAGGAAGCCCGCGACCCGCAAAAGGACATGCCCCTCGGCATCCTCGGATCGCTCGGGATCTGCACGGTCCTCTATGTGCTGGTATGCCTAGTCATTACGGGAATTGTGCCATTTGATCAGCTGAACGTGCCCGATCCGATTGCGCTCGGCGCCGATGTGATTGGAATCCCTGGGTTCACCTCGCTCATCAAGCTCGGCGCGATCCTGGGGTTGAGTTCGGTTGTTTTGGTGCTCTTGCTCGGCCAGTCGCGAGTCTTCTATTCGATGGGGCGCGATGGCTTGCTGCCGCCTTTCGCGAAAATCGTGCATCCGAGGTTTCGCACGCCCTATGTCACGACGCTGATCACGGGCGTGGTCGTCGCGATCCTTTCGGGTCTTCTGCCGATTGGGCTCGTCGGTGAACTGGTGAGCATCGGGACCTTATTCGCATTTGTGGTGGTTTGCCTCGGCGTTCTCGTTTTGCGGATAACTCAGCCTGAGATTCATCGTCCCTTCAAAACTCCAGCCGTCTTCGTGGTAGCGCCACTCGGCGCAGCTTCCGCTATTTTTTTGATGTTTGGCCTGCCGGGCGATACATGGTTACGGCTTGCCATCTGGCTACTCATCGGCCTTGCCATTTATTTCTTCTATAGCCGCAACCACAGCCATTTGACGCGCCAAGCAGGCGCCGAAGCCGAATTTTGAAAATAGTCGGCGCCCGCAGGTTCCAGCCATTGAACTTCATCGGTAGCAGCTCGGTTTGAATGCTGACTTCAGGCCCTTTCCAGATATTCGAACTTTCATCAGATGAATTGATTAAGTCAAAGACCAGCGGTGTCCATGACCCCGTGCAGGAGCCAGCCGTTTTACTGCTGGCCCTTCACTGCCTCGATCAATTGCTTCAGACTGAAGGGTTTTGGCAAAAAGCCGAAATCCTCTCCATCCGGCAGGTTTTTAGCGAAAGCATCCTCGGCATAACCAGACACGAAAATGACCTTGGCCTTGACGCCGCGCCTGCGCAATTCGCCGAACATGGTCGGGCCATCCATCTCCGGCATGACGACATCGGAAACAACAAGATCGATCTTGCCGCCGTTTTGTTCGACGATCTGCAACGCTTCTATACCCGAGGCAGCCTGTAACACCGTATAGCCGCGCGAGGCGAGGGCGCGGGCACCGAACGCCCGGACCGCCTCCTCGTCCTCGACGAGGAGGATCGTGCCGTGGCCGGTGAGATCGGCGGACGGAGCGGCCGCTTGTTCGGTGGAAACCAACGCGTGGATCTCGTGTGGAACATAACGGGGCAGGAGAATCGTAAAGACTGTCCCCTTGCCGACGATGCTTGAGCAGAAAACATAGCCGCCGGTCTGTTTTACGATGCCATAAACCATGGCAAGACCAAGACCGGTCCCCTTACCGACTTCCTTGGTCGTAAAAAACGGCTCGAAGATCTTGTCCTTTACGTCGGCTGGGATACCATGTCCGAAATCCTCGACCTCGATTGCGACATAATCGGCGGGAACCAAGGATGTCTCATTGAAACCGCTACATTCAGCGGCCCCAATATTGCGGGTCCGCAAGATGATCTTGCCGCCGTCTGGCATCGCGTCGCGCGCATTGACGATCAAATTGACGAGCACATGCTCGAACTGATTGACGTCGGCCTCAACGAGCCAAAGGTCGCGGCCGTGGCGCAGTTCGAGATCGATTTTTTCGCCGACAAGGCGGCGCATCAGCATTTGCAAATCCGATAAAACATCGCCCAATTGCAGGATCTGCGGCCGCAAGGTCTGACGGCGCGAAAAGGCCAGGAGCTGCCGCACGAGGGAGGCCGCGCGGTTGGCATTTTGTTTGATTTGATTGATGTCCTGAAACGATGGGTCGGTTGGCCGGTGATTGGCGAGAAGCAGGTCGGAATAGCCGATGATCGCGGTCAAGACATTATTGAAATCATGGGCCACGCCACCGGCAAGCTGTCCGATCGCTTGCATCTTCTGAGATTGCGCGAAATTGCTCTGCAGAGCCCTCTGCTCGGTCGTGTCGAGCGCGTAAATCGCGGCGCCGTTTTCATCGAGTTCTTCTGCCGCCGAGACAAATAGTCTTGCCGAGCGCTCGCCTTCCCCGGCGAGGCCGACATCGACTGGCGGAATATCCGGCGTCGACTGGAAGGCCGCGGCAATTGCGGTTTCGAGAGTGGCGTGATCGCGATCGAGAATACCGGCGAAGATCGAGTGCGCTGATTCGCCGGGTTGCTTCACGGTTTCTGGCATAAGCCGCGCGAAAGCGGCGTTCGAACGTGTGATCCGTCCGCTCTTGTCGAGGATGGCGATCGCCATCGGCGTCGCATTGAAGACTCGTGCGAAGCGCCCCTCCGCGGCGCGCAGATCCTCCGCCGGTTCCTCGGAAGACGCGCGGTCGAGGACGAGCGTGCGCGACAGCCCGGGCAGACTATCTTGACTGAACGCGACGCTGTGGAGCACGCGAACGGGAAGATTTTGTCCATTCCGATGTTTGAGATCGAGGTCGAACGTCTCAGTGCGGATCTCGTCCGCGCTGCCGGTGATCGAGGCGATGAACCCGCCGCCACTGGCCACGAAGTCGGCTAGCCTGAGACCTCCGGAACCAGCCGCCGCCGGGTCATAGCCGAGCCAGCTGGCAAGGGTAGCGTTCATGTATGAAACGTCGCCGTTACGGCAGCAGGAAAAAAATCCCGCTGGTGCATGGTCTAGAAAATCGATCGCATGCCGCAATTCCTGAAAGACACTCTCCTGCCTTTCCCGTTCGTACGTGACATCCTCTACGGACCATAAACAAGCGCGCCCGATTCCCAATACGAGCGGGACCACCTTGATCTTGTACCAGCCGGCTTCGCCTGTGTTGTTAATAAGAGGCGGTGACAAACGCACTTCCTCGACACTTGCCTTCCCGTTGCGCACCGCTTGCGCGAGCCGGTAAATGGACTCGGAAATCTCTGGGGATCCCGAGAACAGCCGTTCGACTACGCGCACCTCTGTGAGGCGATGAGCGCCTGCCAAAGTCCTATAAGCTTCGTTTGAGTAGATGATTTTGCCGCGGGCATCGGTTACAATCAGCGCTTCGATGTTGCCATCGCAAATAAGCTTGGTGACGTCGTTTTTCGACGCCTGACCGGAAAACTGGAGTAGGCCCACCGCAAAGGCGAAAGAGGAGCAAATGCCCGCGATTGCGAAGAGCGCCAGCACTAAGATTACGGCCGTGACGCCACCCTGATTGGCCAAGAAGGAAAAAGCCGTGCCGATTCCGGCCAAAAGTGCGAAAAAAGCCAGGGCCAAGGTTTGATTGCCGGAGCCACCGGCCCTGCGGCCAATGGCGGTTGTCGTCTGCTCGCTCATGAAATTTGATCCGGTGAAAATGAATTCACACTCTTTACACTGCGTGCCTGGCCTTACCGTTGAACTTCCAGCATCTTCGTGCGTTAATGAAAGAAGCGCAAAAGCGCAATGGCGGACTTGGGTCGCGTCGAGCCGCCAGGGACGGAGATTTCAATGCATGTGTTTTGCAAAGTCCTCGCCGCTATTACCATTTCTGTTTTAGCCTCCAGTAGTTCCATCGCGCAAGCGACTTATTATGACTACAGGCCGCTGCCGCCAAATCCGCCGCAAAGCTGGCTGGCGCAGGGCCGATCCGTCGCGGAATGGGACCGTTTCCGCTATGATTATTCCGGCACCCGCGGCCGACTCGGACTCGGCGCCGATCCGGCTCATCCAGAAGGTCCCGGCAATTTTTCATCGCCAGGCCGGTAGTTTCTGACAAAATCAGCGAATCAATTCTGGAAGAATTATATTAACTATTTGTTAGCCGAGACCGGCATGGCGATTTCGAACATTCTACGCTAAGATAAACCCTTCTCCTATTGTCTTCGAGCGAGCCGCGACATGCAGGGCTTAAGTGAAAGTTTTTTTGCCAACAAGAGTTTCACCTTTATCGCCGCGGCGCTGGCGTTCCTTGCTGCCGTCGTTCTAATTTCTGTGATTTTCCGCTTAGTCTTTGGACGAAAGCTCCGGCTTCCACGCAATGGAAAGGCTCGGCTGCCGCGGCTTGGGACGGTCGATGCCTTCGACCTCGACAGGCAGCGCCAGCTTGTTATCATTCGACGCGACAATGTTGAACATCTACTGATGATTGGTGGTCCAAACGACCTCGTCATCGAATCGCAAATTATCCGCGCCGAGAGCCGCGAGCCGCGCGACTTCCGCGACGCCAGAATTCGCGATAAGGAATTGCGCGAGAAAGAGCCGAGAGATTCAGTTTCCTGGCCTTCTCCGGTCGAAGCGCCATCGCTGAATTCGCCACAGCGCAAAACGCCTTATCCGCCCGCCGCCGTGTTGGCGCCAGAGGCCGGTGTGATGGACACCATTCCTATAGAGGAATCGATACCGGAGTTCATGTCTGCCACCGTTGTGCCTGTTCCAAGATCCCCCGCGGTTCCCTTGCCGCCAAGGCGCGCGTTATCGAACGCCGTTCCTTCTGGCCAAAGACTGCCAAATCCACGCGAGTCTTTCTACGGGCGCGCGGACCCCTCGCAAAGACCAGAGCCCGCGGCCGGCCCCGCCAAAGAATTGCGGCGCGCAACGGTCGCGACTCCTTTTTCACGGTCATCGACGCAACGCCAGATGGAAGCAACAGCCGTGAAGCTAGCGCCTTCAAATGCGTTGGAGACGCTGCCAGCTTTCCCAAATGCCCCAAGTTCGCATTCCGGATTTGAGGAAATTCCGGGGTTGCCGGAGGGTAAATGGGTGGCGGAGACCGGACGACCGTCGCCCTCCACGCCAACGATAGTTCCCGAGGTTCCAATCAACGCCGCAGAAGACCAAATCCAGGATGTTTCGGCTGCTGGTCCCGAGCAAGCCAGCATCGATGCGCTGGAAGCGGAAATGGCCAAACTGCTCGGACGCGGGCCGGGCTAATTCCCTGGATCGGGGACGCCGGCCGTGTTGCCTTGCTCATATTGCCGCAGCTTAATCAGTGTACGAAAATCTATGAGTGGAACTAACCGTCATTCATCAAGACCGTTGGTGCAAGGCATTTTCAAGTGAAGCCTGGTTCACGTTGGCAGGGACGCTGCGCAGCGCTTCATTCATTGCGGTGCATCCGATTGCGCGATGAGCTGTTTTATCTGTTATTTATCGCATCGCAGGTTCAGGTCTCGCGGTAGGTCCGCTCGCGTCGCTCATGGCGTTCCTGAGCCTCTACCGAAAGGGTTGCGATGGGCCGCGCATCAAGCCGTTTCAGACTGATCGGTTCGCCGGTCTCTTCACAATAACCATAGGTGCCATCGTCAAGCCGGGCCAGGGCCGCATCGATCTTTGCGATCAACTTGCGTTGCCGGTCGCGCGCCCGTAATTCGATAGACCGGTCCGTTTCGAAAGAGGCACGATCGGCGAGATCAGGATGGTTTTCGTTCTCGCTCTGCAAGACTACTAGGGTCTCCTGGCTCTCCCGTAGAATATCCTCCTTCCAGGCGATCAGCTTGCGCCGAAAATACTCCTTTTGGCGCTCATTCATGAAAGCTTCATCTTCGGCCGGTTTGTAGCCGCCTCCGATCTGCTCAACAGTCACTTGCGAGACTCCTTAATCCCAAAATGCAGCCCTTATAACGATTGCTTTACCTATATACAATCGTGCCGGTCAAAGTCAGCACTGAGAGCGCGTGCCCGCCACGTGGAATCGTCTGACCATAAAGGATTCGGTCAGATTCACAGATATGGGGTATGTCCTCATCGAAAGAGGCGACCAACTTTTTCCGGATATGCTCTAAGGAATTTTGTTCCAATTTCTGGGTCCAGTCTCATTCTAAAAGCGGATCACGGGCTATGAGCCTCCTCTCACGGCGCGCGGTCAAGGGAAAGTGTCTGTAGCGGGGATCAAGCGGCTGGCCCGCATCTACCGCATGCATGGCTGAATCGCGTCATCCCGAGCTACAAATAACTTATGCCCGAAACCCGACCGTCGAAACCAAAGCGTCTCCAAATGCGAGAATTGTCCGCGATGGCGCCTGGAAGTAAAGCTATGACAGAGCGCGGCGTGGACGCGAACAGATAGCCCCGGTGCGAGACATGCAACGGTGCCGACTCTTCAGTTACGCCGGGTGGGAGATATTCCTGGCGTAAACAAAATAGTTCTAAAAGCTTGTGCGTGCCTGGCACAGCCGGTCAAGCCACGCCCAAAATCTAAGAGCGACGGCCATAAGGCCTTTACCAGCGATATTCGATGAAACGCCGGTTCCCCATCGCCGTTTCCGCTCCACCTGCCAGCAAATGGCCGACATCCCTGCCGTGCAAGAGTTCGTTCTACCGCAATTGATCACGAGATGATGCGAAGCGGTTAGAGCCCCCATAGTTCCGTGTTCCTTTTACCAACGAGTTCGAGCAGGAGATGAACGAGTTCAGCCTGGCGGTGCGTCCCGGTCTTTTCAAAAATGCTGGAAAGTTGCGCGCGGGCGGTCGCGACCGAAATTCCACGCCTCCTGGCCGCCGCCTCGCGGCCGTCGCCTTTGACGATTTCGGCGGCGAGGCCCGCCTCAGCCGCAGTCAGGCCAAATCGCTTATACAGTTCTTGGGCGAGCTTTCGGCGGTTGATTTCCGGATCGGCCATCGTGACAATGGCCACCGGCACCCGTAATCCTAGCCAGGGAATCCCGGTGGACGGGTTTTTGAATCGGAGCGGCGTCACCACGAGCTCGAGGGCGGCACGCTGCGAAACACGCCGCACCTCGAGTTCCCCGCCGAGCGGCCCTTGTAGCGGCCAGGCGGCTGGCCCGCAGGCGGCGATCAATCTTTGCAATGCGTCGATGCCGTCAGTGGTGACGAGACATCCCCCTTTGAGAACGAGCCCATCTCCGGCTTCGAGCACCGCCCGCGCCGCAGTGTTCATGAAAAGTACTTTTGCTTCGGCATCGACCAAAATGGTTCCCTGGCCTAAGCCTTCGAGCCGCTCCGGTGACGTGCCGTGCATATGATCGAGCGTCCAGAGCTGGCGGTGAAGGCGCACGGCACGCATGATGTGGTGCACCGCCAATTCGAAGATGCGGCGCTGTTCGGCCGTCGGGGCATCGTGACCGCGTGCGTTGATGACGCAAATCATGGACGACACTTGGTCTTCGACCAACAAATTGACGCCTAGCATCGCTAGGCCGTAATCAGCGGGTTTCCACCATTCGTTGAAAATAGGGGTCTTGGCGAAATCCTGCGGTGCCATGAGGGTATCGAACGAGTACACTTCGCCCGCTGGCATAGCCGAGGTTTTGGTCCAAAGAGGATTGTGGAACGCCCAGTAATTCTTGTAGCAGGCATCCAACTCTGCAATCGTTCTCCGGGAGATGGAATCGAAGCTATTTGTGTGCTGATCCATGGTCGCGATGATGGACTGCATCATACCCGTGGCCTCGGCAAGCTTCGCCAGCACCACCGGCCAGAGATCCCCGTCCAGCACCGCCGCATAGACGCAATCGATGAGAGCGATAAGCTCGCCGTCGTCGCTCATGGTGCCCCCCCTGCGGCGCGGAATGTACTTTTACCAACGGCCATCGGAGATACCCGCTGGTTACACGTACGGACTGGCGCCAATCTCTGGAAACCACAAGAATCCTGGATTTCCTCGGCCGCTGTTCGCTGCCAAGGCAAAATAAACACGGTTGTACTGGGAGTCTGTGCTCCTAGCGACGATACGTCGCTCCCCTCGGTAACCATAAGCTAAAGGATCCGGCTTTGTCCTTCCCTCGCCACGCCCTTCGCGCATCAACTCTAAACCGGCCCGTGAGAACTGGCAATCTGCCGATTTAGGACGAACGTCCGATGCGGAGCTGCAATGTTGATGCAAAACTCTTCATCAACACCGGGCGAGTCGCCAGTCCTCCCAAGCCTCGCCCCCCTATTTAATAACCGAGGAATTTTAATAGCCTTCGCCGCCGGTCCACCGCATATCTCCGCGCGTCACTCGCGGGAGCGGTGGAACGGCGGCATTGCTCCCTTCAAATCACGGAATATCCGGTTCAGAGCCGCTCTATATCCCACTCCCACCCCACTCCCTCTCACTGATCCGGCTCGGTTTCTTGCAAATTTGAGGAAACCTTTCTCCGCTCTGGCTCTGAAAACGCGCCAGGCTGGCCGCCGGCGAGCCAGCGACGCAGAAAAGCGCTGGACCAGCGCGCTACGGCGTGGTCGTGCCGGAACCATCCCTCGAGATGGCGATGGCGGGGCCGGGCGCCAGGCTCGGCCAAGCGCTGGCGAGTTAGGAGCGACCAGCGGCACATAATCGCGAAATTCACTTCCGGATGGAATTGGAGGCCGTAGGCCCGCCCTTGATAGCGGAAGGCCTGCGCCTCGAAATCCTGCCCCCTGGCCAGAAGGGTTGCTCCGCATGGCAGATCGAAACCTTCCCGGTGCCATTGATAAACATGGCTGGGAAACCGGCAATCGCAGATGCGATGTCCGTGCTCCGTCGGATGGATGGGGTAATAGCCGACCTCCACCCGCCCTTGCGGGTGGGGACGGACGCGGTGACCAAGATGGCGAGCGAGCATCTGCGCGCCCAGACAAATGCCGAGAAACGGCGTGTCTTCCTTAAGGGGGACTCCAATCCAATCTATTTCGTGGCGTAGCCAGGCATCTTCGTCGTTGACGCTCATGGGACCGCCGAAAACGATTACCCCGGCGTAGCCTTTCAGCGTTTCCGGCAGAGGATCCCCAAATCGGGGACACCGGCAGTCGAGTTCGCAGCCTTGCGCGCGCAAAATCAACCCGAGCCGCCCGGGAGTCGAATGTTTTTGATGCAGGATGATGAGTATCCTGCGGCGACAGTCGTTGGGGCGTGCCGGCATCTTTCCCAATGTTAAAAATTCGATCCGGGCTTCAGCGCAGATTAAACCGATTTTGCTGCAACCGCGAAATAATCGTCAAAAGTACGGCCTTTGGTAAAAATGGCAAGAGCAAAACGCTGAGTTTGTTTATGAATCCCGGTACGATCTCGCGGCGTCCAGCAATCAGCCCGGCATAACCCGCTTCGGCGACCTCCATGGCGGTCGCCCCCGGCAGGCGCGTGAGTTCGATGTTCGGCCCGATGCCGGCGCGGGCCTGGAATCCCGTCTTGGTATAGCCGGGACACAGCGCCGAGACGGTGACGCCGTCCGCTTGCAGCTCCTGTGAAAGAGCGAGCGAGAACGAGAGAAGGAAGGCTTTCGATGCATAATAGACCGCCATTCCGGGGCCGCCCGGAAAATAGGATGCGATCGACGCAACATTAAGGATTTTGCCGCGTGCGGCGCAAATCGCTGGCAGAAACCGCAGAGTCAATTCAACGGCCGCGTGGATATTGAGTTCGATAATCGCCAATTGCTCGGCTGGATCGAGGCTGGCGGCTGGACCGAGAAGGCCAAAGCCGGCATTATTGACCAAAATATCCGGCGACACGCCAGCGGCTTCGAGCGCGGCGGCGATTTGATTGGCTGCGTTCCGTTCGAGCAAATCGAACTCCAGCACCAAGGGCCGGGGCCTGCCAGGCACCGCGATTTCGCCGGCGAGCGCATCAAGTGCGGCGCGGTTCCGGGCGATCAGAACGAGATCGTGACCATGTCGTGCGAAGACGCGGGCAAGATCGGCGCCAATCCCGCCGGAGGCGCCGGTGATTACGGTGACGTGGCGCGTCCCAATGCCGGATCGCGCTTGCGCGTCCGCCGAGGGCTCGGTTCCGGCCCCAGCGAGAACCGCCTCACTCATATTTTGCCCTTTGCGGCGGCCGTGGACCAAGGGCCCTCGAGAGGAGCCGCCTGTGGGGCTCGCCCCGCCACACGCTGACGAAGCAAGACTCTGTCGCGCGTCGAAACGCCGAGAAGCTCGGCGATGCGCCAAATTGTATTTTCCTCGAATTCATCGGCGACGCCATCGGCATACGCGATGTCCCACAGCATCTCTACGATTTTTTGGCGGCCATCATCATCGAGCGCCCGCTTCAGAACACTGGTAAAATGGTAAAAATCCACCGCCTCGCGGTCACTTTGTTCTGCCGTCGCGATCAATTCCGCGGCCGCTTTAGGGTCGAGGCCGAACCGTTCCTTGATAATTGTCATGAGCCGCCGCCGTTCGGCGAGATCGGTGTTGCCGTCGACGTTGGCGATATGAACGAGCAAGGCAACCGCCGCGAGACGATAATCCTCCTCGTCAAAACGCCGGGTGGGCTGCTCCGTGCCGCTGATCTCCGCGATAAAGTTCTTCAAGGCATCGAACATTGCAGCTCTCCAATCCCAGTTTCCGGTAAAAATATAGAATGCAGCTGCAGCAAACGCATCCTGAATTTCTGATCATGACAGTTTCCAGATGAAGCTATCAGGCTCTCATGAGCAGTTTGTTGGATGCATGATATTACCCTAAAAGTCTGAACCTCTTTGGGATCAAGCTTTAACGTAAGAGCAGACAAGTCCAATACCCTTCCGGCCGATGATAGGCGCTGCGCAAGTCGCGGATCCAGGCTTGGCATTGATTCTTTGACGGAAAACAGACCTTCTCGTCCCGCCAATCGACGAGGGTCTGGCCAGTGCTATCGGCATAGCGGCGGCCGCCAGAAAAATGCCCGAGCCAAACGGAGCGCCAGGGAAGCTCTGCCGCCGTGGCCTCAAGCGGCGCCCAGATAGGCGCGCCGATTGAACAGGGGACTCCCATATTCTCCAAATGTTCTATGGTGGCTGGCAGCGGCCCGGACTCCCAGTCCGCGGCGTAGCTGACGCTTGAAATGCTCAAACATGCGGCGATTTTGATAAATCCGGCGGTTGCCCGCCAGCCCTGGCGCCCCGGTCTCGTTATTACCTTGGCTCCATCCATCTCATAAAACCTCATGCGGCACTGGCGATGCGGCGCATTCTGTCCTTTACCCGCAACAGCGATAGTGCTCAAGCCGCCGGGAGGCTTGCAGAGAAGCAAAGTAGCATTTTTCCGCGCACCCAAAAAACACTAGAGACATGGAACCCTCTATCGAATACGCAAAGGCGAATCATGGGCTGCGGGCGTAATTCGCTTCAATATGCTGTTGCATGCCGTTGCCCGGCGCTTTTTGGGACCGCAATGAAATTCACGCTTTCCTGGCTCAAAGATCATCTTCAGACCGATGCCACTCTCGACGAAATCGTCGCCACGCTGACCAAGACGGGTCTTGAGGTCGAGCGTGTCGATGATAGGGCTTTAGCCCTCAAGGATTTCATCATCGCCCGCGTTATCGAGGCGAAGCCGCATCCGAATGCCGACCGGCTGCGGGTTTGTCTTGTCGATACCGGAGGTGCTGCCCCAGTCCAGGTCGTCTGCGGCGCGCCGAATGCACGGGCCGGGATGAAATCGGTATTTGCGGCGCCCGGCACCACGATTCCAGCCAAGAAGATCATCCTCGGCAAAGGGGTGATTCGGGGCGTTGAATCGAACGGCATGCTGTGCTCGGGCGCTGAGCTCGAATTGTCCGATGACCATGACGGCATACTCGATTTGCCAGAGGCGGCGCCAGTCGGCGCGGCTTATGCGGCATGGGCTTTTCTCGATGACCCCGTCGCCGAGCTCAATCTGTTGCCCAACCGGCCCGATGCTACCGGCATCGATGGCATTGCCCGCGACCTCGCGGCGGCAGGGCTCGGCAAGCTGAAAAACGCGGCAATAAGGCCGGTCGCGGGCGGTTTTTCAAATCCGGTCGAGGTCCGGCTCGATTTCGTGGCCGAGGACGCGCATCTCGCGCCAGCCTTCGCGCTGCGCCTTGTCAAAGGCGTTCACAATGGGCCAAGTCCGCCGTGGATGCAGAGGCGGCTCTCGGCGATCGGGCTGCGGCCGATCAACGCACTCGTCGATATCACCAATTACCTTACCTTCGACCGGGCCCGCCCGCTCCATGTCTTCGACGCAAATAAAATCAGGGGCAATCTTATTGTGCGCCGGGCGAGGCCGGGCGAGGAGCTGATCGCGCTGGATGGCCGGTCCTACCGGCTCGACGTGAACAATGTGGTCATCGCCGACGGCGCGGGCGTCGAATCGCTTGCCGGAATCATCGGTGGGCAAGCCTCAGGCTGCGACGAGACGACGACTGAGGTGTTGATCGAGTCGGCCCTCTGGGATCCTGTGAATATCGCACGCAGCGGCCGTAGCCTTGGCATTAACTCGGATGCGCGCTACCGGTTCGAACGTGGCGTCGATCCGGCTTTCTGCTTGCCTGGGCTTGAGCTTGCGACGCGGCTGGTGATTGAGCTTTGTGGCGGGACAGCCTCGGAAATCACTCTTGCTGGGCGGATTCCGCGGCCAGATAAGCGCATCGTGTTTCCATGGAGCGAAGTGAAGCGGCTGACTGGACTCGAACTCGACAGCTCCGAAATGGCCGGCATTCTCGAGAGCCTTGGGTTTGAACTTGCCAATTTAGCCGGCAACGCTGATGAAGTGGTGGTGAAGATACCCTCGTTCCGGCCCGACATCGAGGGCAAGGCCGATCTCGTCGAGGAAATCCTGCGAATCGCCGGGCTCGACCGTGTCTTCCCGGCCCAATTGCCGCGCGCATCCGGACACCATGTCGCGGAACCGGTCCTGACTTTGGTGCAAAAGCGCGCGAAGAGCGCCAAACGAGCGCTTGCCGCCAACGGTCTCGTCGAAGCGGTGACATGGTCGTTCGTCTCCCACCAGCGCGCGCAGATGTTTGGTGGCGGCGGGGCTTCTCTGGCGCTCGCCAATCCGATTGCCCCGGAGCTCTCCGATATGCGGCCAAGCTTGCTGCCAGGGTTGATCGCGGCGGCGCAACGCAACGCCGACCGTGGCCATGGCAGCGTCGCGCTTTTCGAGGTCGGGCAAATCTTCTTGAGTGACCGGGAAGACGGACAAAAGATCGCCGCCAGCGCGATTCGGCGCGGTGTGGCGAAGGAATCAGGACCCGGAAGGCACTGGTCGCTGGCACCTGCGAGCGTCGATCCCTTCGATGCCAAGGCGGATGCTTTTGCGCTTCTTTCAGCGCTCGGCGTGGCAGCCAATAATATCCAGCTTGTTTCCGGCGGGCCCGCCTGGTTTCACCCAGGCCGATCAGCCATGATTCAATTTGGGCCAAAAAATGTCATTGGCACGTTTGGCGAGATCCATCCGCGCATCCTCGACGCCATTGGTGCCGAGGGGCCGGTCGCCGGGTTCGAATTGCTTCTTGAGGACATACCGGCGCCGAAATTGAGGCTCACAAGAACCAAACCGAAGCTCGAACTTCCGGAGTTCATGCCCGTGCAACGCGACTTTGCCTTCCTGGTCGATCGATCGGTGAAAGCAGCTGACATCGTCAAGGCCGCCGCTGCGGGCGAACGCGCGCTCGTCACGGACATTGGCGTTTTCGATGTCTACGAAGGCAAGGGCATACCGGAAGGCAAGAAATCGGTCGCCATATCCGTCACCTTGCAACCGCGCGAAAGAACCTTGACTGAGGCCGAGATCGATGCCGCCGCTGGTAAGATCATCGCCGAGGTAACCAAGAAAACCGGCGCGAGCCTCAGAGGATGAAGCCTTGCGATTTATCGTGCACAGCGTTTTTGCCGCAGCCTTGATCGCGGCCCCCGTTTGTTCGAAAGCTGCACCCCGCAGCATAGATGATTGCGAAAAAATCCAGGAGGCTGACACCTATAATCAATGCCTGGCCATATTTGGCCCGGTGGCGCGCGGCCATAATGTCACGCGGGACAGTGGCGATACTGGTAGCCAGGATGCCGGGGCGGAGGAAGGTTCCGATGCCAAGATCGTTGCCGCCGCCGATGAGGAATCGGGCCACGGCCACCGCCATGGCCGCCACCACGCGAACCGGCACGGTTGGGGAAGACATCGTTTTGCTAGTCATGGCGGTGCGAGTCATGGATGGGCGAAACATGGCCATTGGCACCACACAACAGCGACGGCGCACCGGCACGGCAAACGCATGACCGTGGCGTTCAGCACGGTCTCGAGCCATGTGCACATTCGCTAGAGTGGGATAAAGAAAAATGGAAACCGGTTTTCCGCTTGCACCCCGCTCAAAATTTTGGAATCGATCACGATGATTTTGGATTGATTCAGTCCAAAATCATTGTGATTTAAAGCATGTCTCGAAAAAGCGGCTCGACTTTTTCGATAAGGACATGCGGTAAACGCAAGTGAGAGAGTGCATGATCTGTTCACTAAGAATCGATCATGGCTCAGTCTTCCACGGCCAAATTCTCCTATGGATTGATGGCCGCGGCAGGAGACTTATTCACCCGGCGCTTTGGCCTCGATCGCCAAGGCATGCACGCCATTTTCAAATTCACACGCCAAAAGATGATTGATGGCACGGTGGCGGTCGACGCGGCTCTGTCCTCTAAATCTTTCAGAAACCAGTTTGACGCGAAAGTGGGTTTCGCCCGCGGCCCCGGCGGTTCCGCGCCGCGTCACGGCGTGGGCGTGGCCCGCATGCTTATGGGATTCGTCGATGACCTCGATGGAGGACGGGGTCAAAGCCGCCTGTAATGTGGCCTTGATACGCTCGCCTACGGACATGTCGCTTTGCTCGCTCATTTCAAGATAGCCCGTCAAAAACTTACCCGATCCGCTGGCAGTCCGGGAACCTAACTTTTATTTTATCGCATCGAAACGCTTGCGGCCATCTCAAAGACATTCATAATGGGGTTGCCATGAATTTAAGATCACGCCTTTTCGACCGCATCAGGGTCAAGTCCGGGTTCAAGCAGGAACAACGTCCGGATCAGACACTTTGTCAGCATCCCGGCTGTCGTGAAGCGGGGGAGTTCCGCGCGCCGATGGGCCGGTTGCGGGAAGGCCAATATTTTTGTTTCTGCCTCGACCATGTCCGGGAATACAACGCATCTTATAATTATTTCAACGGCATGAGCGTAGAAGCTATGGCACTTTATCAGCGCGAAGCTTTGGTTGGTCATCGCCCGACATGGTCGATGGGAGTCAAACGCGGGGACAAGAATTTTCGTGAGGAGAGCGGCGATCCGTCGCGCCCGAGCGAGACCGTTGGGATGTTCCGGACGGATATCCGGCGCTATTCTTGCGTCACCCCTCAGAAACCGCGCTATGGGCTGGCAGCCATGAAAGCCCTGGATCAATTGGGGCTCGATGACAGTGTGGACATGGCCGCGATCAAGGCCCGCTACAAGGATTTGGTCAAACGCCTCCACCCTGATGCCAACGCTGGCGACCGGTCGAATGAAGAAAAATTGCGCGAGATCATCCGCGCCTATAATTATCTGAGGTCGGTAAAGCTGGCCTGAGGCTAACCGCCCCACGGGGCTTGCTGGCTCTAGCCGGATCGCTTTGACGAGTGGTGTCTTGGAAGAGAGACCTGTTGGAAGCGTTTCGACGGCCGCCCCGGACCATTCACATCTGCCGGTACCCGCGTCTGCCGGTACTAAAGGATAAATGCAAGGCATGAAGATGGACGAAAGCAGCGCGCCTGGCGGCCTGCCCGACATGAAGATTTCGGTGCGCCAAGTCTTCGGCATCGACAGCGATATGGAAACGCCTGCCTATTCGAGCGGCGATCCGCATGTTCCTGACCTCGATCCCGACTATCTCTTCGACCGCGATACCACGCTCGCCATTTTGGCGGGCTTTGCCAAGAATCGGCGAGTGATGGTCACCGGCTATCACGGCACGGGCAAGTCAACCCATATCGAGCAGGTCGCGGCGCGGCTGAACTGGCCTTGCGTGCGGATCAACCTTGACAGTCATGTTTCCCGCATTGATCTTATTGGCAAGGACGCGATCGTTATCAAGGACGGTCTACAAGTGACTGAGTTCAGGGATGGCATTCTGCCTTGGGCGCTGCAAAACAATGTCGCGCTGTGTTTTGATGAGTATGATGCAGGCCGCCCCGACGTGATGTTCGTTATTCAGCGCGTCCTCGAAATGTCGGGACGTCTCACCCTCCTCGACCAAAGCCGGGTGATCAGGCCGCATCCCGCCTTCCGCCTCTTTTCGACGACGAATACGATCGGCCTTGGCGATACCTCGGGCCTTTATCATGGAACCCAGCAGATCAATCAGGGACAGATGGATCGCTGGTCCATCGTCGCCACGCTGAACTATTTGCCGCACGACAAGGAAGTTGACATCGTTCTGTCCAAAGTGAAGCGGTTCCAGGCGACCAAGGAAGGCCGCGACACCATCAACAAGATGGTGCGGGTTGCCGACCTTACCCGTAACGCCTTCATCGGCGGGGATCTTTCGACCGTTATGAGCCCGCGCACGGTGATCACTTGGGCGGAAAATACGGAAATCTTCGGCGATACCGGCTTCGCGTTCCGGCTGACCTTTCTCAACAAATGCGACGAATTGGAGCGCACACTTGTCGCGGAATTCTACCAGCGTTGTTTTGGCAAGGAGCTTCCTGAGAGTGCGGTCAACGTGGTCATGAGTTGAAACGCGCCGCCCGGTTATCCCCTCCAAGGCTTGCTTGCAAAGGATGATTGGCCGACAACGGTACGGCCGCGCAGTCTAACGCGCGATGAAAACTTTTAGTCTTCAAGGGATTCAGTTTCTAGAAGAGCGACGCCAGAAGCCATCGGGATGAGTTCCAATCAGAAGCCGCATGCAAAGCCGGAAGCCGCCAGGGAGCCATTTAAACGGGCCGTCGCCTCATGCCTGCGCGCCATGGCAAAAATGCCCCAGACCGAGGTTGCTTTCGCGGCCGAGCGACCGAGCTTGGTATGGAACGGCGCCAACGCCAAGGCACGGCTGCCGGAACCCTCGCGCAAGCTCGATGCTCGGGAAACTGCTATTCTACGCGGGCACGCCGATTCGATGGCACTGCGCCTCGCCTGCCACAACTTGGATGTGCATCGGCGGCTGACCCCGCAAACGCCAGCGGCGCGCGTGGTTTTCGATGCGGTCGAACAGGCGCGCGTCGAGGCGATCGGGTCGCGCCGGATGCAGGGCGTCGCGGGCAATCTCGACGCCATGCTCGACGACCGGTTTCAGCGTGCCCGCTATGCCGATATCGCGGTCCGCGCGGAGGCACCGCTCGAAGACGCGCTCGCGATGATTGTGCGCGAGCGTCTGACAGGGCTCAGACCTCCGCAAAACGCGCAAAGGATTGTCGATCTTTGGCGGCCTTGGATCGAGGAGCGCGCGAGCGCCGAGCTTGACAGGCTTTCGTTGCAAATCGAGGATCAGCGAGCCTTCGCGGTTGCTGTCCACAAAGTGTTGACCGCGCTTGAAATGGTCGACGAAGGCAGCCTCGACAGCGATCCAGAGGGGGAAAACGACGGTGCGGGCGAACCCGATGGCGCCGAGGAAACCCGGCCCGAGGAAGGCGCCGAGGATCACACAGGTGACGCGAGCCGGAGCGAAATGGCCGAGGCTTCTTCTGATCTCATGGAAGAGAGCGAGATCGAGGCCGCTGACGCGCCTACCGGTGAATTCGAGGAGGGTGCCGAGCTCAGCCCCGCCGGGGAAGCCGGCGATCAACACCAGCCGCAGCAGCCGCCCCGCGCCGAAGCCCGGGGTTCGGATTACAAGGCCTTCACCAAGAAGTACGATGAGGTCGTTGCCGCGCAAGACCTTTGCGATGCCGAAGAGCTTGACCGGCTTCGCTCCTATCTCGATAAGCAATTAAATAATCTCTCCTCGATCGTCGCGCGGCTTGCCAATCGATTGCAGCGGCGTCTTTTGGCGCAGCAGAGCCGGTCTTGGGAGTTCGACCTTGAAGAAGGCATCCTCGATCCGGCGAGGCTGCCGCGCGTGATTGCCGATCCGCGGCAGCCGCTTTCCTTCAAACGTGAGAAGGATATGGAATTCCGCGATACCGTGGTGACCTTGCTCATCGATAATTCAGGCTCGATGCGCGGCCGTCCAATCACCGTCGCCGCCACATGTGCCGATATTTTGGCCCGCACGCTGGAGCGTTGCGGCGTCAAGGTTGAAATCCTCGGCTTCACGACCCGCGCGTGGAAGGGAGGCCAATCGCGTGAAGCCTGGCTGCAGGCGAATAAACCCGGATCACCCGGCCGTCTCAACGATCTTCGCCACATTATTTATAAATCCGCGGACGCGCCTTGGCGGAGATCGCGAAAACATCTCGGGCTAATGATGCGCGAAGGCCTGCTCAAGGAAAACATCGACGGCGAGGCGATCGATTGGGCTCACCGGCGTCTTCTCGCGCGGCCAGAGCAACGCCGCATCTTGATGATGATTTCCGATGGCGCGCCGGTCGATGATTCGACACTCTCGGTCAACCCCGGCAACTATCTCGAAAGGCATTTGCGCTTCATGATCGAGGAGATCGAGCAACGCTCGCCGGTTGAACTCATCGCGATCGGGATTGGCCACGACGTGACGCGCTATTACCGCCGCGCCGTGACGATCGTGGATGCCGAGGAGCTAGGCGGTGCGATGACCGAAAAACTCGCGGAGCTTTTCGCTGAAACGGCGGCAGCGGAACCGCCAGCGCCGGTAAGACGTAAGCAGGATCCCGCGCGGGGTGCCGGTGCGCGGGAACGCATTCTTCATTAGCTCATGCACACCCAACGCGGATTTACGCAGAGCTGATGGCTTAGAATAAATTTCCTCTTGTTGAAGTTCCACCTGAATTTGTCGCGATCGAGCAAAAGCAGGCGTGTGCGGCTCTGGCTTATCGCCTGCGAAGGCACGTCGATTACGCTAAACTTCGGCCAGGATCTCCCTCTGTGGCTCGCCTCATACATAGATGCGATTGAGGATGAACCACGTCTTCCTGAACGACCATTACATACCGGGGTTTCCCTTGGCCGCTAAGGAACTTGGCCGCGATGGAAATAGACTGCAGGCCGCCTTTCGCCAATAGTTAAGGTATCGCCTTGAACTGGCTCAAATATGGCGCACAACGGCCTTGAGGATGAGGCCGTGAGAAACGCCGTGGGAAAAGAGTTAACCCGTCGACAAATCAGGAACGTGGGCTGTTGGAATGACTATTGTAACGGCGCAAGGGTCAATATATACACTTGCCGGAGTTTTCTGGTTTCATGGTGTTGGCGGACGGGTTTTTTGCCGCTCTCATGAAGACGGGGCATCGGCTTTTCCAAACGCTGCCTCGTTGTGAAAACTGTTTTGTTGTGGAATCTTTTCCGTCTTGCCGGTGTCCTGACACGCTGCCGGAAAGAGTTACAATGACAAGGCGCCGACGCCTCGATAACGAGCGTTCCAGGCGCCGCGCACAAGAGTGTCCGGAGGAAGTGAATGCGCAAGTTCCTGCTTATGTCCTGTGTTGGCGCCGCCGCGCTTCTCGCGAATGGCGCGGCCTTCGCCAATGATGAATTGATCCAGCTTTCGAAAGACCCAAAGCAATGGGCGCTGCCGACGGGTGATTATGCCAATCACCGTTTCTCGAAACTCGATCAAATCAATTCCGACAACGTCAAGCACCTTACTCCCGTGTGGAGTTTTTCGACGGGCGTTCTGCGCGGTCACGAGGGCGGCCCCTTGGTGATCGGTCATATCCTGTATTTCAGCACGCCATTCCCGAACATCGTATACGCGCTCGACTTGAATCATGACGGCAAGATTATCTGGAAATATGAGCCCAAGCAGGATCCCAATGTCATCCCGGTAATGTGTTGCGATACGGTCAATCGTGGAGTCGCCTATGGCGATGGCAAGATTTTCCTGCACCAGGCCGACACGACACTGGTCGCGCTCGACGCGCAAACCGGGGCAGTTGTCTGGTCGGTGAAGAACGGCGATCCTTCCAGAGGCGAGACCGGCACTTCGGCACCGCAAGTGGTCAAGGATAAAGTTCTTGTCGGCGTTTCAGGGGGTGAATTCGGGGTCCGCGGTTCAATCACGGCCTATGACATCAAAACCGGCAAGAAGGCCTGGCGCGGCTATTCGATGGGACCGGATTCCGACACGCTGATCGATCCGGTCAAAACGACCTCTCTTGGCAAGCCTGTCGGTCCGGATTCTGGCACCAACACTTGGAAAGGCGATCAGTGGAAGATCGGCGGCGGCGCCACTTGGGGCTGGATATCATTCGATCCGGAATTGAACCTAATTTATTACGGGTCGGGAAACCCCTCGACTTGGAATCCCAAGCAGCGGCCGGGTGACAATCGTTGGTCGATGACCATCTGGGCGCGTGACGCGGACACCGGTGTCGCCAAATGGGTGTACCAGACAACGCCGCACGATCAATGGGATTACGATGCCATCAACGAGATGATTCTCGCCAACCAAGAAATCCGCAAGGTTCTGGTGCATTTCGATCGCAATGGCTTCGGTTACACGATCGATCGTATCACTGGCGAACCGCTCGTCGCAGAAAAATTCGATACGGTTGTTAATTGGGCGAGCAAGGTCGACCTTGACAAAAGCTCCAAGACCTATGGCCGTCCCTTGGTTGTGAAAGAGTTCTCGACGGAGGAAAACGGTGAGGACGTGAATTCTCAGGGAATATGCCCGGCCGCGCTTGGCTCGAAGGACGAGCAGCCGGCGGCTTATTCACCCGAAACCGGGCTCTTCTACATTCCGGCCAATCACGTCTGCATGGATTACGAACCTTTCCACGTGAGCTACACGGCAGGGCAGCCCTATGTCGGGGCGACTTTGTCCATGTATCCGCCGAAGGGTGATTCCAACATGGGCTATTTCACGGCTTGGGACGCTCAGGCCGGGAAAATTGTCTGGCAAAAAAAGGAACTCTTCTCCGTCTGGTCTGGCGCGCTCGCGACCGCCGGCAATTTGGTCTTCTACGGCACGCTTGAAGGTTACCTGAAGGCCGTGGACGCCAAGACGGGAGAGGAACTTTATAAGTTCAAGACGCCTTCTGGCATCATTGGCAACGTCACCACCTATGAGCACAACGGCAAGCAATATATCGCGGTGCTCTCTGGCGTCGGCGGCTGGGCAGGCATCGGACTCGCGGCCGGCTTGACGAAGGGGACGGAAGGCCTCGGCGCGGTCGGCGGCTATGCGGCGCTTTCCAATTACACGGCGCTCGGCGGGCAGCTCACGGTTTTTGCGCTTCCGGCTGGGTTGTAATCTTCGGCTAGGCACAGCCAAAACATAAGCCGCCCGGCGTTCATGGCGCCGGGCTGCTTCATTCCGCGCACTCATTTCTCGAACAAGGATAGTCTCGTGCGAATTAGCTTTTTGGTACGGGCCATTTCCCTCGCCTTTCTTGTTGCTTGCGGAGCGTCGGCGATGGCCGACGCTCCAGGCGATCCCAAGGCGGTCAAGCAGGATGACAAAGGCAAATATCTCGATTCGAAGGGAGATCCGACTTTCAGTGTCAAGCCGGATGGAACGGTTGACTGGTATACCTATTCGGGCTTCCGCCGCTACCATTCCGAATGCCACGTCTGCCACGGTCCCGATGCCGAAGGCTCGACTTATGCGCCGGCCCTCAAGGATTCAGTGAAGAGACTGAATTACCAGGAATTTTATGGGATCGTTGTCGGTGGCAAGCAGGATCTGGGCGGCGGTGAAAACAAGGTCATGCCGGCGCTCGGAGATAACAAAAACGTCATGTGCTATATCGATGATCTTTATGTTTATCTCCGCGCCAGATCGGACGAATCCATTCCTCGCGGGCGGCCGCAAAAGCACGAAGACAAGCCTCCGCAGGCAACCGAGGCGGAAAAGGCATGTCTTGGCGAACAGAACTAGTCGCAATTCTCATGCGATTTTGGCGCGCCGGCTTGATGCTTTCCCTGATTTTACCGGTTTTTTTGAGCCCGGCTGGCGTCGCGGCACAAACCGGCGAAGAGGGCTCGATCGAGCTTGTCGATCCGAAGGTTTTACGCGTTTGCGCCGACCCCAGGGACCTGCCTTTTTCGAATGAGGCTGGCGAAGGCTTCGAAAATAAGATTGCCGAGCTTCTCGCCCAAAAGCTTGGCAAGACGCTCGCCTATGAATTTTATCCCGATGCCACGGGATTCGTGCGCAATACGCTGAATGCGCATCGATGCGATGTCGTTATGGGAATGCCGCAGGGAGACGACATCGTTCAAGGCACAAATCCCTATTACCGGACAAGCTACGCGCTTGTTTCGAAGCCGGGGAGCGGTCTTGAAACCGTGGACAGCCTTGAAGATCCGCTATTGGAAACCAAGCGAATCGGCATCGTGGCCGGCACGCCTCCCGCAACCAATCTAGCGGTCAACGGGCTTTTGGAGCGTGTCAAATCCTATCCGCTCGTGGTTGACACCAGAGTCGACGCTCCCGCCTCAACGATGATCGAGGATCTCGAAGGAGGTCGCATAGACGTCGCTATTCTTTGGGGGCCGATCGCGGGGTATCTCGCGAAGAACGCCAAAACTCCGTTAAAGGTCACGCCGCTTGTCAAGGAAACGTCCGGACAACGCTTGATCTATCGAATTGGAATGGGGGTGCGCCATTCCGATCAGGAATGGAAGCGTCTCTTGAATAAGCTCATTGCAGAGAACCAGGCCGAGATCACTCATATTTTGACCCGCTATGGCGTCCCTCTTCTCGATGAGAACAACGGCCGCCTAACCGAATGAAAAATCCGCCGGATCGGGGGATAGACTGCGCTAACGCTCCGTTCATTCCAGATTGTGTTGAATGACATTGGCGAGTGCAAATAGTCTTTGTTCGATGAGTGTCGGCGTCTCGCAAACATAAGTGAGCGACTGACGCCTTTCATCGAAAATGCGCAGGTCCCATTCCAAGTCCTGCGCAACCGTCTTCGTCTCTTGTTCACTCGCATCCGGCAGCTTCTTGCCGGGTCCTTCGTGCGCCAAGGCGTTCTCGGTACGTATTTTGTCAGCAAGCTCCTTTTGTTTCGCGCCAAAGCGAAGTAGCCCCCCGATGACTTGCGTGCGTTCGTTATCGAGCGTTTCAAAAAGTCCCGCGAAAACGGCAATTAGTTTTTTTGTCTTATCGGCCCCTAGGGAGCGGGCGAAATCCTCAAGTATGCGTGTTGCGTCTTCAAGCGGGGTGCGCCGCGCCTCCAGCTTTGCGACCATATCGGCGACTTGCTGATCGTTCCGCCAGTCTATGCCTTCGATCGAAGGGTCAGGCCATATCGCGGCCACGGAGAGACGCCCGACCAGAATTTGCCGGCAAGGCCAGTCCGGGTTCGGATGGCCTGCGACGGGCTGTGCGAGGCCCGGAACACATTTGAACTGAGCTGTCAGTGTGATCACAACCCACGCGGCTGCTCCCCACCGGCGGGAACGGCGCCAGCTGACCGATCTCGAAGCTTGCATGTATCCTCCGATTCTGGCTCACTTCAACTTTTTGCGGGCTGCGCGAAGGACTCATTACGCCGGCGGCGGATTGCCGTGAAAAGAAGCAATAGACGCGACGCGCAATATCGCGATTTCGTATCATGCCGCATTTCGTATTAGTATGCTTATCTGCGTCAGGGATCGAAGGCCAAGCCCGCAGGATGGAGGTTCACGATGAGCGAAGCCACCAAGGAAAAGACCTATAGCGAAGACGAGATCAAGGCACGCCTCCAGCAAGAACTGCCGCGATGGGTCTATGAGGGCGGCTGGATTCGGCGCACCTATAAGACAGCAAGCTGGAAGAGCACGCTGTTGGTGATCAACACAGTCGGCCATCTTGCCGAGGCGGCCTGGCATCATCCCGATCTGACCGCCTCTTATGCATGGGTCGAAGTCCGGCTCCAAAATCATGCCGCCAAGGGCATTACCGACAAGGATTTCGAGCTAGCGAAAAAAATCGAAGACGTGGTGCTTTGGCAACCGGGAAAGGAAGGCGGCGCGCTGGAAGGAACGCCCGCGGATCAGCGTTTTGCTTATATCGACTATAAAAAAAGCTGAGCCTCCTTGCGCGGGCAAGCCAATGCACTCATGCTGCGCATGCTTGCCTCCGGGCCGCTCTTCCAATAATCGGAGAAACGCAATTGGCAGAGGCAATCCACTGTATCGAAGGAGCCGGTGATGGGCCTCGTCGAATTGATCCTCACGGTTTGCACTATGACTCATCCCGCGTCATGCGAGGAGCGGCGTCTTTCCTTGGTTGACGAAGGTTCTCTCATGCAATGCATGACACAAGCGCCGCCGGTCATAGCCGAATGGGCTGGAAACCATCCGGGAAGACAGGTGGTGAAATGGCGGTGCAGCTATCCAGGAAGCGAGGGCAGTACGCTTTAGAGGTTGTTTCGAACAGGGTTGAGTGGCAGGGGTCCACCTGACAGCTCCAAAGTGGGAATCAGCAATAGCCTTAGAATCATAAGGTTTTCAGTCACTCAACCTGTTCGAAACGGCTTCTAGGATGCCGGTCTTGCGGTGCCGGGATTGGAAGCCGCCGTACCGCCTGCCGGGGTCCCGCACAGAAGCTTGCAAAGCGCGGTGGCGTTGGCTGACTTGCGAAGTTTTGCCGCAAACTCTTGGTCGCGCAGATGTCGTGAAACCGCGGCCAGGGCTGCAAGGTGCTCGCTGCCAGCGGTTGGCGGGATGAGCAGGAGAAACACGAGATCGACCGGCTTGCCGTCGATTGAGTCGAAATGGACAGGCCGGTTCAGCCGCGCGAACATGCCGAACAGCCGATTGAGCCCTTCGATGCGTGCGTGCGGGAGCGCGAAACCATTGCCTAGACCCGTCGAGCCTAGCTCCTCGCGAACCTGCAAAGCGTCGTAGATCGTCTGCGCATTGAGGTTCAGCAAAGCAGCCGCGCGTGAGGCGAGATCCTGGAGCAATTGCTGTTTATTGGTCGCGCGGGCGGCGAATACCACCCGGTTTGGTTCAATAAGGTCGGCAAGATCCATGGCTGTACCTTCGCAAGGATTTTTAGCGGATCTCGCATTGTCCGGCAAATGAGCCGCTGACCGCTTAGAAAATTCTTTATTCCGCCTCGCGGAGACGATAGCCGACGCCGGTTTCGGTAAGGATAAGGGTAGGCCGCTCGGGGTCTGCCTCAATCTTCTGGCGCAAGGCACGAATATAGATCCGCAGATATTGTACGTCCGCGTCGCCGCCCCAAACTTCCCCAAGCATGAAACGGTGGGTCAGAACTTTTCCGGCATGCGCCACCATGAGACGCAGAACCTCGTATTCGCGCGGCGAAAGCTTGACTTCGCTGCCGCGCACGGTGACGATGCGGCGCACGAGATCGACGCTGAGATCACCAGCATGGAACAAAGGTTTCTCGCCCTCCTGCTGCAAGCGATGCCGCTGCGCCGTGCGGATCCGCGCCAGGAGTTCATCGATACCGAAAGGTTTCGTGACATAATCGTCGGCGCCGAGATCGAACGCTGTGACCTTGGCGCTTTCGTTCTCACGGCTCGATAGGATGATGATCGGCAAGTTCTCGCCGCCATCCCGGATTTGTCTGACGACATCGAGGCCATCCATGTCGGGCAGACCAAGGTCGAGGACGACGAGATCGGTGGTGTGCCTGCGGACCATGTCGAGAGCGGTGTGCGCATCGGCGGCAGTCGCAACGATATAGCCCTGGCTCTCTAGGCTCGCATGCAAAAAGCGAAGGATTGCCGGCTCGTCATCGACGACGAGAACACGAAGCGGACCCGCGCGTGGCGTCATGATATTGCCTCGGCCTGGAGCCTCGGCGTGACCGGCACGGGAAGCCTAATGGTGAACACCGCGCCGGTTCTGTCGGTCCGGTTGGCGGCCGTGATCGAGCCTCCCATGGCTTCGACGAAACCGCGGCAGATCGCAAGGCCTAACCCGGTGCCGGCACGCTGCCGGTCGGAACGGCGAACCCGAAAGA
>CAYTRB010000007.1:0-48889 GCA_964440215.1 uncultured Methylocapsa sp.
AAACTGCTTATCGATCTTAAAGAGGCTGTTCTTCATTGCCTCCAGGTCGGTGATCCTCGGTGGATCATGTGCCCAGTTCTGGGTGTAAGAGCATCCATCGCCCGCACAAACCCATCCATCCCTAGTCGCTACAAGGTCGGCGCTGCAACTCCCGCAGGTATAGGGGTGGAGGAATCCGCAAGCCTGGTGGGCATTGAGGCGGGCAACCGTATCGTCAGACCAGGGGGAAGTGACAGCCATCAGAGATCAAAAATCCAGGGGGTGTATGGGGTTCCAGGGTAAGCCGACACGTAGCCCTGGAGCGTGTGTGCATGGGAGCGGCACCCATCGGCCTGGCCAGCTTAGGCAAAATGTTTCGATGATTCAAGAAAATTTGTTGCCGCGAGCTGGGGGATTAACCCAGCCACCTGACTACTATGTTTCGTCATCAACCAGCCTTACCAGGGGTGCGGACCTCCTTGCGGAAGGGCCAGGGTAGTTCGGCTAGTAGGTGTCCTGTGCGAGATCGCAGCACAAGGACGGTAATGGATGAGCCGGGGAGGCGTCAAGGACAATCCGACTTGGAACAAATGAGTTCTGGCACTGAGGGCAATTCGGGTATCTAAAGGATTCTTTATTCCATCGTGGAGATTGAAAATGCGTAGCATTTTTCTACATCACTCGGAAAATCTGGATAACCTTAAATAGAAAACGCCGGTCCCTGCTAAACCGGCGCCTCCTATTACTCGCAGTACCCACATTGTCCGTATCTGCATCTAGTAATGAGAAACGAACCGGAGCGCAAGCAGTTGTTTGTGAATGGATTGTTTCATGCTCTATGCAACAGCGGATACAAAATTAGCTAAATCCCTGGAAAGATACGACACGCGACGGCGAATAGCCTGGCTGCGCGACCGAACAAATGGCTATGTCCAAGATTTAAGCGCGCGGTTTCACCTGAAAATCTCCTGCCTGGTAGCCGGTCACGCGGTCGAAGACCCCGAGAGCGAAGCCTTGCAAGCCGTGATCGGCATCGGGATTAAAGCAAACCTCACGCCCGAAGAAATCCGCAAAGCATTCATGCTCGATTGGGAGGCCGGGATTATCATGGCGAGGAAGCTCAGGCAGCGGTGCGAACGTATCGCGGCGCAGCAAATCCAACTCTACCGTCGCCGGGACGGTATCTACCTTGCGTTGATCGATGACACAAAAAACTGGCCAGCCGATTGGCCGTTCCTCTCCTCATCCGACCTCGCCACCATCGCCGCCCGGTTCGAGCGGCATCCAAATCGGGGCGACGCGACATGAAAGAGCCAATAGATTTTGATGAGTACAAAGCCAAGAAAAAGGCTCGTGAGCATATGGGGTGGGTGAGCGAATGCCAGAAAACAGACTCTGGAAAGCCGATCCCAAATCTTGCCAGCGCATACTTAGGGTTGTCGCTCGACCCCCACCTAAGAGACCTCATCGGATACGACGACATGGCCAAAAACAACTATCTCCTCAAGCCAATGCCTGAAGAAGTATTACACGCAATTGAGAATAGAATAGATAGTCAATCACACAAAAATGAGCCAAAATTACGCAAATATCCATCAATAATTACCGATGCTGATACAGATGTTATACAAAAATACTTACAAATTTGCGGTTTAACCCGCCTCGGAAAAGAACCCGTCCAACAAGCAATCGGTCTGCGCGCTCAGCAAAATTACTATCACCCGCTAAAGACCTATCTGGAATCCCTGCAATGGGATGGAAACCGTAGGTTGCATGGATGGCTGAACGCATATCTCGGTGTCGAACACTCACCTTATGCCTCCCAGATCGGCACCATGTTCCTCATAGCTATGATCGCCCGTGTCTTCCAACCTGGATGCAAGGCCGATTACATGCTTGTCCTGGAAGGTCCGCAAGGCGCTCTCAAATCCACGGCCTGCGCAACCCTGGCGGGAGCATGGTTCTCAGACAACTTACCCGACCTCAACAAATCCGACCCCATCCGCCTCTCCATCCACCTCCGAGGAAAATGGCTCATCGAGATCGCGGAAATGTCCAGCTTCAACGCAACCGAATCCCACCGCCTCAAAGAGTTCATCACCCAACGCGAAGAACGATACACCCCAAAATTCGGCCGGAACGAAGTTTACGAACCCCGGCAATGCCTATTCATCGGCACAACCAACCAATCTGTCTACCTAAAAGATGAAACTGGAGGTAGACGATTTTGGCCAGTCATTTGCGGCACCATCGACCTCGAAGCCCTAGCCCGTGACCGCGACCAGCTCCTGGCCGAAGCCGTCTCCCTATTCCAAAGCGGAGCGCACTGGTGGCCAGGCCGAGGCTTTGAGGCAGAGGTCATCAGACCACAGCAAGAAGCCCGGTACGAGGCTGACATTTGGGAGCGTATAATCCGCGATTACCTATCGGGTAGGTATGAAGTTACCACTTTGGAGATCGCAAACGTTGCGCTACAGATACAGGTGGGTATGATCCAGACAGCAACAAACAGGCGAATCGCAAGTATTCTCAGGAACTTAGGGTGGGTTTCTAAACATACAAATAAAGGAACTGTCTGGGGACAAAAGTGACAGATGACAGTAAGTGACAGATAAAACCTTCTTGTGTGCCTTGTAATTTTCAGCGTCCACAAGAAGGTTTTATCTGTCACCATCTGTCACCTGTCACTTTTTTTGTGGTACATAATCCAAAATGGAGGGGAAAATCATGGAAGAAAACGACATAGACCACGACCAAAAGAGGCTTGAGGAGATGGGTGAAAAAGTTCTCCAGCTTCTAAAATCCGCAAACGATGGAATGAACCTCTCAGCTAGGTCCGCACGCCGGGAACATGAGGCCGGAAACTTCGACCGCGAAGCCGCATTCCTCAACGCAACCGCCAATTTCAGCATCGCCCAAGCCATGATCGCGATCCACCTCCATAGCGAATATCTCCAGACCATCCGCCAAATCGAAGACCACGACAGGGAAAAACCCCATGATCGATGACATCCTGATCTCCCAGGAAACCGCAGATGGCCTATCAAAAATCGGCATAGGCCAGTTCTTCACCGCAAACCTGGCCGACCGGATGGCCTTTGCCGTAATGGTCATGGTCGATCTCACGGATAATCCAACTTGGTTCCCAGAGGGCAAGTGGGCGACAATCCAGCTTATCCGCGCACAACTGAGTGACCGGGCGGCAGAACTGGCAAAAAATAAAAACAAATAATCGAATGGGGATGTTTTTTTTTGAAGCCCTGATGACCCAACGGGCGCGTGCGGCGCGCATCATGTGCGGGCCTGGGTCCGCGTTCGGGTGGGTGGGTGCGCGCGTTCGCACGCGCTCATCCGCCTGCGCATCCGCGAACGCGAACGCGCACGGGTATTATATCTATCACGCCATCGGAAAACATTACTTCTCCGATGGTCCGGCAGAAAACCTAGCAATTCCAACGGGTTAGCGCGTGCGTTCGCATTCGGGCGTTGGTGCGTATATGCGCGAACACGCGAACGCGAACACGCAGATGCGCGGATATGCGCGCGAACACGCGAACGCGAACGCGTGAACGCACGCGAACGCACGAACGCGATTGCGCGATTGCGCAATTTTGCGGTTGCAAAAAAAATTGCCGGGTGCTATTTGTCGCTAAATCGCGCCGCGTCGGTTTTGTCGGTCGGTAGTTTGCCAATCGCTGCCAATTTGTCGGGCCGCATCACTGCACGCGGATTGACGTATCGGGTCGCAGTATCCGGCGTCACAAGTTTTTTGGTTTTCTTCTCAAACGCGAGAATTGTAGAATCCATGCGCCGCTTGGCCATAGTCGCGCGCCCTCTCTCCGCTGCATCGCGCATCCTGGTCCGAATATTGTCGCGTCGCATCTGCGCCACCGCGTGCTCATGTGCCAGCTTTGGCAGCAATTCCGCCAGTATGGGCTTTAAACCCGTTTTAAGGGCCTGCCAGCGGCCTGCACCAGTTCTGGCGAGCGAAGCTAGACTTTCATCGTCCAAGTCGCTGGAGGGGCATCCAGCGGCCCAGAAATGGCATGTTATCGCCAGTATGACCTTGTAGGTCGCACCCGAACAAAAAAACATGGCGCGATGCGTCAAAACGAGATCAACCGGCATCGGTAGCGGTCTAATTTTGGCCATACCGCCGGATTTACCCGCTTTTTTGCCAATTTACAAAAAAATCTCCAAATCATCGGAAAACCCCATTGACCGCGAATTGCGATGATGCTTTAAGCTGCCCATGCGTTGGCATGGTGCCGAAGCATTCAAGGGAATTACCCGATGGCTAAATATCAAACCTTGTGCGAATTTCTGGCGGAAATGGGCGGTTTGCGTTCGTTCCGTGGCCAGATGGATACAATCGGTTCATCCGATCTCCGCTCAATTGGCGCGGATGCGTGGCACAAGGCAAAACCTTTCCGTAAAAAGCTGGTTCGCCTGGAAACGGGTTTGACGCCGGATGACGCGACGTTGGCGGCATGGAACGCGGGATATTTTCCGCAATTCTCCGAACGGCCAGAAGTTCAGGATTTGATCGATGCGATTGACGGTGAGCTGGCGGGTAAGCCGGTTTACACGTTGGATGATGCGCACGAGATTTTTAACGATGAGATGGCAGCGTATGAACGTGAAATGACAATGCAGGGTCTGCATGACTTGGCCGAAATTGATCCATCGGACGAATTCGAGGTCGCGCCATTTATTGACGTTCCAGGCCGCGCGATTCCGAAAAATTCGGAGTTAATTGTGGGCGCGAACGGCGAAGCGGTTTACATTTATTGTCAAATTTACATTAACAAAAAAGGATTTGAGGGTAAAACGTTTTACGCAAAAGCGTTCCGTGCGGGTGAAAAAAATCACGATTGGCACAATGCTTTTGCATCGCACGAATTGCGCGAAGACAAGATTAACGAATTTTTTGCCTCAAGCCTGGAGCTGGTTTAATGCGTCGCCTAACTTGTAATATCCGTTGCCAAACTTCAATAAAACATATTTGCGAATGTCCTTGCGGCGGAAAAAATCATGGTCGCCTAATCGTCATGGCGTGTGACGATCCAGATTCGAGCGCCGAACCGTTGCAGGTAATACAAGCGCGTTTGCGTCACAAGGCATTGCCGCTGCCGATTGTACCGCCGAACCCTAATCAATTCGATCTGTTTTTGTAAGGTTTTTGATATGTCAGAATTTACGTGCTGCAATGTTATCGATGGTTCCGATTGCTGGAATGACGCGACATGGAACGCGGATATCAAATCCGCTGATCCTGATCTGGCGGGGATTAAATATACCGGATCGTATTGCACTGAATGCAAGCGCGCGGGGATATCCCGCAACGTTACGGCATGGCGGCGCATTGTACCGGCTTTGGTGCTGGAAGGTGGGGATGTATCGGCTGACACGTTTGCGCCGTCCAAACCAGCTCCTAGCGCGTTAAAACAGGCTTCCCTGTTTGCGATGCACCATGACGCAAAACCAAACAAGATGGCGCGACATGCCGCGCCAACATTGATGGATTGGCTTGACGCTAACCCGTCAAAATAAATTTAAAAAACCACCGGAATTCCATTTGACAAGGTTTTCCGATGGCTCTATAGACTGCATATGCGCTGGAATACACCGGCACAAAACACGGAGATACCGATGAAGATTTTAAATGTTTGGCAGTATGAGGATTGCACCGGGCGAATCTGTAAAGGTGCAATGCTCGGATTTTCCGATTTTGGTGGTACGGACATAACATACCGATTCCATCGTTTAAACGACAACGGTTTTCCGATTGTGCATGACAATGGTGGTATAACGTTGGATTTAGTTAGTGGTTCTCGCTTGAAAGCCGCAACACGAATCGGCAACGTGAAAATTGAAGATTAACCAAAAGTTTCGGGGATAAGATTGTGGATAAATTTACTGTTGAAATTGATTGCGGAAATGCAGCGTTCTATGAAGTTGATCGCGAGTATGAGGTGGCAAGAATTTTGCGTGAATTGGCGGATTCGTTGGAATCTGGGCGGATCGGAAAGATTTACTTGCATGACTATAACGGCAACCGCGTTGGTGCAGCTAAATTCGAGGAATGCTAAAATGATTTCGACGCAAAAATATGATGGCCTGATGATTTGCGCATTAACGCCAGAACAGCACGCCAGAACATGTGACTACTGGTACACCGTCACAACCCACGGGTTCACGACACATACCGCGTTCACCACGCGGGGCGCGTTGCTTGGGTGGCTGCATGAAAGGGGATTGACGATTGACGATAGCGCCATCCCCGAACAGGGAAAACACGCTGTAGTACCCGTCAAGGGCGCGTATCGTACCGCGATGCACCTGGGCAGCTATGACGGATTTTTCGCGCTCCGGGGTCGTCGAACTAAGGTAATGTCGAACGCATCGGTAACGCTCGCAATCATTACCGATGATGAAGATGGTCTAAAAACGGTGCATTATCTAAACCCAAACATGCAGGATCGCCCGGTTTTCCCCTGGTCTGATCTACCAGAATAAATCTAAAAAACCACCGGAATAGTGTTTGACATACGAATTCCGATGATTTAAGACCCTACTACGCGCTGGCAATTGTGCCGCGATAACTTGGAAAGTACCGAAAAATGGAAGACAAAAACGCAATTCTACGCCGCATCCGCGCACTTGCTGCCAAAACTGTTGATAATGGCTGCACCGAGGAGGAGGCATTTAGCGCGGCGGCATTGCTGGCACGGTTGGTTGATAAATATGGTTTTTCACCTTCGGATATCAACGAACCGGCTGAAAAATTGACAGAGGCGAAAATTCGTTCGACCGCGAACGCGCGTGCGAAGGAATGGTTTGCTATGGCGGTGGCCGTATATTGCGATTGCGAGGTGTTGATGCGTCGCCTTGATACCAACAATCGCGAGTTGGTGTTCTTTGGCATGGAAACGGATGTTTTGATGTGTGAATATATCATGGCAATTCTTGATCGTGCGAATGAAACCGGGTTCAAAGCATTTTTGATGCAGGAGAAACTAAACGCGCCGTATGGTGCGAAAAAAACGCCAAAGGATATCTACCACGACCGCAAGGCATTTGATGCGGGCATGGCGAATCGGGTAAATGCGCGGCTAAAAGAAATGAAAAATTCGCGTAATTCCACGGTGGATGAATCTACCGGGCAGACGGGCGGTGCGTTGGTTATCGTAAAAAATGCGGTCGTATCGGAGGCATTTGCGGAAAAATACAAGCTCAGGCACCGCAAGAGCAGCACGAAAATCAATCATCGTGGCAACGCATATGCTTCTGGTCAGCGCCAGGGCGATAGCGTGGCAATAAATCGCGGCGTCGGCGGCAGTTCGCAATTGCGTTTATCCTGATTGGAGTTTTTTATTAAATAGGTTGACGGTGGCGGGCGGGTGGGGATATCCTGCCCGTCGCTGAAATATAACTTGGAATTGTCCAAGTTCGGATTGGAATTTTACCAATGAAAAAATTACATAATAAAATGCGTGTCGATTTTTTCGATAATGCTGAGAGCGGCCAGCGCAAGGTCAGCGTGCAGATCATCGATGCGGTGGAATTCGATCAGGTATTGCTTGTCGATGACCTGGCGGCGGTGTTTAAGCGCCTTGGCGGGGTGCTGCGGGCTGTTGCGGTGGCCTATGGGTGGCTGGTAGCTCATCCCCGCTTGGCGCTGTTGTGCGGCGTCATGGCGGCTTCTATGGCCACAATGTTCGCCGGTATGGTGGCTTACTATTTCGGGCTTTCCGGTTAAAGAAGCATCAGCAATTGCGTTGACGCGGTTGTTGTCGGTGATGTACTAAGTTCTTACGGCTGGAGTTCACCAGCCTAGCATATGGAGTTTACCAAATGTCTGCATTTCTCATTAACCCAGATACCATGAATAAAGTGATTCGCGCGATTTGCGCGCCAGCGTATTATCGCCCGCACAATCGCATGTTCGCGGGTTATAACGTTGACCGTTCAAACTCTTGGGACAAGATTGGAAGGGCCTTGTTCGCGTTGAATGTTGAGGCGGTAAGCCAACGCTACCCGAGCGAACGCGGGAAGTTCCACACATTTGAAGAGTACCGATTTGAGGGAATCCCGTACATGCGGGATCGGTCGGAGATCGTTTCTTGCTACAAGGCCGCGCAGTGCTTGGCGTATCAGTGCAGCGAGGGAAATGTTCCAGAGGAGGCAATTTATAAAGAATTGCGCGACATTATTTTGGAATTGCAGGAACGCATTGTCGCGGAATTGGATGAATACAAGGCGGCGGATTGGGGATAGGGATCAGGATGACAAATAGGATTAGGGAATTGAAGGTGGTGAAAAAAACTATTGTTCGCAGGTTCCAGAAGGGGCAGGCGATCAGGTATGTTGGAAACAATAACATGTACGGGCGGATCGGTAGCATCGATGGGTTTACCTCTCCAACGCGCTACAGGGTAATTCTTGAAGGGCGGTATTACACGGTATCACAAGACAACATTGAGGCTTTCAGCGGGTCGGAAAATGGCTAGGATGCACATTCGTATTCCTGATCGGGTGTTTTGATTTTTAGAGTAGAGGGACCGGCACACGGTGCCGGGTTCTTTCTCGTGGTGGATGATGTTGCGCTATTTTGGTTTAGTTTGGTTTGCGGCTTGGTGTTGTGTTCGATTGCGGTTTTCCTGTTTGCTCGAATCTCCAGGAGCGGGAGATTTTGCCGAACAAACCCCGCTAGACCTGATTCAAATTTTGGGGGCATAGATGAATAAAAATCTACCGGCTAAGCCGCAAGAGCTGATTGCGCGGGATATTGTTAAGGCGATTGCAATGAACATTGGAAAGGACGTGGCATTTCACATAGAAACCATGTATCCGCTGGCCGTTTCTGCCACGTCAAGAAGTATGCTGTTGTCGGTCAGGAACGCGGTCTATAATGAAATTATGGCGGCTCTGGATGTGACAGATGAGACAGAAATTTTGGCCCGCCTGCAACGTCGCAAGGCGCATCGGAGGGAGATAAAAGCTATGATGAAAGCCGGGACACGCGGGCCATGACGCCACTTGCACGATACCTTGAGATAATCAGATGGTCCTCCGGTGATCTGGCGGACCATTTTGGCATCAACAAGAGGACGGTTTTTCGTTGGCTAAATGGTCAAAATGATACGCCGGACAACGTTCTTGTATGGGCAAGGGAATTGGCGGAATTTCATCTTGCGCACGGCTTGCCGGATGGGTGGGTGTCAAACAACAATAACGATTTCAAATCGATTGGGGATTGACAGGGAGGAAACGTCCAAGGTTATGTTGATTCGTCAACAATGGGAGTTCACTATGCGTTCTAATAAGTTGGGTTTTCTCTCGGTTTCCGCTATTATACTGTTGGCTGGTTGTCAGCAACCAGGCGCAGACCTGGGGGCAAATGTCTACGATGCGAGCCAAGTCAACCAGAATCAAAACGCTAAAGTGATTGATATTGTCACGATTGCCCCCGCCCAGATTAAGGTCAGCAACGCTCAAAACCAGAAGACTGCGGAAGTCGCTGGTAGCATTTTGGGTGCTGTTGGCGGGGGTCTGTTGGGCAATAGCTTGAGCGGCGGCATGGTGCGCGGTAGCAATACCGTTGGCGGTGCAGCATTGGGGGGCATCGCAGGAGCGGCGGCGGGGTCGTTGGTTTCATCAACGGCGCTGGTTGATGGCGTGACAATCGGTTACAATGAGGACGGTTCAATTCATACTTCGACGCAGGTTGGCGAAATGTGCCAATTTAAGCAGGGTCGGGCTCTGGTTGTGATGACGCAGGAAAATGAAACCCGCGTGCAACCAAATACAGATTGCCAGAAGCCTACCAACAACGGCTAATTTTCACTCCATAAAAAATTGGATTAACGATGAAAATTCTTGCGACCGCTGTAGTCTTCACCGCTTTGGCCGGGGCTTGTTATGCCCAGAATTCCGACTCCGGCCCAATTGTTGGGCTTGCTGCTTTGGCGGCAGCGCAGGACCAGGATCAAGCGGAAGCTGCGGCGGCGCAAGCAGCCGAGGAGCAGGCGAGAGCGCAGGCAGAGGCCCGCGCCGAAGCGCAACAGGCAGCAGTTGAACGTCGGGCAGCAGCGCAACAGGCAGCAGCAAATGCTGAGGCAGAAGCCGATAAGCAGCGCAACGAAAAATACCAGGATAAGTTGCGAGATATTAACCTTGAACGACAACAGATTGATCTGGAAAAGGAGCAAACTGATGTCAATCGGGAAAACGACATTATCAATGCGCAGTTGAAGGCGCAGAATGCGCAAACAGATGTAACGCAATCTCAGGCCGATGCGGCGCGCACACTGGCGCAGGGCCAGGCAACGGCAGAGGTTACAGAGGCGCAGGGTGACAAGACGTTGGATAGTGACGTGGGTGCGGCTGTAGTGACCCGCGCGCAGGGTGCGGCAACGCTCGACACTGACAAAGGCAAGGCGGATGTGAAGAAAGCCGGTGGCTTTCTAAACAATAGTGCGGGCGGCAGTTAACCTACCTTTAACCGCATTGGCACGTAGGCTTTAGCATGATGTTTCGCGCAATAGCGGCTTCCAGGCTTTAGGTTATCGCCGCAAAATCGGAACTCTGGAGTTCTCGGGGTTCCGATTGGCCATTGGCAAGTTTCAGCGGACCTTTTTAGGGTCGGCGCTGGAGCTGGTGGGTTGCGCGGCCTCGGTGCCGACTGCGTTTCTGTATGCTTTGGCGGCAATTCGCCTGGTGGTCCAAGGCGGCGAGTTTTTCGGCTCACGCTCTCGACCGTGCGGCCCATTTGGCGCGCAATGTCTGATGTTTTGACCTTTTTTTCTCGCAAATCCCGAAGTTTTCTAACTTCGTCGTCGGTCCACGGCTTGGAATTTATCATAGTTCGCCTTGTGTCATCCTTAGAAGGCCACATTGCGCACAAATTACGGAATCGTCTACTGTTTCGCAATGGCATCGTTCGCTAGTCATGGGTTTGAACTCGTTGAACCTCATGTGACGCAAGGCCCTACTGGCTTTTGGCGGCGGGAAACGTCTTTTCATGTTATGCGGCCCAAGTCGCGGATTCGGACAATAGTTCTTTGCTCGGCGCGGTTTTTTGCCTGCACATGTTGGATGTCGGATCGCAAATGCGTTGGATCATCCCCGGCGATGATGCCCAGCCCATAGGGGTGGCGCGCGGATCGGGGCTGTAGAAGGTCCAAGAGGAATTTCCGGCTTTCCTGTAGGTTGTCTTCATCTGGCCGTTTCAGAGAATAGCGGAGAATACTCACGGACGCGAAGGTAAGCGGGCTTTTTGGTGCGCTGGTGATTGCCCGCGATACCTCATCGGATAACTCATGTATCGCGGCACTTTTTTTTGACCAGTGCATATTTTTTTTCACGTTGGGCAATAGGAGCGGCCTGGAGAGGGTTATGGTGATATCTGGGTGTATCTGCCCGCCTAATTGCTGCACCGCACCGGGGGGCTTCTGGGCGGCTTTCTCTGGCCATTTTGCGGGCAGTGCGGCCTGTTCCTGGCCAGCTCTGCGGCGCTCGTAGTCTCTCAGCCACGCTTCATCGAATCTGGCCATGCCCCGCGTGCTCTCGTGCTTGCGTGTGCTGCACGCGCTTACTTGGCGATTTGCTGACTAAATCTGTTATGGTCATTGACCAATCTTTTTCCCTGGCAATGTCGATTACCTTTTGCCAGTACAGGGGTGGGATACCGCGCGTTTTCCAGTGTCCGATGCAGATTACAGACACGCCGAATGCTTCCGCCGCATTTTTTGCTGGCCCGAATCTGTCAAGGAATTCGTGGTGATCCATGTAAAAAAATAGTTCCAAAAAGGATAAAAAGTCAAGTTATTTGCTATATGTCTTTCAAAATCTCGCCAATCCAAATTGGAACAGAATTTACTTTGACCAGGTATCCCAAACGGATTAGATTTACCAAGTCTAAAAATTAAGAAAAATTTGGAGCGATGTTCGTTATGAATGATATCGTCAGAACTGACACGCCCGAATCTGTGTCCCTGTTAAATATCATTGCCGAGGCTGCGCGCAATCCAGAAACCAACATAGCCAATCTGGAGGCGTTGTTAAAAATGCAGCGGGAGGTTTTGGCGGATCAGGCAAAGATTGCATTCACCCGCGCGCTATGGAGGCTGAAAAAAGACCTTCCCCACGTCAGCAAGGACGGCACAATTGATCTGGGTGTGAAGGGAAAAATGAAGTTTGCCAGATGGGAAGATATGGCAAAAATCACTGAGCCTTTAATGGATCGCGAGGGGTTTACGCTCTCGTTTGATACTGAGGAACGCAACAGGGACGGCGGCGGCTCTGTCGTCATTGGCGAGCTGACACATGTTGACGGGCATAGTAAGAAGGCGCGGTTTAGCCTTCCGCTGGATACCGGCCCAGGAAGAAACAACCTCCAGGCGGCTGCTTCAACGCTCAGCTATGGGAAGCGGTACGTGGCTGAAATGCTGTTAAACATCGTGCGCAAGGGCGATGATGATGATGGGGTGGCGGGCGGAAAACGGTACATAACAACAGCAAAGAAAGAAGAAATAGTTAAGCTGTTGCAGGAAACGGATTCGGATGTGACGGCATTTTTGCGTCATTTTGGCGTAGAGAGTGTCGATGAGATCGAGAGCAAAAACGAGGTCGTGGTTATCAATTCGCTTGTCTCCAAAAAACTAAAAATGGAAGCCAAGAAAAATGAAGGAAGTACAGGTACAACAGGGGTCGCCTGAATGGATCGCCGCGCGCCTTGGAATCCCAACAGCATCAAATTTCGATAAAATTTTAACACCTGGCGGAAAATTATCAGAGTCTGCGCGGAAATTCGCTTACTACCTGGCGGCGGAACACCTGTTAAATCGCCAACTGGATAGCCTGGATTATCTCGAATGGGTGGCGCGCGGCAAAGAGCTGGAGCCGGATGCCGTCCAGAATTACGAATTTTTGCAGGATGTAAAAACGCGCAAGGTCGGGTTTATAACCACAAATGATGGCCGCATAGGGGCCTCCCCGGATCGCCTTATCGTCGGCGCAAATGGTGGCCTGGAGATCAAATGCCCGTCGCCCCAGGTTCATGTCGGGTATATGATCGATGGGTTTGGAAAGGCATACAAGGTCCAAGTCCAGGGACAAATGTACGTGGCCGAACTAGATTTCGTGGATCGATATTCGTTCCATCCTGAAATGCCGCCGTTTCTGGAGCGAACGGTGCGGGATGAACCGTTCATAACCCAACTGGCAGATGCGCTGAACCAGTTTTCAGATGACCTGGCAGAGATCATACGCAAGGCAAAGGCATCTGGGTTTTTTCAGGATCGTGTTGCCATGCTATCGGCGCATGACGATGCGTACCAACAAAATCTAGGGGATGAATGAATAATGCGAGACCTTCGGCAACTCGAAAAATACCGCACGATAGGCCAGCCAAATAGGCCAGAGGAAATGCAGTATGGCGGGGCTTTTCGGGTCGTCCACAAAGGAAACGTGCTCCGAATTATCGCGTCGAATGACGCTGGATGGGACCACGTATCGATTAGCCGAATGACAGCCTGCCCTAGCTGGGAAGATATGGAATTTGTGAAGCGTATGTTTTTCGAGGAGGGCGAGTTGTGTTGGCAATACCACGTCCCGGTGGGCGACCATATCAACATAAACCCCCATGTTCTGCACATATGGCGAAAACACGACTTTGAAATGCCGCTACCGCCGAGGTGGATGGTCTAATGTCCGAACCCGTCACAGTTCTAGCAGAATGGATAAAGTCACACCCGAACGCACATTCAAAACTCGAAATTGTGGGCGATCATGTAGTTTTGACTTTTGGGCCAAAATCCCGCGAGCTGCCTTTCCCGGCGTGGCTTTGGCTGATTCCGATGCTTTGGCCGGTGTTATTTTTTTTAAGTCCGCGCCGATAGTTTGCCCTTGCGCGACCATCGGAGTTAAATTATATAATAATTCCGATGGAGGTTTATATGCCCGAAGAACTGCCAGAAATGCGACCCGTTCAGAGTACAAATCTAGCTGCTATTGGATACGATCAAGAGGCGCAAAACCTCTATGTCCAGTGGCACGATGAAAGGGTCTCTGTGTATGAAGGGGTTCCGGCATTGATCGCCAGCAACCTGGAGAGCGCACATAGTGTCGGGCAGGCATTTAACCAGATCATCAGGGGAAAATATCAACATAGGTACATTGACCAATGAGAATTGAGAGTGTCGTTTGGAGTTTTGGACTTGTCAGTACCTACCTCGCGCTGGCCGCAAATTTTGGTTTGTTTCTGCATAACTCCCGGCGCAAACGTGAGTTAAATTTCATAATTGATGAGTTGCAAGAGGCAAAGCAGATTTATGATGCGGCCACAAGAGAACTTAAGGAATATTCCCATGTCCAGAATAAGTGATGTCGTAGCGAGGCACCTTCCGAAAAAGGTTAGGGATGGCCAAGTTGTTGCAAACAACGAGCGGGCCGAAAAGATTCTGGATGAGTTGAAGGGCGAAGGATTTATCGTTTTTAGCCCAGAAATTCGCACGGTTGTTTCAAATGCGTTGAACATGCTGATTGATGCAGGGAGTTTGACGCCAGATGACCGTAGGAGGATTGCGCAATCTGCTATGTCCACTGTATGGGGTGGTTTCTTTCCTATAGAAGACGATGAGAAATGATGTGGCCCATTCATTTAGCTATAGCATTTGCTATAGGTTTTTCGGTCGAAAGAATACAGTTTTTAGTTCTAAAGTATATAAGGGATAGATTTTGACTATGCGTGCTGCACTATACACCCGAGTTTCCACAAACGATCAGTCAACCGAAAGCCAGCGGCGTGAAATGATCGACTTGGCAATGCGTCGGAAATGGATTGTCGTTAAAGAGTTCACCGACCAAGGCATTTCAGGCGCGAAGGGCCGGGAGCAACGGCCAGGATTGGATGAAATGTTGAAGGCTTCAACGGGTGGGGAGTTTGATGTTATTATGGTTTGGGCCGTTGATCGGCTGGGCCGCTCTCTTGGCAATCTCATTCATACTTTGCAAGATTTGGATAAGGCTAAGGTTGGATTGTATATTCACCAACAGAACCTAGACACGACAACGCCAGCCGGTCGCGCCATGTTCCAGATGCTTGGCGTGTTTGCAGAGTTCGAGCGATCTCTAATTCAGACTCGCGTAAAATCCGGCATGGCTAAGATGAAGTCAGAGGGGCGTCGGCCAGGTCCGAAGGGAATTGAATACTCATCGCCGGACAAATACAATCTTGTTGTAAAAATGTTGAAAGATGGCATTCCGCCTTGGCGCGTTCACCAAGACACGGGCGCTGGTCATTCGACGGTTTTGAGAATTAGAGATGATATTAAGAAGGAAGCGGCTAATGGATAAGAAAGTCCTTGAGGATCATTGGAATGAATTGTGTTTACATGCACTAGATGGTGACATGCCGCCAGGGTTAATCGCTCTTTTTAAGAGGGTCTATTACGCGGGTGCCGTGGTTACGTTCAACGGAATTGTTGAGCGGTCAAAAGATAAATCAAGTACGATAAAAGAAAGGGGTATTTCTGTAAGAAATTTACGGAAAGAAATTTCGGATTTTTGGTCAAAACACGAATTGAAATGTCAGGGGTAAGGTATGCACATCCTAAAGGTATTTCTGCACGGCATAGGCGAAACGCTCATGGTGCGGTTTAAGGAAAAATCATCGGCTGATAAGGCAAGGTCAGAAATTGAGGGTATGTTATTCCAGGATAGCGGGAAAATACCTGGTCCGGTGCTGATCGAGGATGATTTTGGACTATCGGTAAATATACCATACCATTCGATTATGCTGGTACAGCAAATTGATTTTGAAAAGGCTATAGAGGGGGATGCGCAGTGGCAATTTGTGCAGCAAAAGATAGGAACACGAACGCTGGATAGATTGAAGGCCAGCTCGCCGATCATAACCCCTCTTGAGGCTTCATTCCCGAACGGGAGTAGGAGGATGTAATGGATAAGGATGATAAGGTAGTTCCAATAAGCGAAAATACCTATCACGTTCCAGGGGTACAGGAGGAGGTTGTCGAGGCTATTGAGGATGTCCTGGCCCAAGCCAAACGTGGCGAAGTTACTGGCATCGTCATCAGCGCAGTGCGGGCGAACCATGAAATTTTATGCCATGTCGCGAAGGGGTCAGCGTCGTATTCATCCCTGGTGTCTGCCGTAGTCATGGGGCAATTTGATTTGTGCCACGTATGGTCAAGCCGTGAGTGATCTATACGATGCCCTAGGAATACCGAGGGATGCAGACAGGGAAACCGTAAGAAAGGCTTACCGGAAACAGGCAAAGAAAGCACACCCAGACGCGGGCGGAACAGTCGAGCATTTCGCGCTGGTCAAGGTAGCGCACGACACGCTGACCGATGACGAGCGGCGCGCACACTATGATAAAACGGGGCAATTTTCAGAGAAAGAACCGGATAACTCAAACTCCGAGGTCATGAATTTGATCTCTCGGAGCATAGACATGGCTTTGACCGCCGCGCACGAGAAGGGAACCCTTGACGTTGTGTTTTCGAGCGACTTGGTGGCTTTAATCAAATCCAAGGTGTCAGACCTAGTAAAAAAAAGTCACTCTGACGAATCTGATATGTTAAAGGCGATAAAAATAAATCAGAGGTTGCTAAGTAGATTCCGCAGAAAGCATAAAGATGACGGCCAGAATATGATGGATTTGCTGGTATCTGGCCGCATCAGAACGTTCCAAAATGGAATAGCCAACCAGCAAAAACAGCGGAAAATCGCAATGCGTGCGCTTGAGGTTCTGGGGGAATATGAGTTTGAAAAAGAGATATTGTCTCAGGATGATAGCCGCCAAGTTGGATTAAATATTTTAATGACGGCGATACAAAATATGAGGTAATCCCTCATGGATGGAAAAGAAGTCGCGCAAGTGGCTACGGGCGTTTTCGCATTTTCTGGAAAACCTTAGAATTGATAGCAAGCACATTGCAGCCGAATCGGCGGAAGCCGGTATAAAGCTAGACTTGTGGGATTCGCAGCAACGGGTTCTCGATTGCCTTGGGAATGGCCTAGATGATGGAATCCACGTTTTCTATATCCTAAAATCTCGCCAGCTCGGCGTTTCCACGGTCACACTCGCAATCCTCCTTTTCTGGCTGGCCATACATCCCCGCATTTTCGGTGCTCTCGTTATCGATAATGAAAAAAATAGCGAAAATTTCCGCAACATCCTTGTAAGATATATGGGGAGTTTTCCGGCCGGATTTTTTGGCAAGGCGTTCACGCTTGTTGCCAATAACTCGAAATTCCTAGAGTTCTCCAACGGCTCCCGCCTGGATTTCCTAGTTGCGGGTAAATCAAAAACGACATGGGGCGAATCTCGTGCCTACACAGTGGCGCTACTCTCTGAGGTATCAAAATACGGTCGAGCGGAAGGTCTAAATTCTTTCCTAGAAACCTTGTCTGAAACTAATCCAAACCGGCTCTATATGTTCGAGAGCACGGCGCATGGCCCGAACCATTGGAAAGCGATGTGGGAGGATGCCGGGATCGACGTTTACATGAAACGTCGAATTTTTGTCGGCTGGTGGTCTAGCGAGGTGAACACTATCGCAACGTCAGACCCGAGGTTTAAAATTTTTGGCGCTTCTGATCCAACGCCAGCGGAGAGGGAGAAAATACATGCCGTCAAAGAGGCATACGATTTTAAGGTTAATCGTAATCAGTTGGCCTGGTACAGATGGCGCGAGTCCAACAAGGCGACAACGCGGGAAATGCTGGATGAGTCCCAACCTTGGACGGAAGACGATGCTTTTGTGCTCAGTGGCATGTCGTTCTTCCAGGTACGCAAGGTTACAGAGGACTTGGAGCGAGCGACAGAGGCAAACTCGCTATGGTATCGCTATTATCTCGGCAATTCTTTCATGTCATCAAAATGCGAACAAATCCTAGATCAAAATCGCCGACCAGAGGTTGATCTGCGGGTTTGGGAGGAACCAGTACCGGGCGCGCGGTACGCCATCGGATTCGATCCGGCATATGGCAGAAATGACAATGCAGATAATAACGTTATCTGCGTTGGCAGGTGCTTCGCGGATAAATGGGTCCAGGTGGCAGAATACGCCAGCAACGCCCACACTGCCGGACAAGCGGCTTGGGTGATGGCCCACCTGGCGGGATGGTATCAGAACTGCATTGTAAACCTGGAGATCGGCGGGCCAGGCGACCAGGTTGTGATGGAACTGAACTCTGTACGACAACAGCTCCGATCAGAAGAATACCAAAAGGCGATGAATATAGCTCCAGGCGCGGTGAACTTCCTGGAAACAATGCGCTGGTATCTTTACCACCGACCCGATTCAATGGGCGCTGGATATGTCTATCACTGGCAAACTACGGTAAGGACAAAGTTTCGGTTGATTGGCGGCTTTCGAGATAGCCACGTTACCGAACAAATACGGATAAATTCAGTTTTTTGCCTGCGCGAAATGTACGATGTCACCCAGGAAGGCGCAGAGGTTAGCGCCCCATCAGGGTTGCACGACGACCGGGTATTTGCCGCCGCTTTGGCTGATGAGTGCTGGAAAAGCTGGATTCGCCCGTCGATGATTGCCCAAGGTCTCACCTACGACCGGGTAATACTTTCCAATGAGGGCGTAAAATCGCGGGTATCGGATATCCTGAATGCCAGCGTGATTCGCGCTCTAAATGCACCGGAACAAGAACCGGCTGTAAATACCTTCCTACGAGAAAGAGGCTTATCCTAATAAAAAGGGAACAAAAAATGCCTAAACCATTGACCATTCTACCTGAGAAAGACCCGCCAGAGGCGCTTATTCTTCCCGTAAGGGAGTCTTACGACTACCAGTTTTTGAACCCATATGACGCTGATACGAAAAAATACCCGTATGATGGAAAAGTTGTAATATTATCGGACGATGATAAATCGCCAGGCATTGCGGCAGTATGGCGCGTTTCCAGGAAGCTAAATGGATGGCGGTGGAAAAGCTATGGCCAGTGGGTAACGCCATTGACGAATACCAAAATCGTATTTGATCCTGTATATTGGCGTAAATTTACCGGCTATTCGGAATAATCCAACATGGAATTTTGGATCAAGAATAGGTGCCAGAGCTGTTCCAATGTCTACAAATTCAAGGCGTCGAGCGATTTGGACGATGCCTCGGATGTGGAGGACAAACCATGCCCAAAATGCGCAGGGGTTCAGAAAACGCGGGGTATGGATGTATCAGCGGGCAAGGCCCCATCAGTCGGTGGATCGAACATGGTTCGCGCGATGGATGCTGCCGCAGATATCGTAATGGATAATTACCAATTGACGGACCTAAGCTCGGATGGTCGGCCAGGCGCGGTGATGGCTCCAAAACTTCCGCCGCACCAACAGCAGCGCGTCGATAATTTTTTCAGCCCAAATAAAAATAGTATCATCGGGGCGAAGGCAAAGCAGATGGCAGCGGCAGCAGCCCAAGGCAAGGGCCTAGGGGCGTTCGCACCGCCTAGAGACCCGAGGACACCAGACCCGATTGCACTGGTCCAGGCGACGCGCCAGCGGCCTCCTGTACACCTATTAAATCCGCGCGATAGAAACGGGAATATAATCTCATGATAATCCCTGAAAGAGACATTGAAGATTGGGCAGCAGAAATATGTCGCCAATGTACGCCGGATAATCAGGACAGAACCCAGCGCGGCGCGTTTTTTCGGAATCTGTATCTATCAGCAGATGAAAACGGCGACACCGCGATCTTCAACAAAACATTCGACTCAATCGAAGACCTGACATCCTATTTGTGCTCGTCAACTGATCTCAGGTATCTCGTAAATTTTCCTGGCGGCGGATCGCCCCTCCAGCGTGCGCAGGCAGAAGCTATCGCCCATGAGCTGTTGGACCAATCGCGCAATACCGAACTTGACACGCTGTTTGAGGAAGCCACGCGCTGGTCGCTCATCAAAGGCATAACATTTGTAAAAATGCTATGGAGTGTAAACGGGCTAGAACCGCATTTGATATTTCCAGAATTTATGGGGGTCATGCGCGCGGATTTGAACAGCCTAGATCAACAAGAGGCATTCGTTCATTCGACGTATCTTACAAGAGACCAATTTCGGCTACTGATAAAAGACCATCCAGACGCGAGAAAAATATACAAGCGTGCAATTCAATTTTCGGCGCAAACGAGATCGGCGGACGGGCCGGACCAAGCCGCGATGCTCAAGCAGGTTATTGTCGGCGGATTTCAGCCGTACCAGGGCGTCGGCGGTGTTGGCAGCGCGAACCCGCAAACGACAAACGGAATGGTTCAATGGCTCGCTGGCCCCTATCCTAGTTTTGATCCAAAGGTAATTACTGAGTTAGTTCGCGTTGACGAGCTATGGGTAAGGGATGACGGCAGGATGGATGATGAAGGTCGTCGAGAATGGTCAACCTTCCAGGTTGTTGGAAACATAATGCTGTTTGGAAAAGAACAGCGCATGAACATTTTCGCCGATGCGATTGACCCATATAATCGGTTTCCAATACGCCAGGCATTCGATGCAAATCCCCTAGCATTTAAACACCCATTCGTTGAATTTTGCCCAAATAGGCTACAAAATTATTTTTGGGGAAGATCAGAGATTGCAAACCTTGCCCTATTACAGAGGCAGTTAAACAAGAGAATAAATGGGATAAACGGGCTTTTGCGGTTACAGGAAAATCCTCCAATCGCCTTTATGGGCGGTACGATGATGGACCAAACCAAAAAATCAAAGCTCACAAAGCCGGGAGGATGGATGCACGACCCAGACCCAACGGCAAAACCTCCGCTGGTTCTAGCGCCAACGCTGCCCCCTGATCTATGGCAAAGCCTGGTTCAGACAGAGAGGCTATTCGACGTTATGACGGGAATGACGCCAACGCTACAGGGTATGGCATCGCCATCTGTTCGATCTCATGGTCAGACCGGCCAGCTCACAGCAAACGCAACACCAAGATTCAAGACAAAATCTGTTCGCATAGAGCGTTCTATCCAGACTTGCGCTGGGTTGCTGCTCGATCTCCTAAAGGCAAAATCAAAGCATTTGATAACGGCATGGGTTCCGCCAGGAGCCTCTCAATCCCCAGAATTGCTAGGGAGGTTGATTGATCCGGCGGTGCAGCCTCCAGCACCAGGTATGAAGGCATATCAATTTTACATGCACGAGGTTCCTGACAATGTTCGCGTCATGGTTGATGCTCATAGTTCATCCCCAGCATTTGGCGACGAGTCAGAGCAAAAGGCGGTACTGCTCAAGAAGGCAAACGCCATGTCGAGTGAACAGTTTATCGAACAGATCAATCCGCCAAACGCTGATGTCGTCATTGCCGAGGTTAAAACTGCCGAGATCATGGCAGCGGCACAACAGGCAAAACAGGCAGCCGCCGTTGCCGCTCAAGGTGGACAGCCTGGAAAGCCTGGCAGAAAATGACTCAGTATGATTTGAAAAATATAGGCGTCCTATTGTATGGGCCGCTCTGGCAAGCCCAGCTTGCGCGAAATATCGGGGTATCGGACAGAACAGTAAGGCGCTGGTACAAAGGAACGAACAGAATAAAGGCGTCATACGAAGAAAAAATAAAACTCATAATGCTACGTCGCGCTAATTCGATGAAGGCATTTTTATCCAATTTGGAATCATCAAAAATTGAAAAAAATCCGGTGGTTAGGACATAAATCGAAAATCCATCTTATTTCCTTGACGTTTTAGGAAAATAATAAATACCTATGGCCACGCCAATTTTGGGCGGCACAAAGGGACCGGGAGAACCGGACTCCCCTCAACATAGAGGAGTGTGATATGGCTCGTCATAAAGGTCGCGGCAAGCGCAAATAAATCCTTCGCATCGGACACTGCGAAAATTTCTAAACCATTTTGAAGGATTTGTATCATGCGTCACAAAGGTCGTTCCAAGCGCAAGTAAGCGTGTCGGCGCGAGGTTGAACAGCCTCGCGCCTCCGTTTTGCGGGACAACATCATGTCACAATTTGTCGGTCAAATCCCCCCTCAATTGGCTGCTCTAGCAGGTGGCGGTGCGCCTGGCGGCCCGCCTGGCGGCCCACCTGGTGCTGCACCCGGCGCTGCACCCGGCGCTCCCCCCGGTGCCGGTGGGCCGCAGCTCCCGCCGAGCCTGCAAGCTGGCCGACCTGGTGCTGGCCCGATGGCCGTTCCGCAGGGAAACCCCGGCAATGCACTAGCGGCGGTCTCAAAGCTCAAGACGGCTATAACGCTGCTCCAGGAAAGCCTGCCAGCAATCCCCCTTGGGTCTGATGTCCATACGGATGTCCTTAAGGCGGTCGGCATGTTGGCGAAGCACGCTGATAGCCACGAGTCGAATGACCAACAGCAAATCACGCAATTGCAGGCATTGATTCAAAAACTGGCCCAGCAACAGCCTAACGCGGCGCTTGCGCGGCTCAGTCAGATGAACCCGAACACCCCGCCAGCATTACCGACGCCACCGCCGCCTCAAGGCGATTCAGGGGGTCCATCCGGCCCCCCTGCCCCGCCAATGGCGGCATAGAGGAGAAAATCGATGTCAAAAGGGCCAGGTCCATACGTCAATACTGTTCCGGCAGAGGGAAAAGACCCGATTATGCGGACGGTCCCATTCGACTATTCCGGCATTGGCGCGTCGCCAGCCGGGATGCCAGCCGGTACGCGCGGCGCGGGCATGGGTTTGCAGCACTATGGCACAACGACCGATGGCAATCCCGGTAAGGGAGCGCCCTAATGTCGAATACGCCAGAGACGGTTGAAATTTCGTCGTCCGATCTTGCAGCATATAAGAGGGCAATGGCGCTGCTCGATAAGCTGACAGGCGATAAAGATACCGGATTGAACATCCAACGGAAGTTGAAAGAGATCGACCCGACTCTTAACCTTCCAGGGATCGACCTTGGCGATGCAGTTGTTAAGCCGCTTAAGGAAGAACTCACATCGACTCAGGAAAAGCTAAATAATCTCATCGCCGAGCGCGAGGCAGAGCGAAAAGCCGCTGAGGATTCCAGGGTTGAAAACGGTCTGCGGGATTCAATCGGTCGCGCCCAGACGAAATACAAGCTCACCCCCGAAACGACTGATAAACTGGTAAAGTTTATGCAGGAAAAGGGGGTTGCAGATGCCGAGGTTGCCGCTCCAGCCTTCCTGGAAACGCTGCCGAAACCCCCGGCACCGATCAAGCCCAACTCCTATACACCAATGACGGCAAATTTATTCGGAACGGGCGATGATAGAGGGTCCGATGAAAATATCGCGGCTCTGCATAAAGACCCGGTGAAGTGGTTTGACGCCGAGGTGGCCAAGATAATGAACGAGGCAGACCAAGCAGCCTAAACAGGAGATTAACCCGTGTCACAAACCTTCTTTACGAGCGGCGTTTCTGGCGGGTTAATGCCAGGTGGCGCACTTGGCCAACAGCTTACATACATCACAAATCGCGCGGTCATCCCGTCGCTTTTTGTTCAGATTTACCAGTCCCATCCGCTGTTATCCCTTCTTTTGAGCAATGCTCAGAGTGCCAGGGGTGGCGCGTCGATGATTACCGTCCCAACGCAGGGTTCATCCTTCACGACCTTCAATTGGGGTTCGTTCGCTGGCGACTTCCCGATGCCAGAAGATCAGGCAGCTATCACCGATGCCAGCTTTAACTTGAAGATTGGTATGGTCCCTATCGGATTCTTCAATCTTGAGGCAATTGTTCAGTCTTCGGACGTGATTATCCCAAAACTTCGGGCTGTTACGGCTGACGCAGCGGTTGTCATCAAACAGGCCCTTGCCAGCTACATGTTCTCGAATAACTCCAATAATCTAAATGCCCTAGATTCGCTCTACATGGCATATGATAATGGAACAAATGTCGCCTCATATGGCGGTATCAGCAAGACAAATGCCTTCTGGCAGGGCCAGTATTACCCGAACCAAGGCGGTCTAGGTAACATTGCCTCCCGCGTTGGCATGGCGACCATGCTAACCCGCGTTGCGACGGGTGCCGGTGGCGAGGATTGCGACTTTGCCGTGATGAATCCCGCCGATTGGGCAACGCTAATGAGCGACTTCATGGGGTTCGAGCAATACCAGACCAACCCGCGCAGCCGGTACGGTAAGGGCGACACGGTAAACTCCGGTTTCCGCGCGATCCAGGTACTAAATACCCCGATTTTCCCCGATCCGTGGTGCCCTCGCGGCGAAATGTACATGATAAATTCGCGCTATCTTGCGATGTATATCAGCGAGGCGGCACCGTTCATCTTTACTGGATTTGAATCGATGATCCCGCTCGGGCAGCTTGCATCAATCGGCGTGCTTCTGACCGCCCTCGATCTTGTGTGCTCAAAACCGTCCTCCGGCGCGCATATCACGGGCCTAGCCTCTCCGGCCTGGCCGAACGTACCGGGACCGCCTGCCGTCCTCTAACTTTAACCCTTGGTCATCTTTCAGGAGTTTGACAAATGCCAATTCGTTTCGGTGGTCCTGGGGTAACAAACACCCTTGCCGATCTTACCAGCAATCAATTCGCCTTGCAGGCTGGGGGTGTTTGGCTTCCTCCCGCCAACGGCTATTGGGCATCCCTCGGTCGTTATTCGCAGCTCCAGGAATACGACCCGATTATGACGATCTGGAAGCCGATCTCCGGTGTCAAACAGAACGTCTTTTTCTCGGCTGATGGCGTCAATCAGCGCATTGCGAATACCTCGGGCTGCGCGGTCGGCGCTCTCCTGACCGCCGCTGGATCGGGATATACCTCTGCGCCCACCGTAACAGCATCCGCTGGCAATTCTGTCTGGCTTGCCCTAGTTGGCGGCGCGGTGAATACGACTGTCACGGTCGCATATGGCGGCACCAACTATACCCAGCCCCCCAATGTGTTCTTCTCCGCTCCCCCGGCTCCTGGCGTCCCTGCAACGGGATATGCCACGATCTCGGGTGGCTTAGTTACCAGCGTTACCATCACCAACCAGGGGGCCGGATATACCTTCCCCCCAACCGTCTCGTTCTTCAACGATCCGCGCGATTCCACGGGCGCGAATGCCTCGGCTGTTGCCACGCTGACCGGCGCTGGCACGGTTACGGCTGTCCTCTGCCTCAACCACGGAAACCCCCTCACCTCTGTTCCAACCCTGACCTTCACAGGCGGCGGCGGTACGAGCGCGGCGGCAACGGCGATTATGAATTTCGCGATTACTGGCTATGCGGTGACGACTGCGGGCGCTGGATACACTGCCGCTGCTGGTAGCGTCACGGTATCGGCTACCCCAGTGCCGACTGCTGGAACGGCGGCTTACACCAATCCTGGTTCTCAGATTGAGCTAGTCGCCATGCGCCAGGCGGTCATTTCTGCCCCCGTAAGCAGTGCTGGCGCGATCACCGCAACGGGCGAATATGTCGTTGACGGTGGCTCCTATGAGGCAATTCCAACGGCTGGTTCCATCAGCATTATCGGGAATGGTCTTATTACGACCGCTGCCGTTCTCACCCTTACCGTTGGCGGCATCGTTGACAACGAGAATTATATCTACCCGAACTGATATCTGAATCGATTCACAACCAGACCGGCGTGCGTGAAATCGCCGCCGGTCTTTTTGTTGGAGATATACCTTGCAACTGAGCCAGTATATCACCGATACGCAGTCTCTATTGCATGACAATCTGGGGCTACTTACCCCTGTCTCTCAATTGACGACTTGGATAAATGAAGCCCGCCGCCATGTTGCATATTCGACGGGATGTATAAATTTACTTGCAACTGGCCTGGCTCCGGTCGGGAATGCGGCGCAGGCCGGTTCAATGGTGCCAGGTGGGTTCACACCAGGTTCTGCGCCAACCCCCCCATTTATGACAATCGTAAACCAAGAAAAATATCCATTCTCTATGGCGCTTGCGCAAATCCAAAATGCGAATGCGAGTATTGAATTTGTGACAGATATTACCTCCATAGCCATATCATGGGGGTCGATGCGACCTGCCTTAAACTATATGCCTTGGGATGATTTTCAGGCTTACGCGCGGTCATATAATTACATTGTGTCAAGCTATCCGCTTGTATGGGCAACAGATGGCGATGGAGCAAATGCTAATCTTTGGTTATGGCCAGTTCCAAGCCAGGCTCTTGAAATGGAGTGGCAATGCTCATGCACCCCTGCGCCGCTGGTTTCGGATAGTGATTATGATGCAATACCCCATCCATTCCAGAACTCGGTAAAATACTATGCGTGCTATTTAGCAAAATTAGGAACGCAGCAGCCGCAACAGGCCGGAATGTACCTCCAACTATTTATGACATCGCTTGGCAGATCACGCGGCGCGACGGAGCATGGTCGTGTTGTCGATTGGTACAATTCCAATGCCTACTAATCTCCGATTTTATCGTAAATTATTCGCGCAACAGCGTGCTTTTTTGGGATGTCAATAGATGGCCAGACGCAGCTCGTCGGATGATCTTGGGATACCGGCAGGCTTACAACTATACACGCCATTTCCGTTTGCAGGTCTAAATCTGTCATCTAGTCGCCCAGCAATTAGGGATTCAGAATTTTACGCTATCGAAAATTTTGTAAGAGTTGGTGATGGATTTTTAAGAACCTTATGGGATGTAGGACCGCCAATATATACGGCGGCTACGAACCTAACAATTATTTCGGCATTTTTTTACAATATCGCCGTAACACAATATGTTGTTGTTTTCCTGAGCGATGGCACTGCGTATCAGGTGAACACATCGACAAATGCTATAACAACGATATCATCCGTTGTCGGTACTTTCTATAATGGAGGTAATATTCCTGGGTGCATCCAGTGGGGATCGCAATATCTTTTAATTGGAAACAACAATAACCAAAATGCCTATTGGGTGTGGGATGGGTCGATCCTTTACGCGGCTGGTGGGGTATCCCCCGAAATAGTCATAACCAATGGGGGTTCTGGATATTCAAGCGCCCCTACTGTGACAGCCTATGGTGGAGAGGGAACTGGGGCAACATTCCAGGCAGTCATTCAAGACGGCTCTGTTGTTGCTGTGAATGTCGTAACTCCCGGAACGGGATATCAGCCGATTGATTATGTCCAGTTGGCATTTTCTGGAGGAGGATCATCAAATTCTGCAATCATAGAGACAACCCTTGGACCTAGAGGAATTGAGGCAATAATCGTTACGGCTGGTGGAACTGGATACACTTCGCCGCCAACAGTCTATATCATAGATGGCGGCGGAACTGGGGCAACAGCAACCGCAGTTTTGACGGGAACATCAGTAACATCAGTAACGGTGAATACTCCAGGAAGCGGATACACATCGACGCCGACAATTGTTTTTTCTGGGGGCGGGGGTTCAGGAGCGTCTGCCTATGCGTCAGTTCCCGAAAGCGGAGTTGCGACCATATTTATTGTCACTGGAGGAAGCGGGTACGGGGAAACTCCAACATTAACCATAGTTGGTGGCGGCGGAACTGGGGCAACAGCAACCGCGACAGTGACAAATGGCGTTATAACGGCAGTTACCTTGACGAATGGTGGAAATAATAATTATACGAGTCCACCATCAGTTATTGTTGAAACAGCGATAAATCAATCTGCATCTGCGACCGTAGCTCTCATGCCGTATGGAGTAAGTGGAACGACGCTTGAGGCGTTTCAGTCTCGCGTATGGATAGCTGATCCATTCACACCTCCGACAAATGCCCCATCACAGAATAATAGCAATAGGTTTCAGGTTTCTGCTCCAGGATCAATTTCAGATTTTGCAACATCAGATGGCGGGCTAATTTTTACATCGACAGACAGATTTCTGCGCCAGCAATACGTGGCAATGCGGCAGTCAAATGGATACCTTTATCCAATTGGAGATTCTTCATGTTCGATCATAAGCGGCGTATCGACTAGCGGTAATCCACCAACAACGACTTTCAGTTATCAGAACACTGACCCTCAAATTGGAACCCCTTGGCGCGATTCGTGCCAGGATTTTGGAAGAACTATCCTTTTTGCCAACCAACTCGGAGTTTACGGGCTGTACGGCGGATCGGTAACAAAGGTAAGCCAGACTTTGGATGCGCTTTTTTCCCTAGCAAAGTTTCCGCCAACTCCAGGTGCATTAACGCCAACATCGGCGGTCGCAAATATCTATGGCGGGAAATACTACCTACTGCTGCTCACTGTTTTAGATCAGGAAACGCTGGTTGCTACAAATAAGATGCTCGTTTGGGATGAATCCGAGTGGTTCATGGCGACCCAATCGAAAAACCTCATGTTTATATGCACGCAAGAGATAAATTCAAATATCACGGCGTGGGGTTCGGATGGGGCAACTCTATTTCCCCTGTTTAGGGCTGAAAGTTCCAGCCTAATAAAGACGCTTTCAACAAAATTGTATGGTGGAAACCAACCGTTTCTAGCAAAACAGGTGTTTTCCGTCCTGGTTCAAGCAAGAAATTTTCAGAATTTTGGGTATCCTGTGACTGTATCTCTGAATTTAGACACGGATGCAAATGAATTTCCTGTTGGACCGAAGTCGTTTACCTTTTCTGTCCTGGGAAACTACAATCTTTCCTGGCCAATGGCCATGACGGGAGATACAAATGCAGCAGGGATATACCTAGGCGTGACTTTGACCACGACGCAGGCCGATATGGTGCTAAGTTACCTGGCGATCACCTATACGCCTGGCCCATTCCAAGTTGGAAGTATCAATCTGGTTGTTCCAGGACAATACTAAGGAGAATCCAATGGCAAATCTACCGAAAACATCAAGAGGAACGCTAGACTTCGATGCGATGATTGAGGCCAGCCAGCCAGCCCTGCCGCCAAATGGCTGCGCAACCCATAACCCGATGGGATTGGTTGTAGAATCCCCCGCAGGGACGTTATACACCGCTGAGGGAACGATGTATGGGACCGCAGGCGGGGATGGTCGGCAATGGAACCATGATAGCCGAGACGGCGATAAGTGGAACCATAATTGTATGCCAGTTCGGCCAGAACCCGACATTTACGGCTTGGTCCCATATATCCTGCCGATCTCTCGGAAGCTAAAAAAATAATGGGTACTCAAAACCTATGGAATACCCCGAGAGATAAGAATAGCCTCGATCTATGGGGCCTGGCAAACCGCGTCGATCACGACGATATATCTAAGGCAATATCCCTAAAAAGCAGTATGATTGCTGGCCTGACGATAACGAATAGCGGAACCGGATATACATCAGCTCCGACGATCACGATTGGCCCGCCAGATTTGCCTGGTGGGACGCAAGCAACGGCGGATTTTACCATCGTTGGCAGTTCTCTGACCCTAAACCTCACTAATCCAGGACTAGGGTACTCTCGCGCTCCAATAGTAACCGTTACTGGTGGTGGCGGAACTGGATTAACGGTTGCGGCAACGGTGAATTACATCGTTATCCAGACATTCCAACTCGATCCAATACCGCAGAACGATATGGGAACGTGGAATACGAACCATCAATTACTCCATCAGCTCATGCTCAACGCAACCGCTCAACAAAGCAGCGATCTCGGGGATATCCAAACTGGATATTTAGACTTTAGCGATCCAGAAGGCATGGAAGAATACATTTACTTTCATGCACAGGACCATATTTCAGCAAGGAATGCCTTAATCGGATTTTTACCGGGCGTATAAGAAATGGATGGGGCAAATTATACCACTCTAAGGCCGATGATTGAGGTAGATTTTCATGAAGCAATTCTGCTCGCTATGCAAAAGTATAATGAATACTACCCGCGCATGTCTTATCATGGGGCGTGGGAATTTTGTGAAATGGCAGCAAGCAGTCCTGATTATCTACTTCTTAGAGGTAGTGATGTTTATTTTTGTGCTGGCTCTATTCGCTCTTTCATGGAGCCAGAAGTAACTGTTGGCGGCATATGGCTGTTTACGCGGAAGACGAACTTGAGGGAGGTTCTTGCGGCATTCGATGCAATGGAAGCATGGGCCAGGCGGATCGGAGCGGTTGAATGTGGATGGGGTAATATAAGCGATGAGGATTTATCCCCGCTTGCGAAGAAACGCGGATATAAACATGCAAGCCAGTATTTTTCTAAGAAGCTGATTGGTGGCATTCAATGAATAAGATCATTCGAGCCACGACTTTTCATAGTATGGTCTTTGTCACTTAACGAGTTCTTACACAAGGACAACAAAGGTGTCGCATGTTTTTGGCAAGGGCGGCGTTGGTGGCTTCCTCGGAAGAACTTTCAGCCTAAAAAACCTTGTACCCGAAGTCCTGACTATCGCTGGCGGTGTCTTGGGTGGCCCTATTGGGGCTGGCCTTGGCGACACGGCGGGGAATCTCATTGAGGGAAGAAACATCGGACAAGCTGCTGTTGGCGGATTAGAGGCTGGCGCTCTGGATTATGCGACTGCTGGGATTCTTGGGCTTGGCGGTTCTGGTAGCCTTCTGAGCGGAACTGAGGTCGGGAACGCCTTGCAAAGCGTGTCCGGTGGAATTAGCGGCCTTGAGGGGGCAGTTGGAAGCGATATCACCGCTGGCCTTGGGGATGTCGGTCTCGGCGGCGTGGCAAGCGGTGTCGGGAGTGCTCTTGGTGGCGTTGGGAGCGCCGCGAGTAGCCTTGGCAGCGACATATCAAGCGGATTCGGAAATCTTGGGAGTTCTCTCGGGATCACCGGGGCTGGAGGTCTCACATCCGATATTTCTTCTGGTTGGGACGATCTGACCGGGAGCGGCGCAGCGAGCACTGCCTTAACTGGAAGCACGGTATCAAATCCGACTTTGGCCCAATCCCTCGTAAACACGCCTGGAAATGTCACAAGCGCAATTGCTGGCGCTCCATCTGTTGTTCAAAACGCTGGAGGCGGCACAATACTTGGAAACTTACTGGGAGGCGGTGGAGGTGGAACTTCTTCGGTAGCTGGCGCTGGAACGGGAGGCGGTAGTATGCTCGGCGGGATTCTAAAAACCGCAATTGGCGCAGCTCCCTTAGCGGTTGACTTGCTGCGGGGGAATCAGCCCGTATCGGGGCAGGCCCAAATAGGAACATCAGCCGCGCAATTAAGCGCGCAGGGAACGCAGCTCCAGAGCTACCTCCAAACCGGAACGCTCCCACCTGGCGCTCAAGCATCCATTAACCAGGCCGTGGCGGCATCCCAGGCATCGATCAGGAGCCAATACGCTTCGATGGGGATGAGCGGTTCTTCTGCCGAGGCGCAAGACTTGGCGAACGCCCAAACAGCCGGTGTATCCCAGGCAACTACAATGGCCCAGAGCCTCCTGAGCACCGGCCTCCAGGAGTCCCAAATGTCCGACCAGCTCTACCAGGACATTATGAACCAGGCGCTACAACAGGATAACCAACTGTCGAGCGCAATTGGCACGTTTGCCACTGCCGCCGCGTCCGCAGCATAGGAGTAATTTATGCCTCTCGATAATACGTCAGGCCCAGTTTCCCAAGCTCTGCTAGGTCCGAGCGTCGGAACCTCTGTTTCCCCCGCCGCCACAAAGGCACCGGCCATAATTCCTACAGTCTCCCAAATCTCAGCCATGCCCGCGCCTGGCGCTGCGCCATCTGCCGCGCCCGCCGCCGCACAAGCGCCGCCGACGCCACAACCACCGCCATCCTCGGGCGATAACCAAGTCCAGACGGAGACATTGAGCAACCTGGCAGACAGCCTAAGACAATCGATGGACGATCTCCAGGAGGAGGAAGCAGAGCCAGGCCCTAACCCTCCCCCCGCCCCATACTTGCCGCCCCCGCCTACGACGCCACCGCAAAACCCGCTCCATGCCTGGGGCAGCATGGCCATGATTCTGGCAACAATGGGATCACTTTTGACGCGCCGACCCCTGACCACGGCACTAAATGCCGGGGCATCGGTTATGAATGCCTATACCCAGAAGAATCAGGCGGCGGCGAATAACGCACAAGAAATCTGGAAGGCAGAAACGGCTAACGCGCTCAATCTCGAAAAATACCAGATGGATCAATATAACAAGGCGCTCACAGATCGGAACATGGATATCCGGGAGAAAATAGCTACGGTTCAGGCAAGTGCCGCAGCATTCAAGGACGCCCCGACGATTGCCGCTCTTGAGACGGGCGGGTTGCCAGCCGTCATTGCCCTACAAAAAAAGCGCGGCGGGGTAGCAGCGAAACTAGCCGACACGTCATTTGATCTCGATGTATCGCACCAAGCGGGACAGGTGGCCGATGCGCCAGACCAATCAGGATATTCTAAAAACCAATGGCTGCAAATTGCCCAAAATGTTCAAGGCGGTGGAAAATTTAAGTTTGCAACTGGTGCCTTGGGGAACTTGCAAAAAGAGGAATTTAATAAGGCGACGCTCCAAGTAACCGCAGGGATTCCAGGCGGCGGCGGGGTGGGCGGTGTTATGTCGAACAACACGATAAATGCACTAGCAAAGGCATGGACCAATGGCGTTCCCCTATCCCAGCTAACCGCCGGATTGTCTGGGGATTCGACAAAGATACGTGTAGATATCGAGAATGCTGGTGTAAATCTTTTGATCGCCCAAGGGAAAGACCCGACATCATTCATCACCGCCCAAACTGATTACAAGGCAAATCAGGAAACCTTAGACCAAATGACAAAATCGGCAAACTCTGCCGCATCATACGAAAAGACAACCCTCGATAATATGGCGACTGCCCAATCCTTACAGGCGCAAGGAATACCAACGAATATTTCGCCAATCCTAAACCAGATTGCTGCGTTTGGAGAGGTGAAGACGGGTAGTCCCGCAACGCTCGCCTATGGTGCTGCGCTTACGACGACCTTGACTGAATATGCGAAAGTCATGGCTGGTGGAACCGGAAGCTCTGCCGCGAGTAGTGATTCAGCGCGTCAGGAAGCAGCAGATTTGATCTCTCAGTTTGGGACCGCAGCACAGGCTAATGCTGTTTTTAGCGTCATGCGGCAAGATATGAATAACCGAATTACCGAATACGCAAATTCTATTGCAGCAATAAACAAGGCAATATCTACGGGCCAATCATCGACCGGGATGGATATCGCACCGCCTCCCCCATCATACACCCCTTCGCCAACAACGCAGGATGAATCGGCTGGTGGCGCTGGGTGGAGCATTCAGGCCGTACAATAATGCCAGATTATATCATCACATCGCCGGATGGAAAAAAGTTCAAGGTCACTGCACCGACAGGCGCTACGCAGGATCAAGTTCTATCCTTCGCCAAGGCCCATTGGGGTTCTATGGGTGGCGCACCGGCTGCGCCAAAGCCAGCGCCACCAAGCCCGATCTCGTCCGGCGATGCTGCATTAGGGGCTGGTGTCGTTGGTGGCCTTGGTAACGCCGCCTTGGGTACGGCGCAGCTCGCAGGAAAAGTGCTTACCCCTCCAGTTCTCACACCGCCTACAAATGGTCCTATGGCGGGCATAGACCAGACCCTATCGAACATCACAGAGGCGGAAGGTGCCCCAGGTCGGGCTATTAGCTCTGCCGCGCAGCACGGCTTAGATTGGCTCCAGGGAGAGACGCAGCCATACCAACAGTCCCATCCAGACTTATACGAGGCTGGAAATGTTGCAGGCCAAATGTCCGCCGCCCTATTACCGGGCGGCGCGGCGGAGGATATCGCATCCACGGGAACGGCGTTAGGTCGGATGGCGCAAGCCGGTCGAGCTGGTTTGGTCGCCGGAGCAGAGCAGCCAGTATCCGGTCCCGACTATTGGAAGGGAAAAGCTCAGGAAACCGCCGAAAATATTGCTGGTGCTGTTGGTACTGGCGGGATTTTAGAAGGTACGAATGTACTCTCAAGCGGAATTGGGAACTTCATCAAGAGAAATAACCCAGAGGCTCTAAAATCGCGGGCCGTTCAGGCGGTGGCGCGTACCATTGCGGCTGATGAAAAGGGCGGTGGACCGAGTGCAACAGATATCATCGACCTGATGCACAAATCCCATGCCGCCAGCGTCCCTATGACGCTCATGGAGGCTGGTGGCGAGAATTTACGTGGTCTGGCTGGCCGGGTATCGCGGGCGAAAGGGGCAAGTAGAGCGATAATTTACCAGAGCTTCAAGGATCGACTATCGGGGGCAGCGCAAAGGCTGACTAACTCCGTTCGACAGAATTTTGAGGCTCCAGAAACGCGCAGGCAGGTATCAAATGCGCTTGGCGAGAGCCAGGCAACCAATGCAAGGCCACTATATGAACAGGCTTTTAAGCCTGGGAGCATGGCGTCCATTAAGGAACAGTTTTCCGACGAATTTAACCGTGTGTCGAAGGCAAAAAAAGCGGCGATTAAGGAATGGGATGCCGCAAAATTAAATCTTACCAGTGCAGCCGCGAAAATTTCGAGCACCGGAAGGGATGTATCAACGAATGCGCGTGCGGTGCGCGAAATGGCCTCTGCGAATAAGGCTGTTGAGGATGCTCATGCGAAGGTCCAATCGGCAAACGATGACCATGCCAACATTCTTGGCCAGTTTAAAACGGCGCAATCCGCCGAATCTCAAGGGAAAGGCGCTGGCGTTTATAGCCCGTATATCTCCCGCCTCCTGAAAAACCCTAGGATTCAGGAGGGGATAAGGAAAGGGCTTGAGATACAACGAAATGAGGCGGATGCTGCAAATATAAAATTTGATCCAACGGATTATTCGGTGAGGTACGATTCTACCGGAACACCACAGCTAATCAATACGCCGAATATGAGGCTTTTGGATGCAGCCAAAAAGGGTTTGGATGATATCATCGAACAATACAGAGACCCAGTTACGGCGAAACTAAATCTGGATGAACGCGGTCGGTCAATCAACCAGCTCCGCGTGTCGCTCCTAGGTGAACTGGACCGCATAAACCCATCATATCGCGCGGCACGCGCTGCATGGGCGGGACCGGCTGCAAGTAAGGGGGCAATGGCACAGGGCGAGAAAATCCTGAACACGCACCCAGAGGACGTTAAGGCTATTTTTGATGGAATGACGAAATCCGAGAGGGAGCACTACCGGATTGGAGCGGGGCAGGCATACCTAAACCAAATTTCGGAACGTGGGATTTTGTCCTCCGCAGTTAGGAATATCTCTAGGGATGAAAACGAGTCCGCAGCGCGGGAGAGATTGCGGCCGATTTTCCGAACAAAGAAACAGATGAATGATTTTATAGAATCGGTAACTGGTGAGCGGGCGATACATGCCACGATGCAGTCAGTTGTCGGAAATTCCGCCACTGCAAGACGTACGGTAGAGGATACAACCCCAGAACTTGGTCCGTTTCTCGAAGCAGCTCACGGCGCAAAACATGCGTTTCTTGGAAACGGAATAGAATCGGTCAAGTCGTTCATTCGAGCATACAGGTCTTTGGGCGCGATAAAAAACCCGCAGCTCAATGAAGAAATTGCTCGGATACTGACTAATCCAGATATTCTATCAACAGCCGAGCCTGGCCAGGTTCTTCCTATGTTCCAAGATAGATTGCCTGGCCAATTCTTGCCGGTCGCACCGGCACCACAATCTGGCAGTAGCCAATAATTTCCTATCTCTAGGACATTTTGAAAGAATGTTCGACGCTGCCTGATAAGGTTGCTAAAACTCCCCGATGGCAAAAGTTCTAAGCTCCGACAAGCTGATGTCTGGTGTGGAGCGGTTGCTTGTTGGCCTTGTTCGAGAGGCATCGATTGGCGATGTTAAAAATCCAGATGGGACTCTCGTTACCGAGGGTCCGAGTTTCGCAGAAAAGTTAAAACTTGCCAGCACAGCAAGTAGTTTTCTAGCAACTAGGGCTAAAATTATAGCCGACGAACCAGATGAGCCAAGCGAATTTGAAGGGGTGTTGAATGAACTCCGTGGAAAGGCTGTCGGCAACCCCGATCCAACCCAAAAAACAAGGGGCAGAAAACGTAGTGAGCATCCAACAGGGTCAGATGGAACCAACGTACACCCCATCCCCCTCAGAGACCCCCTCGCCCCAGCCGGTTCAGACCCATACACCATCAATGGACATGTCTATGCTAATGGCCAGAATGGCGCAGATGGAGGGGCGCTTAATTCAGTCTAGCGTGGTAGGGCGGAAGGCGACGCAGGAGGCTGTTATAGGCGCATCTTTGGGCGTTTTTCAGGCGCTTGCGACTATATTGGCAATCCGCCTACTTCTGTTCTTGACGCTGATCGGCGGGTTTGCTCTGGCGGTATCAGCTATGGAGCACCAAACGGCTATCTCCGTTTTGGTCCTGGTCGCCTATTCAGTCCTCATCATTTTTCCAACAGCCACAATCGAATATGGCCGAAACTTCAGAAAAGGAGGCTAAAATGGCAAGTCGTGGAATGGGCCGCGCTGGCGGCAAGGTCAATATGGGTAGCATGAACAAGCGGCGATCCTCTCGCGGCTATGGAAGTCGCCGGTAGGAGGCTGGTATTCCCCTAGAATCCGGCAGCAGCAGAGGCGTTATCTCGGATAATATTCGGGAAATGGTGCGCTCTGGCCATCCGCAGCGACAAGCGGTTGCTGCCGCCCTATCGAACGCGCGGAAATCCATCCGAAAATCCAAGCGCAGCGGAAAAAGGTAGGAGGCGTGAAATGTGGCGATGGCTTCCCCCTTGGTCATGGTTTCCTATGCCGCACCGCCCTCCTCGCCCACCAGTGAGGTATTGATATGACCGCGCCAACACCACAACAATTTATCCAGGGGCAAGGGGCTGTCAGCGCCGATAATCTGAATACGTTTGTTCAGACAGTAACTAATGTTGTTCAACTTCGATCTCTGATTGGCCTCCCTGGAATGCAAATCCTGTTGGAAGGATTTGTTACGCCAGGGGATGGCGGTGCTGGACCATTTTATTGGAATACAACCTCACTTGGACCGGATAACGGAACATCCATCATAGTGCCACAGCTAAATGTTCCTGGAGCATGGATGAGACTATTAATATCACAAACATCCCCTATCTATGTTGCAACAATATCTGACTTACGAGCATTTCAAGGAGGGGCAGCTACTCCAGTTATATATGTTGAAGGATATTCCTCACCAAACGATGGTGGGGAAGGAATGTTTGTATATGTTCCAACTGACATGACCAGCCCTGATAATGGCGGAACCATAATAATAGATGCGCTTAACCAAAGATACTATAGAGAAACAAATGGAGGGCCTATTTCAGTATTATGGTTTGGTGGAAATGAGGTAAGCGATTATTCATCGGAATTTTCTAATGCTGCGTCCGTTGCAGATGGAGGAATAATTATCGTTCCACCAGGAAATTATACTACCGCTACAGCACAAACAGAAGCTCTTAATTTAATTATTTATGATGCGAATTTTTCTGGAGCAAATCCGATAAATTCCTGGAATCCGCTTTCCGGATTGTTTCAAGTTACATCTGACGCAGCCAATAATAATTGTATTGTAGGAGCGACTGAGAACAACAATACGTCTTTTATTGCATTCCCGACCGGAGTAACGGGTTATGGACGGATGAATGCTTCTGGAAATCAAGCGTTCGGTGTTTTTGGTAGGGCTGATTTATATTCCAATGGTGTCGCCCAAAATGAGTTTAATAGCTATAATTTTGCATCACCTCCACACATGAATTGGCCACCAGATTTATCATATGGAACAACAGACTACATTTCAAACGCAATTCTATTAGCGGCCTATGGAAACTTTCCATCTAAAGCTGCAATTATGGTTGCGGCAGGATCACAACCATTTCTTACTGCATTTTATATGCAAGGAAATGCAGCTTCAAATTTTGGACTTTTCATAGATACAATAGATGGCGCAGGTCCGATATTTCCAGCTTTAATAAGGGCAATTCCAAGCTCAGTTAATATAACAGCTCAAACAATCGGGACTCAAATGCCTGAGAATGCTGTATTTGAGGTACTGGATGAAAGTAGTAATGTGTATTTTGCAGTAAAACAAAACGGAAGAGCAATGTTTACTACAAGTCTTACAGCGACAACAGCAACAACAGGTTCGGCATCTCCACTTCCAAGTGATCCAGCAGGATATTTGGAATTTGAGACATGGAATGGATCAACATCAACAACCTATAAACTGCCATTTTACAATGTATAATCCAACAGATCAAAATCAACTTATTATTAAATATATCTCTCTGCAAAGAGACTCGGCAAATAACGCCTTAGCTATGGCAAATGCTAGGCTTGAATCCGCCTTACTTGAAGTAGAAGCGTTAAAAAATAAATTAAAGGAAAAAGATAATCAATCTAGTGAAGGGACTGGATGATATGTCAGTCCCAGCATTAAATGCCGCTATCCAAGGCCAGGGAACGATATCGGCGGATAATCTGAATACATACGTTGAAACCGCTCAGATGAGTTCTCAACTTCGGGGATTTACTGGATTACCCGGAATGGTAGTTGCATTACAGGGGGTCTCACTACCAAATGATGGTCTTGGTGGATTTTTTTACTGGAATCCAAGCGGAACAGAACCAGATGATAACATGAATTATATTGTTCCAACTGGATCGGTAGAAGGAGAATGGGAGCGACTTACTTTTGAAGCAAGCGAAGGCCCAGGAACATTCACAACAATAACAGTATTAGAACTTGCGACGTTTGAATCTGATGTAATCATCAAAGGAATTCTCTCTGAATCTCTTTCCACAGGTTTGTCTGGATCAGGTTCAACTCAAACAACTGCAAAATCACTTACGGCAAACATAAATATAGCGACCACCGTTAGTTCCGGAACTGGATTTATTCTACCAACTCTTACACCAGATGGAAATACGATCAAACCTGGAACATCCATAAAACTCATTAATCGTGGTGTAAATATTGCAAGTTTATACCCACCATTAGGGGCGCAATTAGAGAATCTCGGAATAAATAATCCGTCAGGAATCGCTCCTGGAGGTGATGCAACTGCAATTTATTCTGGATCAGCGCAATGGTGGATATCATGAAAAAAATCATTTTTAGCGTATTATTTTTATTATCAAGCGGCTCATTTTTATATGGATCACCGCCAATTTATGGGCCTCTCCAGACACAAAATAATTTTTCAGAAATAGAAGATAATGGAACTCAATCAACCGCAGAAATAAATCTTTTTGGTTATACGATTACGTTATCTGGAAACCTAGAAACGTCTGGTTCAAACTCGTTAACGTTTACTACGACCGGAACAACAAACATTACTCTGCCAACAAGCGGTACGCTTCTTACAACAAATGGAAATATGTCCGGCGGGACCATCAATAATACAACAATCGGCGCAACAACACCATCGACAGGCGCATTTACGACTTTAAGCGCAACAGGAGCTGTTACCGGAATTGGGTTTATTGGAGTTCAAACATTCACAACAAGCGGAACATATACACCCGATGTTGGTACACAGGATATTATTGTAGACGATCAAGCGCCCGGAGGAGGAACAGGTGGATGCGCCTCCACAAGTACAAATCAGGCGTGTACTTCGGGCGGAAGCGCAGGAGGCTCGTTTGCCGAAGTCCTTATTGCATCTGGATTTTCTGGAACAACAGTTACTATCGGAGCAGAAGGAAACGGAGGAGCTGCCGGTGATAATAACGGAACTGCCGGAGGAAGTACTTCGTTTGGTACTTTTGTTTCTTGTAATGGTGGCCCTGCCTCAGCAGGATCGACAGCAAATACACCATCAACATATTCTCTTAATGGTGGGGCACCACCATCTACAGCGCCTTGCACAACTTCAAGTGATACGCTCATAAAATCAATTGCAGGCAGAGGTGGGGATGTCGGCGCGCAATGGAACTCAGCAGGTAATGGGCAAATGAGCGGCGCGGGAGGTTCGTCAGCACTTGGTGCTGGTGGAACTCCAGCAATAACAACAACATCTTCTTCTGGAACACTTGGAACTGGGTATGGTTACGGCTCCTCTGGGTCTGTAAGTATAGCGTCTCAACCTGCCGTTGCTGGTTCTCACGGAGGACCATCAGAAATAATAATATATGAATTTAATTAGATTAAAGGAAAATCCAAATGTACCTCATTGGCGCTAGAGGTCAGCAACAGTGCGACCGACGCTATGGATTTGTCTCAACGATTGTGAGCGGGACCGCATCGCAGTTGGTGTCGCCCGTCAGAGCTGGAAGCGCATATTTATTTTTCCAGAACAATTCAACTACAGCGACAATGTACTTTGGATTCGGTAGTGCGCTATTCACCTCGACTATCACTGGTGGCGCAGTGACCGGAATTACCATCGTTAATGGTGGATTCGGTTTTCTGGCCCCTCCTCTTATCGAATTCCTTGGCGGTGCAGCATATTGCCCACTTGTTGGCCTTGGCCCTAGCGGCGCTGGACTGCCGGGATACGCATCCCCTAATAACTTCCCGAATAATGCCGGATACCGGCCAGCGAAGGCAAGGACGGTCCTAACGGGTGGCGTTGTTACATCCGTTATCATTGACGATCCTGGGTCTGGCTATGCCTTCGCTCCCTATGTGGATTGCGCAAATGCTTTCAATGATCGGTATGGGTCTTATGATCCATTCTATGGTGGAACTGCTTCCGGCTTCACGCTTGCGCCAGGTCAATCATACATTGAAAATGGAACGACATGCACAACGGATCAGATATCGGTGTACTGCCCGACGCCAGGACAGCTATTCCGCTTCGCATGGTCAGCATGAGCTGGAGAATGTGATATGAAAAGATTCCTCCTATCTCTCGTCGTCTTCCTATCGTATGTCGCCGCTGCACACGCCCAGATCGGGCCTGGAGCACCATGCGGAACATCGACATACCCATGCTACGTCATCGATTCTGGCGGCGGTGGAACGCCTGTTCCAGTGATGCAGGGGGCACAGGCCGCGACGGCGGCGGGAAATACTTGGTTTGTTCAGGAATATCTGGCCGGATCGGCGCTGAGTTTGACCAATCCACAGCCCGTAACCCCTGGAACTGGGGCGACGTTTCCGATTAGCGCGACATCCCTCCCCCTGCCCACTGGCGCATCGACGGATGCAAATCAGACATCCGTTCAATCTACTCCAGGAACCCCCCAAACGACCGCCCTGACCATCCAAGGTAACGCTAGCGGCGTACCCGTTCCTGTATCCATATCGGGTGGCAGCGGAAGCCAGGCGATATCCTACGCCTCACCATTGGCGACTGTCACCGTCACAACAGCATCAACGGCGATTCTCGCCGCAGCAACCTACTCGCACAGTCTCACGCTTTGCACAGAAACAACGGATTCTGGAAATATTTATTTGAATCTGAATGGTGGCGCGGCAGTTGTCTCGACCGGTATGTATATCCCGGCGCTCGGCGGCTGCGTAAATATAGTGCCACCAACAGCCGAAATTTTTGGCATCAGCGATAGCGGAACGTCTCATGTAACGATACAGGGTGGATAGAATGAAAAAGATAGTAGCGGCAATTTTTGGAATTTTTTTGACTTATGGTTCATCCATAGCTCAGACAAGCCAGAACAGCACAGCATTTATTTATCGGCCATCCATTGCGGAACAAAGTGGGCGTGGGGTCGGAACATCGATAACAAATGGCACTGCCACGACGCAGCAAACCCTTGATACGTCAACATTTATAGCATCAGATGCGTTTGTTAATAATCTTATTATCCGCGCTCGCGCAACACATCCACTTACGATCACTGGAGGAACATATAATTTCGCTACCCTTGGGAGCGGTCTAAGCACCGTTATTTTTGCGGCATCTGGAACTGTCAGCAGTTTTTTAGCAATCGCAAACCCTGGAAGCGGCTATGCTGTTGGTGATGTATTGCAGCTCTCATCTGGGAATAGGGACGCATATGTTCAGGTAAATGCTATTGGATCAGGGGGAACAGTTCCAGCTACGACTGATTTGACTATGTTATATGGTGGTACTGGATATTCTACAGGGGTTACAACGGCAGCCCAACCAACACAGATAAACTCTGGAAATACCTTTACACTTACAGGAACATTGACAAGTAATGCCTTATTTATTTTGACGACAAGCACATATCTGACAGGAAGCACTCAACTATTTATCAACAACAACACAACTGGTGCATACACTGTACAATTTAAAGAATCTGATGGTTCGGATGGCTCGCAGGGAACTGGCGTTTATATTCCACAAGGTTCTAATAATTCGTGCGCTACGATCATTCAAAAAGATGGAGTAAATGATATCTGGCTTGCATCACAGCCAATTTGCGATGCGGCTCCAAATTATTTTTCCGGTACATCGGGAAGTATCGGAGGCAGCGTCCTGGCCGCTGGCGCATGTACAACCGGAACTGTTTCTATAACTGGATCAACAACAGCAATGGGCGTTGTCGTTACACCGTCAGCATACCCAGGCGACGGAATGTGGTGGGATGGATATGTTTCTGCGCCTGGAACCGTTACCGTCAGGGTTTGCGCTGCCATACACGGGGCTCCAACAGCCGAGACATATAATGTTCGCGTCCTACAGTAATGTGTCATGGCATCCGTAATCCCATCATTTCCCGCTGGTGCAGGGAGTAGCCAATGGTCGGCTCAATTCTGGCAATTTCAATATCCAGAAGTCCTATGGTTCATCTACGATTATTATTACCAGCAATTGATGGTTCAGCCGACCCACTCGCCTCTAGCTCTATATCTTAACGTTCCCCAATCGGTCGCACAATCATTCCTGCTATCCCCAAGGCCGGGGAAATTTTACTACGAACAGATAAAGCGAGTTTTCAAAACATCAACGTAGACCTAGAAACATCGGCAAAGATTGGATATGACCAATGAACCCAACACCATCGCTATCCACCGCAGCCGCGTCCAGTAGCGTTGCACTGGCGCTTGTTGTAGTCATGGTATGGCTTCTTAGCCTTGCCCATCTAGCCGTTCCAGATGATGTGTCCGTGGCACTAGGGACTGTCTTCACGAATTTTATTCACTGGTTTATGACTAGACCAAACTGCTTTAATAAAGCGCCAAAACCCGAGGCTTAAAATGCTCTCGCTCATATTTTCAATCATAAAAAATACGATCCCATTTTGGGTGTCGAAGTTATATTCCTTCCTGTTTCCAGTTAAATCGACCGAAGTTGAGGCGGTGAGTGTTGAGACTAAAATGGGACAGGATATAGCCGACGAACCTAGCCAGGCCGAGGCAGTAAAGGAACTAAAAGATGGCGCCGCTTAGGGCAATACTAATGTCCTTTGTACTGCCAGGATGCTCCTTGACTACCGCTCCCCTTTACGTTCATGCTTGCCCGGTCGCGCCGAATTATTCTAGGGCGTTTGAACAGCAGGCGGGGCAGCAATTGGCCTCGCTTCCACCGGCCTCTCCTATCGCTAAGATGATCTCTGATTACCTGGCAGTCCGCCAGGAAATTAAGGATTGCCACTAATTTTCCCTCAAAACTGGAGATTTAGCATGTCCGATAATGTGACCGATCCCGTAGACCCCACCGATCCAGCTCCCGACGCGCCAGCCGCCGATGCTCCAGTTTCCGATGCGCCAGCCGCCGACGCCGCCGAAACCCTTGAGCAAAAATTTGAGGTGACTGTTTCTGCCTATGGTGCAGCTCTCAAGGATACGCTTGTCACGCTCCAGGCTGTTATCGGGAATGCGCCTGGCCTAGTGAGTGCCTTGGAGGCAGACATCCAGGGGCTTGTGGATGAGACCAAGGACAAGGTTACAGCCTTCATCGAAGGCATTGCGGATGATGTTGAGAGCCTAATCGCCACGGGTGGATAATTGTGTTCGACTCCCCTCCTTGGCCACCCACGGACCCTAGAACCATATTAGCCTGTACGATATGGATGGAGGCTCGTGGCGATGGCCTGGAGGGGATGCACGCAGTCGCCAGCGTCGTTCTAAATCGGGCGCGCAACCCGCGCTGGTGGGGCGAAGATATTGCTTCTGTATGCCTGGCACCGGAGCAATTTAGCTCCTGGAACAACGGAAGTACGCAGATACCTCTGGTCATTGATGCCATAACCAAAAATGACCTAACCTACCAGACAGCCTACAACCTAGCGGAGATTGCAATATCTGGCCTACTCCCCGATATCACCGGCCACGCGGATAGCTATTTCCGACCTACCTACGCCACCCCGCCAGATTGGGCGCTCCCAGAATACTTTACGGCCCAGATCGGCACACAAAAGTTCTATCGTACTGAATTACCCCCGCTAGTTGCTTGATTTTTTTAGTTTGTCTTTTACCTCATCAAGAACAGACTCTAAGACATCCTGTATATGCGGGATTGCCTCCATACTATGAGACGCTACTGCGCCCCCTGATCCATTTTTCCCATCTATAATTATCAAAACAACCGCCTCTGCCTCGGTATGTTCCATCAGAAAATGGACGTACTTCCTATACTCCTCCGGCATAGGAATTTTTTTCACAGGACTATCCTTCATGTATAATCTGTTTCCTCCACGGCTGCGCGTCGTCGCCGAGTTTATGGTTCATTTCTTCTTCGCTGACCATGCCGGAAGTAACCTCAATCCAATCGCCTTCTCCAGATAAAGGTGGTGCGATCAGCACCATTCCGTCATTCGACCCCCACCTAATAATGGCTGGAAGTCGGTAGATTGTTGCCATTTCAAGTAGGTATTCCCTAAGAGCTGGGTCTTTGTGGGCGTCGCGTCGCGCTGGATCGACCCATACTTGGAACACTTCACAGGGCTTCCCATCTGCCAGAATCGTGTCGAGCGCACTATCAATGACATACCCAGACTTATCCGGCCTGCGGAGATTTGCGGTTTCCTCATCGAACAACCACCGGCAGGACCAGTATCGACATGGCATTGGCCGGTTATCATAAATGGAGCATCCCTTAGATCGAAGGTGCTGGCATTTTACATTTGCTAGTTTTTTCCCTCCTGGAAGATCAACGGGAAGAATCGTGCAACATATGTTGCACGACCCGCAAGTTCTACCGCGAACTGGTTGCCCATACAGGGTAATTGACTCTGGATTTCTCGTCATGGGATCGCGTATCGCCTTCTATTATTCTCTATGCTCTCCACGAGCTGGCCTTCACCGACCATTTCCTCCAGGAGTAGCTTTAGGTATTGGACATACCTGGGATTCGCGCCTCGCCCGAGACATGACATTGTGATCCAGTGGGATGCGGTCGGCTCCCCTGTCGATCTAACTAAGTTCATTATTTTTTGAACCAGCGCAGTCTTGGTAAGAGCGGCCTGCGGTGCCTGGTTTGCTGTATCATGCTCGATCATTAAAGGCTTAGGCTGGCCGGATTTTTTCACCGGATTCTCAGACCGCCTTACCTGCTGAACAGGATCAATACTCAGCGTATCTGTTTGAGAGTCATAGCTAATCCGACCGCCATTCTTTAGATCAACTTCGACCTGGCCGATAACGATACGCATTATGCAAGCCTCCAGATCGCGGAATAGCTCATGTACGAAAATGTGAGTATTCTGGTCTCATAGGTAACGGTATTTTTCAGCGTGAGAGAATCACTCAAATATCGAACCTGGTTTACCTTCTTAATCTTCACGTCACCAACCTCTTTCCCGAGAAAGTGTGACTTTATGTCAACTATCTCCCAGATGCTCATTGGCTCCCATCGACCATAGTAAACCAGTTTTGTTCCATAGTTCAGTTGGCTCTTATGGAAAAATATATCATCTAAAACGATCTCTGGTTTTACACGCGATTCTGCTTTCTTCTGTACCTTCTTAGTTCTCTTGGCCATTTACTTCTTCCAAAACGGGTTTCGTCAGTTGCAGCATTTCCTGCTTCGCTTCTTCGATCATGTCTTTAATGAGCGGAACGCGCTTCCTATCCCTGACCGATATCGGGCTTCGGCCAATTGCGATGGCTATGTGCTCATTGCCCTCGCCCATCGCTACGCGCCTCACAAGCTCATTGGTCTGTTCGTCAGACCAGGCATTTAGACCAACCTTCGACACGACATTCTTCTCGTATTTTTTGGGTATTTTATGAGTCGGTCTAATTTTCATCTTACGATTGCCAATTGACGACTCGGAACGCCCCATAATTTCGGCGGCTTCCTTGTCGGTCTTTCCAGACCGGATCAATTCGACAAGCCGCTCGTCCTCATCCTTAGTCCACCTTACAAGCTGTTTTTCGGAAGTTTGGGCGCTACTGCCCGGTAACTTCCTCGACTTGGATAGATCGAGATCATCAAGATTTTCTGGGAGGGATGATTTCTTTGCCTCTGGAGGGTGCTGAGTATGCTCCCTAACTTGTGCAGGGAGGGACGAAAAATCTACCTCCTCAACATCCAAGGTCAATATCCTAGTAAGTAGATTATTGAACCCCTTTCCAGATAGGGAAACGATTTGGGTATTTCCTGGATTGCCATGCTCCCGAATAGAGAACTGCACCTCCCCATCCATGTTGGTGATTGTGAGGGTGTTCCCGCCCTCCCTACCAGCTACGATTCTCTGAATGGTTTTGTCTTGAACGTACTCAGACACTATCACCTCTTTTATTAAAGTTAGACCATAATCGTTACGGACGATTGAACAGGCCGTCAATCCAAAACGGAACTTGGTTTACTTCCCCTGGTCAGTTAGCTTCTTATCATTGTAAAATCTGTCCAAAACTATGCTCAAGACCTCCCGATGGCCGGAAACTGCATCGGCATGTGATCTATACCGGCGCATATCGCCATTCATGCAACCGCCGAAAACCATAGTTTCCCATAGGACAGGACCACCCACCCCAGAATAATTACGATCCAGGCAGAGAAAGACGGTCGAAACGATAATGCCATCAATTTGGTCGCGCCCCACTACGCAGTCCATGCGACTACAGCCGGTCACCCAGGTTATCACATCCTCGATGGGCACCGGTTCATTGTTCTCGTCCAAAAGGCATAGGTTCATTTTTAGTGCTGCCTCCTCTTAACTAACTCCAAAAATCCGCCAATGACGTTCTTCATAACTAGGTCGATATTGACCCGCCTACTCTCGCAATAGTCCTTGAGACGCTTCGCCAGCTCAGCCGGAATACGGATCGTCACATCCTCCCATGCTGCGGTTTGTTCGACATTTTCTTGCGGCTCTTTGTACATACCTACTCCAATTTGGATCTGTTTTACACAGCCCAACATGACAACAACATACTAAAAAAGTTACCCAAAGATGATATTACATTAGTAAAAATGTGATATCTGAGTGATACTCAGATCATACAAAACTTTATTCAAGTCAACTGAGATTGAAAAAAATAATATACTTTTTACACAAAAGTTATACAATTATGGTTGACTATCATACTTGAATTGCATATCCATAATACATTCATCATCTAAATTGGAGGTAGGGATGTGGTTGATGATCTAAAGACTAGGATCAATGCGTTGAGCGGCAAAACTACTGCCGCAAAATTACGGGATGTTATGCCCGAGATTGACCGAAAGGTGAGGGAGGGCGTCCGGCATGAGGACATCATCCAGACCCTTGGGGAGACCGGTCTGAAACTTTCCCTAGCAACATTTCGGGGCAATCTGTACCGCTATCGCCGGTTGGTGCAGTCAATACCGGAGCCTGAACTTACCCAAGATCAGGCCATTGCCCAGATATTCGATAGTCCACCGATGAACCTGGAGGACGTTCTGGATGCCAGGCAGCGCGAAACTATCGATCAAAAATATCTTGGAAAACGACCGCCTATTATTGGCCAGAAAAGGAACCAAACGTGAAGATTGCTGTTATAAATTTCTCTGGGAATGTCGGAAAATCGACGGTTGCAAAGCACTTACTTTCGCCACGCATCCCAGGTTCGGAGTTTATCTCCGTCGAATCCATCAATGCCGATGAGAGCGATGGCGATACCATGCGAGGCAAGCAGTTTGGCGCTTTGTCTGAACAGCTCATGCTGGTGAATGACGCGATTATCGATGTGGGCTCGTCCAACGTCGAGGACTTTATGAAGCTCATGAAGCAGTACCAAGGGTCGCATGAGGATATGGATCTGTTCGTGGTGCCTGCGGTTAAGGAAGCCAAGCAGATCGGGGATACGATTGCGACGATCCAGGCGCTTACATCGCTCGGCGTGCAGCCGAAGAAAATCCGACTGATCTTTAACCGGGTCGAGGTGGATGAGGTTGTGGAGGACGTGTTCTACCCGCTGTTTGCCTTCCATGAGGATACAAAATCCTTCACGATGCGCTCCCGTGCGGCGATTCAGTTCTCAGAGCTGTACCAGCGGCTTCGCCCGCATAACCTGACGATCCCCGGCATCCTGTCCGACACTACGGATTACAGGGCCGTGCTCCAGAACGCAAAAACACCGGAGGCGAAGACCGATGCAGCCGGTCGAATCTCGATGAAGCGCCTGGCGATCTCGGCCCAGGCGAACCTGGATCATGTATTCGCGTCGGTCGTGACTCGCCTATAAATCATACATAACTTTAGTTGTGTGGTACGAAATTGCCACACAACTTACACAAATGAGAACGTGTTTTGTACAAAATTGCTACAATACTAATCATAATATCACTATCTGGATGTGTCCCACCAACTCACTACGCGGATATAACAGGCCAAGGACGCGGCCAACCGCAATTCAACATGGACTCTGCCAACTGCGATCTGATGAAACAATCTGTCCCGCCACCGATGACCTATCAAAACTGCGCGGATTGCAATGCGATTGCTGTAGCGACGACCCTAATACAGCAAAATAACGTGTATCGTGATTGTATCACATCGAGCGGGTGGGAGGCCGAGTAGGGGGCCTTCCATTTTGCTTTATTTTCGGGCAGAGTTGGCCGCTATGGGGTGAGGGATTGCCCCTAAGTTGTTAACCATTCTGGAGAATAGGACGCCAGACAGCAAAAACCCCGCACGGAGGCGGGGAGATCACCCTCAAGCATGAGATGATGGAAAAATAACGTACGTGGTTGTCGTTAATTTCCATCATCTTAAATCCATTGTCAAGCGAAGGGGTAACTTTCGCTAACGGGGATTTGCGTCTGGGT
>CAYTRB010000008.1:0-42494 GCA_964440215.1 uncultured Methylocapsa sp.
GTCGAGTATGCAGAAATGCTCGCTGAATCCTGCGACGTTTTGCTGTGCGTCGCGGAGAAACAAATCGCGATGCGGGCTTTTGTGGACAAACGGGTCCAGATAGCGGCCTTTCATTGGCCACGCCATCGAGAACTCAGCAACTTGATCCTCATTTACAAGATGCTGAAGCAGATAAGAGTGTGGAAGCCCGATATCGTTCATTTTCTCGGGGAGAACAACATTTGGCTGAACCTGCTGCCACCTCTTTTGAAACGTATTCCGGTCGTGACCACGGTTCACGACATTCAATATCATCCAGGTGACCTTGATTCGCGGCGTGTACCGAGAATGTTCATCCAGCAATTCATCCGCCAGTCCGATGCTATCATCGTCCACGGCGAAACCCTTCGCACGGCCGCCCTAACTAAGCTCCCCGTCAAGGAAAGCGCCGTATTCGTGTTCCCGCACGTGCCTCTCCATTATTATGCACGGCTCGCCGCGCGGAACATGCTAGTGAAAAAGTGCGATGGTCTTTTCCGCGTTCTATTCTTTGGCCGGATCTACGAGTACAAAGGCTTGAAGTACTTGGTCGACGCTGTGCCCCAAGTGCAACCGCGTTTGGCTTCCTTAAGGATAATCATTGCGGGACGGGGCGATGATCTCGTTAACGGGAGCTCGCCCATCCCCTTGACGGATACCTTCGATGTGCGCAACCGCTTCATTCCCGACGAGGAACTTGCCCAACTTCTGACGGATGCGGACGTCGTGGCTCTGCCGTATGTCGAGGCTTCGCAGAGCGGAGTGCTGATGGTGGCTCTTGCGTTTGGTTTGCCAGTGATCGCGACCGACGTAGGCGAAATAGCGGAAGTCGTGAGGGCGACGGGAGCAGGCATCGTCATACCGCCGCGCGACAGTACGGCCCTCGCCGATGCGATTTGCGAGCTTGCCACCGATACGCCGTTGCGGCAGGCACTGGCATGGAATGCCGTCAGCGCGCTGCAAGAGGGCCTTTCGAACAGGATGCTGGCGATGCGCGCCAAGGAAATCTATCAGGCGATCATGGCGACCTATTTCGCGAAATTCAACCGCCGCGATGGATAAAGGAGCCGCGGAGAAAATTTAACCGATGCGCCGCTCTCTTCCGCGTATGGCAAAACCGTGAATAAAGCGTGCGGCAAAAACAGAAAGAGTGCGTTGATCGCGAGCGCCCTGAGGAGAAGTCAAGTCGATGGGCGCTTCTTTAGTGTATGGCACCCTTGCTGGCGTTTTGAATGAGTGTGGGCTCACACCGAATCTGGGTAAAATTGTGGACCGAGATAGACTCTTGATGCATTTGAATCGGGGGTCGATTTCACCGGTTTTGGGAGAGGGGCGCCCCCATGTCGTGGAATTGGCATTGCCAAAATCTTTCGAAATCAGCAATCTCAGCCTTAACAAGGACATCATCCAATGGATGTCTGATATGCAAAATCCCGTCTCACAGTTGCGCGATCGGCCAACATCCCGGAGAGGTACATGCGGTATCGATTGACCCTGGCCGTTGTGCCGGCATTTATTGTCACATTTATTGTCGGTTCCTTGGTGCCTGCCCTGGCCCAGGCGCCAGCCGTCCCAGCCCAGCCCGCCGCTGCCCCGGTACTGGCCCCAGCCCAAGCGCCTACCGCCGCCGTTAACGGGCGGGGAGCGGGAGGCAGGGGAGGGGGAGGGGGCGTTAACGGCGCTGGAACCGGCGGCATAGGCCAGGGGACCGGTAGTAATACGACGGGGGGCATAAAAGGTACCTTACGCGTTGGGTCTGGTGGCATCGGGGATACGGTCAATACGGGCACGGGCGGCATCAACGCTACAGTTGGCGCGAGTGCGGCAACGGGCGGAGTCAAAGACGCCGCTTCACTTGGCCGGAATACTGGCGGGATCAGCGGCAGCTCAAATGGGGCGGGGACCGGCGGTTATGGCGATCTTACTAGCCGTGGTTCCAAAACGGGCGGCATCAACTAGAGAAACGCACCACAATTCAAAATTGTGGTTTAGGAATAATGGTAAAGTCATGTCACAGTCTGTGCTTGGATTCGACCGCTCAAATAAATGAGTCGGGTTTCTTGAACGGTCAGAATGACCGCCGCGACTTCCAATACAATGGCTTTTTTGTAGAAGCTGCGTTTCGCTACAACAGCCCATCTTTTGAAGACCGACGATCTTCTTATTCAGGCGTTAGTCCCATTCCCGGCTCACAGTGTTCACTGTCATAGTTTTTGGGACAATGGGCTGCTTCAAAAAGGAGAGGACCTGGCTTGTCTTACTCGTGATAGCGCAATTCATATCAAGGCCATGGGTTCGATCGCGAGGATGACGCCGTCAACGGTGGTTGAGTTTTTTGGCGCTCGTCGCGCCGATAGCACGGGCGTGATTGCATAGGTGACCTCATACCGAGGATTTGGCATTGCTAAAATCCTTAAAAAGCGGCAACTTCAACTTTGACACGGCGCTCATCCGGTAGATGTCGGTTTAACATCCAGCGTGGCGGGAGAGAAGGGATCGTGACAACCCTAGACCAGCCGCAGCAATCACGGTTGGGTGTTCCGCCGCGCGCCGTGTCCCATGGCAAGTCAGACGGACCGCCAGACAGAACAGGTCCTTTGGGGCGCGTCCGATCGACAATCGCCCGAGCCTCGCGCCGCGCTGTCCTGATAGCGCCGCTCCTCCTGACGGCATGCCAGCCGGCCGTCCTCGACCCGCAAGGGCCCGTTGGACTTGCCCAGAAGATGCTCCTGATCGACTCGCTCGCCATTATGCTCGCGATCGTTGTTCCGACAATCGCCGCGACCTTTGCCTTCGCCTGGTGGTTTCGATCCTCCAACGAGAGGGCACGCTATCTGCCGGACTGGGACTATTCCGGCCGCATCGAGCTCGTCACCTGGAGCATCCCCCTCCTCGTCATCATGCTCCTCGGTGGCGTGGCCTGGATCGGATCGCATGACCTCGATCCCGCAAAACCTTTGCCGTCAAACACGCCACCACTCGAGGTGCAGGTTGTCTCGCTGGATTGGAAGTGGCTCTTCATCTACCCGAGTCAGGGTGTCGCGAGCGTGAATCGGCTCGTGGTTCCTGCCGGCGTACCCATACATTTCTCCCTGACGTCAGCAAGCGTAATGAATGTCTTTTTCGTACCGCAGCTCGGCACCATGATCTACACGATGAACGGCATGACAACGCAGTTGAATTTGCAAGCCGACAGTCCCGGCACCTTCCTAGGGCTTTCGGCTCACTATAGCGGCGATGGGTTCCCGGGCATGCACTTCGACGTGCTCGCGTTGCCGGCGGAGCGGTTCACCGACTGGATCAAGATCGTGCGCAACACCGGCCCAACCCTTGATCCCGGGAGTTACGCTGCCCTGGCGAGGCAGAGCCTCAACATCGCTCCGTTTACGTTTCGAGCGGCCGAACCCGGACTGTTTCAGCAGATTGTCACACAAAAACTGCCCCCTGGACCTGGCCCGCGGATCGGGCGGCCTAATACGAGCGTATCCCCTCGGGCGGAGGAATAAAGATGTGGGGCAAGCTCAGCTGGGCGGCTATCCCGTTCGATCAGCCGATCCCGTTGATCGCATCGGGCGCGGTCGGCCTCGTGATCATTGGCGTCCTTGCCTGGGTGACCTTGAAGGGATGGCTTCCCTATCTTTGGCGGGAGTGGATCACCAGCGTCGACCACAAGCGGATCGGGATCATGTACGTCCTCCTCGCGGCGGTGATGCTGCTGCGCGGCTTCTCCGATGCGATCATGATGCGGTCGCAACAGGCTCTCGCGTTCCAATCCCCGGGCTACCTGCCGCCCGAGCATTACGACCAGATTTTCTCGGCCCATGGCACGATTATGATCTTCTTCGTTGCGATGCCCTTCGTCATCGGGCTGATGAACTTCGTCGTACCTCTGCAGCTCGGGATCCGTGACGTCGCATTCCCCACGCTCAACTCGGTCGGCTTCTGGCTGACCGCCACTGGCGCTTTGCTCGTCAATGTCTCGCTGCTCGTTGGAGAGTTCGCGCGGACAGGGTGGCTGCCGTATCCGCCGCTTTCCGAGCTAATCTACTCGCCCGGAGTGGGCGTTGATTATTATCTCTGGTCACTTATGATTTCCGGTGCGGGTACCTTGGTGGCGGGCATCAACCTCATCACTACGGTCCTCAAGCTTCATGCACCTGGCATGACTTATATGCGAATGCCAATGTTCTGCTGGACGACGCTCGCCTCCAACCTGATGATTGTCGCCGCTTTCCCCGTTCTCACGGCAACGCTGGCCATGCTGTTGCTCGATCGTTACCTCGGTTTCCACTTTTTCACCAATGATGGCGGAGGTAACCAAATGATGTTTGTGAACCTCATTTGGGCGTGGGGACATCCTGAGGTCTATATTCTTGTTCTGCCAGCCTTTGGCATATTCTCCGAAGTGGTCTCGACGTTCTCCGGCAAGCCGCTGTTCGGCTACCGCTCGATGGTCGCAGCGACAATGGTCATTTGTATCCTTTCCTTCACGGTCTGGCTTCACCACTTCTTCACGATGGGCGCCGGTGCCAACGTCAACGCGATCTTCGGAATCGCTTCGATGATCATCGCGGTGCCCACCGGGGTCAAGGTCTTCAATTGGCTCTTTACGATGTACGGCGGCCGGATCGTTTATTCGACGCCGATGTTGTGGTCGATCGGCTTCATCGTCACGTTCGTGATCGGCGGAATGACCGGCGTTCTGTTGGCCGTGCCCCCGGCGGACTTCGTGCTTCACGAGAGCCTCTTTCAGGTGGCCCATTTCCACAATGTCATCATCGGCGGAGTGCTCTTCGGCGCGTTCGCCGGCTACACCTATTGGTTTCCGAAGGCGTTTGGCTTTCGGTTGCATGAGGGACTGGGCAAGGCCGCATTCTGGTGCTGGACCGTTGGCTTCTACGTTGCCTTCATGCCGCTCTATGTCCTCGGCCTCATGGGAATGACGCGCCGCATGCAGCACTATGATGTCGCGGCTTGGCATCCATGGCTGCTGATCGCAGCCGGCGGCGCCGCGATTATCCTTGTCGGGATAGGCCTGCAGATTGCGCAGCTCGCCGTCAGCATCAGGCGGCGCGACGAGCTTCGCGACGAAACCGGTGATCCGTGGAACGGGCGCTCTCTCGAATGGGCGACCCCGTCGCCTCCTCCGGCCTTCAACTTCGCGGTGCTCCCCAACATCAAGAGTGAAGACGCCTACTGGAGCATGAAGCAGCGGGCTCTCCAGCAGACAAGGCTCGGTGAGGAGCCCCCCTATGCCGACATCGAGTTGCCAAGAAACAGCGCAACCGGCTTCGTCTGCGCCTTCTTTGCGACGATCATGGGTTTCGCCTTGATCTGGCACATCTGGTGGATGGTGGGTGTTGCCGCACTGGGCGCTTACGCGACCTTCGTCGTTTTTGCCTGGCGGGACGTCGATGAGTACATCGTCCCAGCGGAAACAGTTGCGAGCATAGATCGGGCCAACCGGAGCGCGCGCAGTGCGGCGCTCGCCCGGCGGCAGGTGGTGTCATGACCGCCTTCGAGGCGGCCGCCGGCCGCAACGACGACCGGGAAACACTAGGACGCCAGCCCAGGCTGGGGCACGCAGCCAGCGACTTGATATCGAAGCGCATTATCACGGGTTACGGCTTCTGGATTTTCCTGCTGAGCGACATCATCATGTTCTCCGCCTTCTTCGCCGCCTACGCGGTGCTGGTCGGCAGTACGGCAGGGGGACCGAGCGGGCGGGAGCTGTTCAACCTGCCCAACGTCGCGCTCGAGACGGCGCTCCTGCTCCTCTCGAGCTTCACCGTCGGCCTCGCAAGCATCGGTGTCCAGGCGCGTAGCGGGCCCTGGTTCTATGGCGCGATGGCCGCGACGTTCATCCTTGGTGCGGGGTTTCTTAGCATCGAGATCCGGGAGTTCGCGAGCATGGCCGCCCGCGGGGCAGGCCCAACGCGGAGCGCGTTCCTCTCGGCCTTTTTTACTCTGGTCGGATGTCACGGTCTTCATATCACCGCCGGACTGTTGTGGCTGCTGACGATGGTGGCGCAGGTGTTCGCTAAGGGGTACCGGGCGGATATTCTCCGTCGCATGCTCTGCTTCAGCCTGTTCTGGCACGCTTTGGACATCATTTGGGTTGCGATATTCACCGTGGTTTATTTGATGGGGGCAGCGCAATGAGCCACTTCGAGCCAGCAAGTGAGCTCCATCAAACAGATACCGCGCCGGGCTATGAGCGCCCCGACGGCGCCGAGATCGCTGAGGGCGTTAAGAGCTATCTGATTGGGCTTGGGCTCGCGATCCTGCTCACCTGCGTATCCTTCTTCATCTCGGGCACCACACTCGTCTGGGGTCCGAGCATTCCTGTTGCTTTGGTCGTTCTCGCCATCGCGCAGATGGGTGTTCACCTTGTCTTCTTCCTCCACATCACGACCGGCCCAGACAACGTCAACAATGTTATGGCGCTTGCCTTTGGCGTGCTGATCGTACTGCTGCTCCTCACCGGTTCGCTCTGGATCATGGCGAATCTGAACCAAAACATGGAGCCCATGGATCAGACCATGCAGATGCAGCTCGAAAGCGGTTCAATGGTGCGCACCGTGTCCGCGAGTGGAGTTGTCGGTCCGACCGTGACCGTGCCGGTCGGCGCCCATGTGTCCGGCGAGATCCAAGCGCTCTATTGCGACGCCAACAAGCTAGTGAAGGTGGGCCAGCTCTGCGCGAAAGTCGATCCGCACCCTTATCAGATCGTCGTAGATCAAAACAGGGCCGATCTGACAGCAGCCCAGTCACGGCTCGAAAAAAACAAAGCGGATCTCGCCCAGGCGAAAGCGGCTCTCGATCGCCAGGAGGATCTAGCCAAGCGCCGGGTGATCTCTCACAAAGCGCTCGACAAGTCACGTAAGTTTTTTGAGACGGCGCAAGCGAAGACAGAGCGCGACGAGGCAAAGGTCATCGAACTCCAAGCGGCGCTTCATGCCGCCGAGACCAACCTTGGCAATACCGATATCGTTTCGCCGATTGACGGAATAGTGGCCGAGCGCAATACCAAATTGGGCCAGACGGTCGCAGCGGACTTTGAATCGCCGCCGCTTTTCGTCATCGCCGCCGATCCTACTCTCACTCATATCGACGCAGTTATAAGTGCCAAGGACAGCGGCGGGGTCAAGCCCGGTGACAAAGTGACGTTAACCATACTGGCTTTTCCGAACCGTACATTCCCTGGCACCGTGACGGAAGTCCGGTCACGGCCCGAGACATTTGAGCACGTCGCGACCTACGACGTCGTCATCAGTGCGCCCAATCCGGATCTTTTGCTCAAGCCCGGCATGGCGGCAACGATCAGAATCGTGATCGAATGACACGATGACGTCCCGCTAGCGCCCAAACAGGCATTTCAGTCCGCGCCACGGCGATTGTCGCCTCGTGATGGCAACTTCACTTCGCCAGCATGAGAGCCCCCACGTCTTGACTTTGTCCTTTCCCTTGAACAGCGTCTGAAGCGCCAACGCTGCTTCGTAAAGATGGCCCCGCATATTCAGATCGCCAGATTTGCTGATGCGGCCCTTTATGCGGATCGACGTGTCGGACTTTCGGCGTCAGGCTAAAATGAGGCCCCTGATCACAACAATAAGGGATATCAAATGTTGCGGAATCCTAAAAAGTAAGCTTCGCTGTTGCTCTTACCAGTGCTCGCTCCGCAGCTAATGGGCTGTAAGCAGGTGACAAAGGCCGAAGCTCCGCAAGTGCGTCTGGTCCGGACGGTGACTGCCGAAAAAAAGCGCCCTTGGCGAAGCGGTGGTGCTGACCGGGCAGATCCAGGTCACGGAGCCGCTGTCCTCCATCAGCTTGCCGAATAGGGCGCCGAGGAGAAAAATCGGAAAAAATTGCATGATAAAGCGCGCGGCGCTCTCCATGAAGGTTTGCGTCCAATGGGCGAGCAGCGGCTCTCCCGCCAATGCCGCAGCGAGGACGGCCGCGGCGGGCGCGAGCAGCAGAATACTCCAGCCGCGGTACGCGAACCAGATCAGGAGCCCAAGCGCGATGAGAATGCCAAGAAGGCCCATTGCGTCAGACCTGTCCCAACAAAGCATCGATATCGAGGGTGGGGCGTCTCCCAAGGTCAATCGCATGCGTTTCCAGAAAGACTTGCGCCGACCTCCGTCCTTCATCGTGCAGAAGGGTGAAGAACTCCCATTCCGCATTGAGCTTCGAGGAGGCGCCAAGTTCGGTCAGCATCTCGCTTCCGATGCGGTGGATGCGCATGCCGGCCCACAGAGCGCCTTCGCTATCGCCCGGATCGGCGACTTGCCGGAGAAGAGCGATCATGCGCAACTCCTTTAGGAGAACGGCGTTGAAGGACACTTCATTCAGACGGTTCAGAATCTCGGGGGCAGAGCGCGGCGATTTTTTGCGCTCGACCGGGTTGATCTGAACAAGAATGGTATCTTGTGATTTGCACTCGCGAATAAGGGGCGTGATCGTGGGATTGCCGGAATAGCCTCCGTCCCAGTAAGGCTCGCCGTCGATCTCGATCGCCTGGAACATGGTGGGCAGACAGGCCGAGGCGAGCAGAACGTCCGGCGTGATGGCATCGTTTTTGAACACGTGACCGCGGCCAGTCCGGACATTGGTAGCAGTAATGAAGAGTTTTATCGGCGATCGCGCCAGCCGCTCGAAATCCACGAGTTCGGCTAAAATCTCCCGTAACGGATTGGCGCCCTTAGGATTCAATTGATAGGGCGAGACCAGTCGCGACACGAGATCCATTGCCACATACATTGGCGAGGAGTCCAGTGTCCAGCGGCCGAGAATCACGTCGAACGGTCCACGCTTGAAAGGGCTGAACCGCGCAGCGTCCGAGACAAGGCGCCAGAATTTCTCAAGGGCCGCCCGTGCGCCAGCGGCCCCGCCCTTCGCGTAGCCATCGGCCAGTACAGCGGCATTCATGGCGCCGGCCGACGTGCCGGAAATGCCATCGATATCGAGCCAAGGCTCCTCCAGCAGACGATCGAGGACGCCCCAGGTGTAAGCCCCATGCGAGCCGCCTCCCTGCAGTGCAAGATCGACAAGCACGGGATTGCGTCGAAATGGGAGATTGTCTGCTTCTAAGGGCATCTCACCTCGTGGAGCACATCGGGACAAGACATCACGATAGTCTTGTAAGCCAGCGAAACTGGAGCGTCATGCGTTTTCCCACCCGCGACACGCGGAAGCGGAAGCAAACATTGCGCACAAACTTCCATTAATGCTGACGTGCGCGCATGTCTTCGCAGGCGGCCGTGGTCGACAGAGCTGCTGAAGGCTGGCCGGTCGTTCGCGTTTAGGCGTCGGCCAGCCAAATCTGTTCATGGAAGTTGATACAGCGCAAATTTTGTTCCGCCCGGGCGATAAATAGGGCTCGGATCAAATACGCGCCAACCACAACTCCAAGCGACCAACAAATCAATGCCCGCAGGCGCCGAGGTGGTCCATCAGCGCGAGCAGCACGCCGGAGACGACAAATGCGAGGGGGATGCCGACGCTCCACCCGAGTTCGCGGTCGTCGATCTCGGCCACGTGCATGAAGTCCTCAAGCATATGAACTGCTGCGATGGCGATGATTGAAGTCATCAGCTTTAGCTTCAAGGCTCCGAAGCTGACACTGCCCATCCAGTCGGGCCGGTTGCCCTTTGTGACCTCCCCGAACCGAGAGACGAAATTCTCGTAACCGGCGAACATCACCATTACCAGCAAATTGCCCATCAGCGAGAGGTCAACCAACGACAGAATGCCGGTGATCAGCTTGTTGGTATCCGCGCCGACTGTCTTGCGCGACAGTTCCACCGTCCCCTGCGCGAACTTGAAGAGGAGTAGCAGCAGACTTACGGTCAGCCCCAGATACAGTGGTGCCAAAAGCCGGCGGCTGGCGAAGATCCCGCGTTCGATCGCGCTCGTCAATATGGAGTAGCCGGCGTGGGCCTCTCCATCCGGCGACGCGGGTAGGTCGGTCGGGCTGGTCATGCTGCTTGGTATAACAGCTCCATTTGCCGTTTAGATGTTTGCCGTTTAGCTGCCGGCGCCTGAACGGCGCCAGCGATGTCGCGTTGTTTTTACGAGCCTGGAAAGATCACTGTTGTGGACTCGGACTCTGCAGAGGCGGCCGGTCGCTGCTCCGCCGCCGGAATGGCCGCCGTCTCTTACGCCGGACGGTGACGTGCTTTGGCGCAGCCGGTGTTTCCTGTGCTTCGGCCTGCGGTGACGCGATGAAGGCGGTCAACGGTGCTGCAAGAACACCGGCGGCCAAAAGATTCTTTGCTAAAGAGCCTAGTAGAGAGCGCCGAGAAAGCATTTTTTGCTATCCTTTTAATGAAGGGCCGAACACAAGCGGATTGTATGCGTCACGGCCATTCCTCCCACCCCGCTACATGCCGAGTTTAGCCCGGTCATGGTAACGGAACGCGGTATGGAATATAGAAAGGCCACGGTTACGGGCAAGTAGACAAACCCAAACAATTTGCGGCAGGTTCTACTTAATATATGAATTCCGGTGAAGAAGACGCGCCCTTCAAGGGCGTTCATCGGACGTCTTGCTGTGACCCGATGATTGCGGAAATCGTCCGCATGACGATGTCGAAATATCGGCGTGACTAGAATCCAGACTTGGAGCGCCGCATGCCCTGCCTTGACTCGAATCTATTTAAAGGAGAATTGTTTCGCCGTCTTGCGGAGAAAACTCATCCCAATTCCGGCCGGTTGGAGGAAAAGTGGTTTCCATGGTGCTGGGCTTAATCTTGATTGCTTCGAGATGTGCGGGGAGGCGGATGGCCTTAGCGACAACAGGCAGGCTACCGGCTACGGCGGGTCCAACGTGGATTGTCACACCGGTGCAGTAAGCTGTGTGGTTCCATTCAGCGTGTGCGATAGGAGCAACGGCCTTGTGGTTTAAATTTAAAAGTGCCCTTGGCGGATCAGACGCCAACCTGCGGCGCGATCTCACCGACACATTGGGATCGCAGACTGAAAGCAGGGAAACGATCAATTCGGCAGCTGCCGTGACCGGTGCCGGCCAGGATCGCTTCGTTGGTGCCCTTGTCGTTGTGGTTCTTGTATCTGCTGCTCTTTATTTTGGCCGCATCGTGTTTGAGCCAGTCGCCTTTATGCTGTTTACCATGGCTCTTGTCGAACCCTTTCAGCAAGCGGCCCAGGCCAAGTTTGGGAAGCCTGTCGCGCTCATCCTCACTATTCTTTTGACACTCCTTGTCCTCTCGATTCTCATAGGGGCGATTGTCTGGAGCATTAGTGATATTATCCATTGGGGCTTGGCAAATGTAGAACGTTTCCAGTCCCTGTACACGCGAGTAACGCAATGGCTTCTGGAGAAAGAATTTTTTGTAGGTGAAATAGAAGGTCTGGGTTCGTTCTCCTTTTCCGGCGTTTTCCAGACCGTCGCAGTCTACGTCAATTATCTTATTGGTTTTGCTCTTGTCGTATTTTTATTTCTGGCGTTTGGCCTGGCTGAAATGGATGATTTCAAACTAAAACTTATAGCGGTAGACAAGAAAATGATCGGCTGGAGCTTGTTGGAAACGAGCAGCCGGATCGCCGGAAAAATCCGGAAATACATGCTCATACGCACCCTGGCGAGCGTCGGGACGGGCGTGGCGGTCTTTCTCTTCACGCTCTCCATCGGCCTCGAACTCGCAGTGGCATGGGGCGTAATATCGTTTGTGTTGAACTATATCCCGTATGTTGGCCCGCTTGTAGCCGTCATCCTTCCGGTGATTTTCGCAGCCGTGCAATTCGAATCTTGGCAAATGGCAGCCGTCATTTTTGGAAGTTTGTACCTGATCCAATTTGTGATCGGAAACTACCTGGAGCCGATGCTGACTGGCAACGCTCTCGCAATTTCTCCATTCGTGATGCTGTTCGCATTTTTAATCTGGGATTTTTTATGGGGCATGCCCGGAGCATTTATCGGCCTCCCCGTGACAATCGCTCTCTTCACCGTTTGGGAACAGAATCCGTCAACGCGCTGGATCGCGAAACTTATGTCAACTTCTGATACGGCTTCCGGCACGGGATTAGCCAAGACTAGCTGAGTAAGGGGCCTGTAGCGCTAATGTTGCACTGCGGCTTTTCATTGAGATCGCAATTGACAGCGGCGACAAGCGAACGCTAGGGTGCTGCATCTTGTTTTGCTGCTTGCCAATGCTGCCGTGCTTGGGTCCGCGCTATAGGGATAGCTCGTTATTCTGAATAGGAATGCCGATGAGCGAACCTGAATTGACGCAAGATACGGCTGCTCCCCCGGGGCATCCCGGCAAGGCGAGCTTTTTGCGCAGAAAACTGCCTTTTGTCGCAGTTCTTTTGCTAGCGATTGTCGGAGTGGCCTTCACCAACATTTCGCACCAGCCCATTTCTGGCTTTTGGGAGTTTTTGGCGATTGCGATCGGTGTGGTCTGCGTCGCGACGGAATGGCCTAACGTTGACGGCAGGCAAGCCCGCTTCCGGTTGATTTGGACGCAAGCACTTCATTGGGTGACTTTTTTGGTCCTGATGAACCTTATGCTGTTGCCTCATGTTCAACGCATGGTGCCCGCGCCTGCAAACAGTCTGGTTCTTTTGATGTTGCTGGCGCTGGGCACTTTTCTTGCTGGAATCAATCTCCTCTCCTTGCAAATCTGCTTTCTCGGCCTCGCATTGGCTGTTGCCGTGCCGGCGATCGCATGGTTCAAGCAGGCCGCGCTCTTTTTGCTCTTGGCTGCTGTGCTTCTCGTCGGGCTTGGCATCACCTTTTGGCCACGCCGGGGCAAAAGCGACACCGCGTAATCGTCCGACAGCGGTGATCCCTATCCCAACCTAGCGAGCACTGGGCGGGCCGAATGCGGCTGGCTGGTTACATCCGCAGTTCCCCTCTCAGCTATCGATTCTTGCGCAATCGTCCAGACCATAATGGCGTTGTCATCTGGGCGAGTTTTATGCGTCAAGAGACGCCGTTCGTCGCCGCACGTCGGCTTGTATCGGCGCGGACGGCGGCGCATATTGTGACTGCGATCCGGATCACGCGCAAAGGGAGTTGCTTAAATGTCCGATCTCGTCGTCATTGTCTATCCGGCCCTGGAAAAAGCCGAAGAGGTGCGCAAGCGCTTATTCGATCTACAGAAGGAATATATCATCAAACTCGCGGATGCGGTCATCGCCACTAAATCCCCCGATGGTCAGATCCATTTGCATCAAGTCGTCAACACGACGGCGTCCGGTGCTGTCTCGGGCAGCTTCTGGGGTTTGCTAATCGGAGTCCTTTTCCTTAATCCGCTTCTTGGCGCGGCTTTAGGGGCGGCGGGAGGCGCGCTTGGAGGCGCGCTGACGGACTTTGGCATCAATGACCAGTTCATGAAGCAACTTGCCGAAAGCATCCATCCCGGTGACGCCGCCTTATTCGTCCTCATCAAGGAGATGACGGCTGACAAGGTGCTCGAACAGATCAAGGAGTTCGGCGGTGTCGTGTTGAAGACGTCTCTCACCGACGCCAAGGAACAGGCGCTTCGCGACGCTCTCGCAGGCGCTGCGGCGTCCGATGCGGCCGTCGTTCCTGCGGCGGGCACCCACTCCTGACCAAGCCCCTGCGTCAAGCCATCAAGGTGGCGTTGCCGCCTTGATCGGTGTTTCAGCTGCGGTGGCGTGAATACCCTCTTCAATTCTCTCGATCATATAGGGGAAGAAAGGATTCGAGGACATGCGAAGCAGGGCATCCAGGCTGACGATCAGCGTATCCCGCTCGCCGCGAGGGGCTATGGCGCCGAGGTTGACGCCGAAGTTCTCGGCCGGGTCGGGCTGCATTCCATAAAGTGAATCGCTCATTGGAAAAGGCAGGGCAACATGGGAAAGCGAGTAAACACCGGGCGGAAAGGATAGCCCCAGGGGGCGCGATTGTTCCTCGACGGTACCCGCCTCTGTCACGCGCTCCACAGCCTCGCCACTGTCCGGATTCGCATTGGCGATGATCGTCGTTCTGAACAGCCGGGGCGGCGCCGGTAGAAGCCGCGTCAAGGCGGTGTCGGAAGCGGTGCGTAAGAGTTGACCGAACTTGGCGCTCCGGTTCACATCGAACAGGACGAGTTCACTGCTGTTCGACGGGAGTTGGGCATACAAGGCTGAAATGATTGCGCGCGTGCTGACGGTAAAGTCGATGATCGATTGGAAGGTCAGGAGCGGCGCCAGGCGGCCCAAGCGTTGCTCGCCAGCAAGGCGCGTGATCTGCTGTTGCAGCGCCTGGGTCAGGAGATAGGACTGCCGTGCGCCATTCACCGGAAACGAATTATATTTGAACGGATTGAATTCCGGCATCACGCTAAGCCAAGCCGCATTTGCAAAAGCCGGCAATATCGCCGGTAAGCCAGCCAATCCGGCGAAGCGTGCAAACTGCGTGATTCCGATCATGGGAGAAATAAGCACGAGCCGGTCCGGCCGCGCCAGCTTCGGATCCTCGAGGGCGTCGAGCGCATATTTCAAGGCGAGGGCGCCGCCGTTGGAGAAGCCGATCATATGCAATGGGAGCGATGGCCCGATGCGCCGTCGCGCCTCTCTGACGGCAAGCCGTGTCGCTGCCATCCAGTCTAGCCATTCGACGTCCGTCAAAGCGCCCGGAACCGTACCATGCGCAGGCAGCCGGATCGCGACCGAGACGAAACCGTGTTCACGGTAGCGCCGTGCAATATGGCGCAAACTATAGGGAGAATCGGTTAGGCCGTGCAAAAATACCACGGCTCCGGCTGGGGCGCCCTCTGACTCGAGCACATAGGACCTATTCCAGTCTTGCGCAAAGCCTTCCGGATAAACAGGACTGCCTTCGAAATAGCGATTGATCGGAATGCGCTCACCCGCGTCGAGCTTTTGGCTGACCTGACGCTTCACATCCGCGAAAATCTTATCTTCGGCCTTGAGATAAGCGGTCCAATCGGCCCTATCGATCGTCTTGGCCGTCAACTCGTGCGGCACGTAAGTGTGCCACGGCTCAAGAGGTGGGCCCCGTTGCGTATCATAAATACGGATTCCCAGCAGCGTCGCCACGATCACGGCGAGCAGCAGCACGGTCCGCCTTATCCACTTCGTCAACCAAGCACGCATTAACTAGAGTCTCCTTGACCGTCATGAGCGAGCTTCGCGTCACGAAAAGCGGCAATGAATGTATTTGCTATCGCAAGAGACGCTGCGAAACGCAAAGGAGGGCTGACGCTCGCTGCGCCACGCAAGTCGATTCAATAGCGATGTTCATTGCCTGGTAAAGATGTTCATTGCCTGGTAAAAAGGGCGGCTCCGAGAACAATGGCCACCGCCAGAACCGACAGGCCTGCCGCCCGCCACTGACGAAGCCGGGCATCCGCGCGCTCCAATGCTGCACCGACAACGTAGCCCGCGCGGAACGCAGCCTCCCCCGCTCCGACGATGTCCCAATGTCGAGTGTCCTGGGATTTGCAGTTTGGCGTCACCCTGCGGCGAAACACAGGTGTCTTTGCGGCGAAGGAAAGTCTCGTTGACATCCTTTCCTTTTCGCCGCTCTTGAGCTCGTCCGGAATCCGATTTGAGCTTCGAGAAGGTTGCCAAAACATCCGCGCCAGCTGTGCACCGAGCCGTTGTACCGCGGCGAAAAGGGTCGCATGATGGCGTAGAAGTGTGTGCATACGAGCCGGCTAGTGCACTGAGATTAAAGAAAATATGGTGTCAAATCAGGAATTTAGGTTTTGCGTGGCGCCGATGATGGATTGGACCGACCGGCATTGCCGATTTTTCCATCGCATTTTGTCACGCCGCGCGCGGCTTTACACTGAGATGCTGGCCGTCCCCGCGGTTTTGCACGGGGACCGCACTCGCCTGCTGCGCTTCGATGCGGCGGAGCATCCCGTCGCCTTGCAGCTCGGCGGGTCCGATCCTTTGCTACTGGCGGCGGCGGCGGAAATAGGTGCCGATTTCGGCTATGACGAAATCAATCTCAATATTGGTTGCCCGTCCGAGCGCGTGAAAAGTGGCGCTTTCGGCGCCTGCCTGATGCGCGACCCGGAGCTCGTCGGTGATTGCGTCGCCGCTATGAAGGCGCGCGTGAGAATTCCCGTGACCGTCAAGTGCCGCACAGGTGTCGATGAACAGGACCCGGAAGCGGCGCTCGGGCTTTTGGCCGAGCGAGTCATCGCCGCTGGTTGCGACGTTCTCATTGTCCATGCCCGGAAAGCGTGGCTGAAAGGCTTGTCGCCAAAGGAGAACCGTGCCGTGCCGCCACTGGACTATGGTCTCGTCCATGCTCTGAAACAGCGCTTTCCCAAGGTCACGGTCGTGCTCAACGGCGGCCTTTCGTCGCTCTCTCAGATGCGTGCCGAACTTGAATATGTCGATGGCGTGATGGCCGGGCGTGCGGCCTATCAGGACCCAGCCTTGCTCATGGAGGCGGATAAATATTTATTCGGAGAGGAACCACCTGCCGCCAGCGCGGCGGCGGCCATTGAGATGTTTATTCCCTACGTCGAGGCGCGTCTTGCCGAAGGCGTGCCTCTTCATGCGATGACGCGGCACCTTATGGGGCTTTTCAACGGCTACCCCGGTGCCCGCGCCTGGCGCCGCCATCTCGCGGCGGAGGCGGTGAAAACAGGTGCCGGTGTGGGAACTTTGCGGGCGGCGTTGGCGTATGTGGAAACAGATCGCCCGCGCGGAGTCAGCGTTGCGGCTTGAGTGCCTGGTCTTGAATAACCGGCCGCGCGTATCGATTTTGACATCGAGTATTGGGCCAAGGAGACCCAGCAATGAAAAAGCTTTCCTTCATCCGGCGCAACGACGAACGCCATTGGGTCGGCGATGGTTTTCCTGTGCGCAGCGTTTTTTCCTATAATGACCTCGGCAAGGACATGTCGCCCTTCCTGCTTTTGGACTATGCCGGGCCGGAGAATTTCCCGCCCTCACAACACCGGCGGGGGGTTGGCGCGCATCCGCATCGGGGGTTTGAGACCGTCACGATCGTCTACAGCGGCGAGGTCGAGCATCGCGATTCTTCTGGCGGCGGCGGCACTATTGGTCCAGGCGACGTGCAATGGATGACGGCGGCATCGGGACTTGTCCATGAGGAATTTCACAGTCCGGCGTTCAGTAAGCGTGGCGGGTCCTTCGAGCTCATCCAGCTTTGGGTCAATCTTGCCGCGAAGAATAAGAAAGCCGAGCCTGGCTACCAAGGCATCACCAACGCCCAGATACCGCGAGTCGAGCTGCCTTTCGGAGCCGGATATGTGCGGGTGATCGCCGGCGAGTATCAAGGCCAGCGTGGTCCGGCACGCAGCTTCAGTCCGATGAATGTTTGGGATCTGCGCCTGAAGGGCGGCGCGCGCGAGGAATTTCATGTGCCGGCTGGCTGGACCACGGCGCTCTTCGTGCTCAAGGGCCGTGTCCGCTTCGGGCCCGGCGATATTGCGGACGCGGCGGAATTGGCCGTCTTTGCGCGCGAGGAGGAGGCGTTCGCGATCGAGGCGCTGGAAGACTCTACAATTTTGCTCCTGAATGGCCAGCCGATCGATGAACCGGTCGTTGGTCACGGACCCTTTGTGATGAACACGGAGGCCGAGATCGAGCAAGCCATGGCGGACTACCGGAGCGGGCGCATGGGCCGCCTCGCGGCGCGTGCCTGAGCATGATCCCAAAAAGATGCAGACTTTTTGGACAAAATCATGCGACAAAACCGGGAGAGCATGATCCCAAAAAGATGAAGACTTTCTGGAAAAGATCACGCGGCAAATCTATGCGAGGTAGGGTGCGGTCACTCCACCGCCTTGCCCAAACGCCCCGCGAGATCCTGGATATATTGCCAGGCGGTGCGGCCCGAACGAGCCCCCCGCGTGACCGACCATTCGAGCGCCTCATGTGCGATTTGCTCACGTGGAAGCGCAAGCCCAAAATGGTCCACATAGCCAAAAACCATCGCAAGGTAATCGTCTTGCGAGCAGGAATGAAAACCTAGCCAAAGCCCGAAACGGTCCGAAAGCGAGATCTTTTCCTGAACGGCATCGTCTGGATTGATCGCGGTCCCGCGCTCGTTTTCGATCATGTCACGGGAAAGGATGTGGCGGCGGTTCGAGGTTGCATAAAATAAAACATTCGGCGGGCGTCCCTCGAGTCCGCCTTCAAGCACGGCCTTCAGCGATTTGTAGCTCGTATCGGCGCCATCGAAGGAAAGATCGTCGCAAAAAATGAGAAAACGCCAGGGTTTTTCGCGCAACAGCGCCATGAGCGCTGGGAGGCCCTCAATGTCCTCGCGGTGAATCTCGATAAGTTTGAGCGGCTTGAAGCCCTGAGAACCCGCAAGACGCTGGTTGATCGTTGCGTGCGCGGCCTTGATGAGTGCGGATTTGCCCATGCCGCGCGCGCCCCAGAGCAGCGCGTTATTGGCCGCAAAGCCCTGCCCGAAGCGCAGAGTATTGGAAAGGAGGGTATCGCGAGCCTGGTCGATCCCGCGCAACAGCGCGATATCGACACGATTGACTCGCGGCACGGGGATAAGCGTCGCAGGCCGCGCGGCGAAGATGAAGGCGCTAGCTGTGCTGAAATCGCAAACTTCACCCTGCGTCCCGGCCAGCCTCTCAAGCGCGGCGGCGATACGCTCCAGTGCCTTGGCTGATGAAGGATCTTCGTGCATAGGGAGGTTGTCGCTTACTTTGGTCATGGGCAGCGCGATTCCGGGACCTTATTTCGCGGCTAAAGCGGGTTCACACATCAAAATGATATCACCGGTGAAATTGACTGGTTAGGCTTTTACAAGGCAGCGGCAAAGCTGATCGCGGCGGCCATCGTCTGTGCCGGCGAAATCCGCGCAAACCCGCTTTATCAGTGGCATCTCCAGCCGCCATTGCTTTCGCGCCCGCTCTGGCTATATTCGCGCGCCTAGGAGACAGAGGTCTTGAAGGACGCAAGTCTGTAAAGGACTTAGGATTGAGGAGAAGGGATTTTGTTCACATCTGCTTACGCCCAGCAGCCGGCGCCCGTGCCTGGGGCGCCCAGCGGGCCAGACATGCTCTTGCAGCTGGTTCCCTTCGCGGCGATTTTTGTTATCGCCTATTTCTTAGTCATCCGGCCGCAGCGCAAAAAGGCGAAACAACATGAAGATCTTATCAAGAATACGCGCAAGGGCGACAGCGTGATTACGTCGGGAGGCTTGATCGGCAAGGTTACGCGCGTTGTCGACGATGCCGAGCTCGAACTCGAAATCGCGCCGAATGTCAAGGTGCGCGTTGTCCGGTCGATGATTTCGAACGTGCGGACCAGAAGCGAGCCGGTCAAGGAGCAGGCCAAGGAAACGCCGGCGCCGCGTGTGGCGCCATCGCCCAAGCTCGCGTCGCCGCCGTCCAAGGATAAACCCGAGCAGGATAAGGTTTGAATATAAGCCTGAAATAAGCAGGAACTCCTGGTTGACGGCTTAGGCCGCACCCCAAACCTTTGAGATTTGTACCATCATGCTGCGTTTTCCGGCCTGGAAGATCACATCCATTATGGCGATGACGGTTTTTGCGCTCCTCCTCATCGTGCCGAGCCTCCTAAGTCCGGACCATCGCGAAGCGTTGATCGCGCATCTGCCGAACTGGGTGCCCGCGCGCGCCATCGTACTTGGTCTCGATCTACAAGGAGGATCGCATGTGCTTCTGGAGGTGGATAGCAATTCGGTCGTGAAGACACTTGTCGACAATCTACGCGACAGCGTTCGCCGGGTGCTTCGCGAGGAGAAAGTGTCGATCACGGGGGGTATCGGCGTCCTGCCGCGCGGCGTACAATTGCGCATCCCCGATCCAGCCGAACGGGCCCGCGTCATGCCGAAACTCAGGCAATTGGCGGCGACCTTCGGCGGCGGCATTACCGATACGGCACGCGCCCCGGCTTTCGACGTGACCGAAAACGACAGCGGGCTTATCCAGTTCACGGTGACCGAGGCGGGTGTCGACAGTAAGGTCCGCCGCGCGGTCGAGCAATCGATCGAAGTGCTGCGCCGCCGCGTCGATGCGCTCGGCACCACGGAGCCGACGATTCAGCGCCAGGGGGATGACCGTATTGTCGTCGAGGTGCCGGGTCTGCAGGATACGAGCAAGCTCAAGGAAATCCTCGGAACGACGGCGAAGCTCGAATTCCGTCTTGTTGCCGAGCCTGGTGCCGACCCTGCCGACACCGAGCTTTTGGATCAAGTGGATCAGCCTTCCAAATTGCCGGTCGAGAAGCGGGTTATGGTGCAAGGCGAGGATTTGACCGATGCGCAGCCCGGCTTCGACAACCGCACGCAGGAGCCGATCGTCAATTTCCGCTTCAATATTCGCGGCGGCCAAAAATTTGGCGAGGTCACCTCGGAGAACGTCGGCAAATTGTTCGCCATCGTCCTCGACGGCAAGGTCATCTCCGCACCACGCATCCTTAGTCCCATCACCGGCGGTTCCGGCCAAATCTCCGGTCACTTCACCGTCGAATCGGCCAATAATCTCGCAATTCTTCTCCGCGCCGGCGCATTGCCCGCGAAACTCACCATTGTCGAGGAGCGCACGGTGGGCCCGGGTCTGGGTCAGGATTCGATCGACGCGGGCAAGCGCGCAGCCTATGTCGGCGCCGCCCTTGTCGCCTTCTATATGTTGATCACCTACGGAATTTTCGGCGTCTTCGCCAATATCGCGCTGGCGGTCCATGTTTCTTTTATTTTTGCGGGTCTCGTTCTGCTCGGGGCGACACTGACGCTTCCGGGGATCGCCGGCATCGTCCTTACCATTGGCATGGCGGTCGATGCCAATGTCTTGATCTACGAACGCATCCGCGAGGAGGCGCATTTGGGACGCTCGATCATTTCCGCGCTCGACGCCGGGTTCAAGCGGGCTTTTGCGACGATCGTCGACTCCAATGTCACCATGTTCGTCGCCGCCGCCATCTTGTATTTCTTGGGCTCGGGGCCCGTGCGCGGCTTCGCCGTCTCTATGGCGCTTGGTATTCTTACCTCGATCGTGACGGCAGTGACGATGACCAGGATGATGATCGCGCTATGGTACCGCTATAAGCGGCCGACGAGGCTGCCGATTTGAAGGATTTGTAAAGCCGCGCGGCACTTTGAGGAACGATGGCGAAGGGATAAACTGTTTACATGCATCATATCCACCCGTTTCGACGCGGGGAAAACCACAAATCCGCTCCGGCTTGGCTAAAGGCCTGATCCTATGAAACTTCTGCGCCTTGCCCCTGAGAACACCAAATTTCCGTTCATGCGCTTCCGCCGCGTGAGCTATCCCTTCTCGGCGCTCCTCTCGATCATTTCGGTAGTGCTTTTCCTCAATGTTGGAATGAATTTCGGAATCGATTTTTCCGGCGGCACCTTGATCGAGCTGCGCGCCAAGGATGGCACGGCCGACACCGCGAGATTGCGGTCCATTGCTGAGCATCTCAACGTTGGCGACGTCGAGGTGCAGGGTTTTGGAGGGGCCACCGACGTGACCTTGCGATTCGGCCTTCAGCCAGGCGGCGATGTCGCGCAGCAGGCCGCGGTCAACCGGGTGAAAGACGCGCTCGGCGATGGCTATGAGGTCCGCCGCACCGAGGTCGTCGGCCCTCGCGTCTCCGGCGAACTTGTCCAATCCGGCACGCTCGGCGTTGTCATTTCGATCATTGCGGTGCTGTGCTATCTGTGGTTTCGTTTCGAGTGGCAATTCGCGGTTGGCGCGATCATCGCGACAATGCATGATCTGCTGCTGACCGTCGGCTTTTTCGCGCTGACCAGGCTCGAGTTCAACACAACGTCGATCGCCGCCATTCTCACCATTGTCGGCTATTCCCTGAACGAGACCGTCGTGGTACTCGACCGCATTCGCGAGATGATGCGCAAATACCGCAAGATGCCGACCGACCAATTGATCGATGTTTCGGTCAATGCGGTGATCCCGCGCACGATCATGACCGCGACGACGGTGTTTCTCGCCCTCATCTCGCTTGTCGTTTTCGGCGGCGAAGTGATCCGCTCCTTCTCGCTCGCGATGATTTGGGGCATTTTCGTCGCGACCTATTCCTCGATCTTTATTTGTTCGCCAATGCTGATCTATCTCGGCTTGCGGGGCGACACCGTGGGTACGGCTCCCGAACCTAAACCCGCGAAGAAGCTGGCGTAGTAGGAGACGTGCGCGAGAGGCACGGTGGCCCGGAGCGGTTCTAGAGCATGAGTGGCTTCAAGCGGAATCGCTCTTGGTCTCACCCTCTTTGTTTTGCCGCATGAGCTTACCCAAAGCCTCTGCAACCTTTGGGAATCATGCTTTTGCTAGGTGCTCATGACGGAGAAAAGATACGCGGGTTTTTTGCCCGGCACCCATGAAATCGAGGGGTATGGGACGGGCGGCTTCCGTTTTGCTTCTATGTCCCATCGCGGCTCGATCCTCGCCCTGCCGTCCGGTATTTACGCGTGGACCGCAGAGGCCCCCTCGGATATTAGCGCGAACTCGCTCGATCCGGTTTTCCAAGAAGCGCCAGGGAGCGTTGAACATCTCTTGATTGGCACCGGTCTTGAGCTTGTGCCGCTTGACCTCCGCCTTCGCCAGCTTCTGCTGCAAGCGGGCATCCGGCCAGAACCGATGCCGACAGGTGCCGCCGCGCGCACCTATTCCATTCTGCTCGGTGAAAGGCGCCGAGTCGCGGCGGCGCTTCTGGCAGTGCCTTGATGCGCGGGCAAGAACCGCAGCCCCGCAATTCCGATTATGCTCAGTGCGAAGACCTGCTTCGCCGCGGCGATCGTGACCGCTGGCTTGCCTGTCTGTTTGTTCCGCAGGCGTTGCGGCCGCATATTCACGCCCTCTATGCGTTCAGCCTCGAAATCGCCCGCGTGCGGGAAATCGTTTCCGAGCCTTTGCTTGGCGAAATCCGGTTCCAATGGTGGCGGGACGCGCTCGATGAAACGGGCGACGCTGGCGCCAGGGCCAATCCCATTGCCGCGGCCCTCCTTGATACGATCGCCCGCTTCAGCCTGCCGAGAGCGCCGCTCCTTGAATTGATCGACGCCCGGCTCCGCGACCTTTACGACGATCCAATTGAATCACCCGCAATTCTTGAATCCTATACGGAGGCGACTTGCGCCAGTCTCTTCCGCCTCTCCACGCAAATCCTCGACGGGGAGGAGGTGGCCGCGGGTCTCGGTGTCGCCGGCCATGCAGGGATCGCCTATGGGATCACCGGGCTGTTGCGGGCTCTGCCATGGCATTGCGCGCGCGGCCAGGTTTTTGTGCCGGCCGAGATTTTGCGCGCGCGTGGAGCGGAGCATGATGATCTTACCGCCGGGCGTGCCTCGCCTGGTGTCCTTGCCGCGCTCGCGGATCTGCGCGCGATTGCCCGCGCGCATCTTGATACTTTTGATGCGCGTCTGCACAGCCTTTCAGACAAAAGCCGTCCGGCCTTTTTGCCGGTCTGCCTTTGCGAGCCCTATCTGCGGCTGATGGAAAAGCCCGGCTATGATCCGTTTAAAACTGTCATCGAGCTGCCACAGTGGCGAAGGCAATGGATTTTATGGAACGCATCAAGCCGGTGGGGTTAGTCTCACGCGTAAACTTAAGTAAATTCGCGCGCGCCGGTCTTTTGAACGCTTCCCTTACATCCCCTCCGGCTGCCCGGCCACCGTCACGAGCAGCTTGCCGTCGCCGAACAGGCGCTTGGCCGCGCGTTTGGCGTCTTGCATCGTGACCGCCGCGATGAGCTTGTTGCGTTCGTCGAGATATTCGACGCCAAAACCATCCGTCTGTAAATGCAGGAGCTGGTTCGCGATCTTGGTCGACGTGTCGAAGCGCAGCGCATAGGAGCCGATGAGATATTTCTTGGCTTTGTCGAGTTCTTCCTCTGTCGGGCCATCGTTCGCGAGGCTCAAGATCTCCCCCTCGATGACGGCCATCGATTCGGCCGCGCGCTCGTTCTTGGTCGATGTGCCGCCGGAGAACATGGCGGCATGATCATAGGCCGTCAGCTGCGAATAGACCGAATAGGCAAGCCCGCGCTTCTCGCGCACCTCGCGAAAGAGACGCGCCGAAAAAATGCCGCCGCCCAAAATATGGTTGACGACCGTCGCGGCGATGAAGTCCGGGTCTTTGCGGGCTATCCCCTCGCGGCCGAAGCGGATTGTCGATTGCGGCACGTCGATGGGGGCGACATGCCGCGTGCCGGCACCGGCGAAAGCAGCGGGCGCGACTGGACTGAGATGGGCCTTTTCGGGCAGCGGGCCGAAGACATCGTCGAGATGTCTGGCGAGCGTCTCCGCGTCGATCGCGCCGACGGCGGCGATCTTGAGATTGTCTCGCGCAAAAGTCACGGCGCGCAGGTCGATCAAATGGGAACGCGTCAGCGCGGGCAGGGTGGAAAGATCGCCGCGCACAGGCAGGCCATAGGGATGGTTTGGATAGGCCAAGGCACGAAAGTTCCGGCCCGCGACAAAGTCCGGATCATTTGCCTCGTGCTTTAGGCCAGCTGCGATCTGGCTCACCACCCGCTCGAATGGCTCGGCGTCGAGACGCGCCGCGGTGACTGCGAGCCGCAAGAGCTCGAAGGCGCGGGCCGTATTCCGCGCTAGGCTTTGCAGGCGTCCACTGAGATTATCGCGGCCGGCGGAAAATGATATTTCGATCGCATCCTCGTCGAGGGCGCGATGAAAGCCCTCCGAATCATAGGGTCCCGCCCCTTCGTCGAGGAGGCCGGCCAGAAGCGAGGCGGCGCCGGGCTTGCCGATCGGATCCTGCGAGGCGCCGCCCAAGAAGGCGAATTCGAGGGCGATCAGCGGAACCGCATAATCCTCAACGAGCCAGGCTTCGATACCGCCTTTGGAGACGACCTTCTGTACGGTCGAGGCGCGCGAGGGATTCTCAGTGGTGGCTAAAGTTGTCATCGTTCTTCCAGAACCCTTTTGTTCCGCTCAGCGGAGCATGGCCAACAGGGTTAGAGTGCAAGGGAGGCTGCCTTTTCAGGGCTGGCCGTGGGGGAGATAGACGGGGCTTCGGCTGGCAGGAGGAAACCTGTCACGCTGCGTCTCTTGTCGAGCCAGCGGACAGCGTTTTGGACATCCGCCGCGCTCACCGCCTCGATCCGCTCGGACCATTGCGCGACATCCTCAAGACGGAGTCCCGTCGCCAGCGAAGCGCCGTACCAGCGGGCAAGGGTCGCCTGATTGTCCTGCGCATAGATGGCCTCGGCGACAAGGCGCGTTTTGGCGCGCCGGACATCCGCCGCTTGGACGCCTTGCGCGGCGCCGGCGATCACGGCATCGATCGCGGCATCGAGACGTTCGAGCGAAACCCCTGGTGCCGGCACTGCGAAGACATAGAAGCGGGTGTCATCGACCGACGTGCCTTGATAATGCGCTCCTGCCGAAACCGCGAGCTTGCTCTCGATGACTAAGGTCTTGAACAAGAGGCTTGTGTGACCGCCGCCAAGCAGATGCGCGAGAACTTCGAGCGCTTCGGCCTCGCCGGGCGCGGCCGAACGGTAGGATGGGACGAGAAAAATGCTCTGGTGGGTTGGCTGCTCGACTTTTTCGTCGGCGAGCGTCACGAGTCGATGCGCGCGGGGCTCTGGCTCGTGCGGGCGAAACCGTTTGGGCGGAGCGCCGCGGGCAGGAATTGGGCCATAATATTTTTCCGCCAGATGGATGACCTCGGCCGCATCGACATCGCCAGCGACAACAAGAATAGCGTTCTCCGGCGTATAGAATCGATCGTAATAGGCAAGCGCGTCGGTCCGATCGAGACTCTCGATCTCATGGCTCCAGCCGATGATTGGCCGGCCGTAGGGATGCTGCGTGAAGAGCGCCGCCTGCAAGGCTTCGCCAAGTTGCTCGGAGGGATCGGAATCGGTGCGCATCCTCCGCTCCTCAAGAACGACATCGCGCTCGGGGGAAACCACATCGTCGCTGAGGACCAGATTTTTCATCCGGTCGGCCTCATACTCCATGCAAACGCTTAAATGCTCCTTGGCGACGCGCTGGAAATAGGCGGTGTAGTCATTCGAGGTAAAGGCATTCTCTTGGCCGCCGACATCGGCGATAAGCTCTGAAAACTTGCCTTGCGGATGAGATTTGGTGCCCTTGAACATCAAATGTTCGAGAAAATGCGCGATGCCGGATTTGCCTGGAGGATCGTCGGCAGAGCCATTGCGATACCAGACCATATGGGTCACGACCGGCGCGCGGTGATCTTCGATGACGACGATCTCTAGGCCATTGCCAAGCTTTGCCTGAGTAATCGCCGCACCGGCCGGTTTGCCTTGGGCTTGCGCCGAGGGGTTCAGATAGACGCTCTCCCGCGCCGGAATAAATTCACCAAATGTCATTCCATCCATCGCTTTCCAGAGCATGATCCTATGGATAGGATCATGAGGCAAAACAAAGTGATAGGGACCATGAGCAATCGCTTGCGGCGATCATGGTCCAGAGGCGATCAATCGATTTCCCGCGGGAAACTCGGGGCGAGCCTCGCCAGCCATCCCCGGGAAGCCGCACATGAATATAGGATGGAATTTCAAAAAGCAGCAGTGATTTATCACGCGTGCATCCCCGTTCTAGCAGCCTTTTTGCCGCGACTCCGGGATACAAGGAAAAACCGCCGCTTCAAAGCGGCGGTCATAGCGGTATCAATTGTCGACCGAGGTCTTCGGACGCTGCGACCTTATATAGGCGCCAGGGTCGGCGGAGTCTGGTTTATCCTTTGGCGCTTCGATAGTTGCCTTGGCGACCCCAGTTGCTTGTCTGTAGCCAGGCGGGGGCTCGGTCAGATATTTGCGCTGAGGCTCCGGCCCGGGCGTGACCGTGTCCGAGGTGTTAACACCTGTCACCATGGACTTCAGAACTTTCCAAGGGGTATAAAGGCAAATCGGCGTCCCAGCGCCAGCTTGACATTCGTCGGGAGGCCCATCCGATGGCAGCGGACCCTGGCCTTTCTGGAGCTCCGCTTGGGACAATTCGGCCCTTGTATTCGGGGTTATTTGCGGTGCGGGCCTGCGCGAATCCAACGCCGCTTTGCGAGCCTCCACGACATCGGGATCCGTCGGCCAAGACGGATCGCGTACGGCCGCTTTCGGCGGCGGCAGATCGGTGCGAGGCGGAACGACGATCGGCGCTCTTGCCCGGTAATCGATCGAATCTTGCTCTTTGTCGAACTGCATACCGACGAAGCCGAGCATCGAATTGAGCATATTCGTGTCTTCGGACGCTTGCGCTCGCGCCGGTGTTGCGCCGGAAAACGCCGCGATGGACAGAAATGCGGCCACGGCCGCCGCCATGCCGAGGCTGCGTCCTTGAACGATACCGGAAATCATGATCTTCATCCTTGAAACGCTCCGCAAATCCTGAAAGTCCCGAGTTCTCGCCGGGCTTGCTGCGAACGCCATTTTGTCTGTGTTCAGGGCTTTTTAGAGGCGAATGCGGGGCAATAAAAGGTTAGCCAAAAAGGCTATGGCCCAGCGCCGTGCCCGGCCTCGTTCGCCTTTTTTGACGGGCCCCAGGAATCGTAAATCAATAGTGCAACACCGGCGACGATCGCGACATCCGCAAGATTAAAGACATACCAGGAGAATGAACCGATATGAAAATGATAGAAATCGGCGACAAACCCATAGGCCAGCCGGTCGTAGGCGTTGCCGAGCGCGCCGCCAACGATGAGCCCGAGGCCCAAACCGGCGGTTTTCGTGCTAGCGCGCCACAACCAAACACCCAGGAATGCCGTGGCGCCAAGGGTGAGGATAAGGAGGCCAAGCCGTTGGGTTCCGTCTAGAGCGGGCAGGAGCGAATAGGAAATGCCGGGGTTCTTGGCATAGATCACATCGAAGAAAGGTGCGAGCCGGACCGGCTGGCGCGCTTCGATGCCGTAAACAAAGATTAGCCAAAGCTTGTTTGCCTGATCGGCCGCGAGCGTGGCGGCCATCACAAGCAAGCCCAAATGGCGCGGCAAGAGGCGCGGCCTCACGGCCATTGCCCCAGAGCCCGCAACTCCCGCAATGCCTGCGCGTCGCGGGGTGTGACGCCGGGATATTCAGGATCGCTCCCGACGAGAGGGGAAATTTTCCATGACCTTGCGCATTTCCGGCCTTGCGCGCGATCAGGCACGACGGCGACGCCGGGGACTTCATCGAGCCGGAAAGCGTCCGGCGGGCCTTCCCCCGCCGCGATCGCAATATCCGAAGTGATGCACACTTCGGCGAAATCGACCGATTCGAGAATGGCCTTCAAACCGGCATCGGCGACAAAGACCTTTGGCGCGGCTTCGAGCGACGAGCCGATTCGCTTTTGCGCCCGCTCGATCTCCAAGGCGCCGGTAACAGCTGAGCGCACACGGCGGATTTTTTCCCATTTTTCGGCGAGGGCATCGTTGCGCCACGCTTGAGGTATGTCCGGGAAGGTTTCCAGATGCACCGAGACGGAGGCAGGGTAACGCGAAAGCCAGGCCTCTTCTGACGTGAAGGAGAGAACGGGCGCGAGCCACAAGGTCACACTGCGGAAAATCTGCTCGATCGCCTCAAGGGCGGCGCGGCGCTTCTCGCTCGACGGCGGCTCGCAATAAAGCGTATCCTTGCGGATGTCGAAATAGAAGGCCGAGAGATCGGTGTTGAGGAAGGCCGTCAGCCGCGCCACGACGCGCTTATAGTCGAATGCCTCATAGGCACTCCGGATTTCGCTATCCAGCTCCGCGAGCTTGTGCAGCATGAGCCTTTCAAGCTCGTCCATCGCGTCAAAGCCAACTGTCGCGGCGGCGTCATAATGGGCGAGCGAGCCGAGCATCCAGCGGATCGTGTTACGGAGTTTCCGGTAGGTCTCGACAAAGGTTTTCAGGATTTCCGGGCCGATGCGGAGATCGTCCGAATAATCGGAGGCCGCCACCCAAAGACGGAGAATATCGGCGCCGGCATCCTTGATGACGCTTTGCGGCGCCACGACATTGCCGAGCGATTTCGACATTTTCTGGCCCTTCTCGTCGAGAACGAAGCCATGCGTCAGAACCGCGTCATAGGGTGCCCGCCCGCGTGTGCCGCAAGATTCGAGCAGCGAGGAATGAAACCAGCCGCGATGCTGATCGGAGCCTTCGAGATAGAGGATTTCATCACGCCCGCCGTCGCGTATGCGGTGAATGCCCGCGAGATCCGGGAAGTGTTTTGGGTCGTCCAACGTGAAGGCATGGGTCGAGCCCGAATCGAACCAGACATCGAGAACGTCATCGATCTTCTCGTATTTTTCTGGGTCGTGGTCTGGCTTGAGAAAACGCGCCGCAGCGCCTTCCGCGAACCAGGCGTCGGCGCCTTCTTGTTCGAAAGCCTCCGCGATGCGGTGATTGACCTTTGGGTCGATGAGAATTTGCTTTGTGTCTTTATCGACAAAGATCGCGATGGGCACGCCCCAGGCGCGCTGCCGCGAGACGACCCAATCCGGGCGGTTGGCGATCATGCCGGTGATCCGGTTTTCGCCCGCGGCCGGATACCATTTTGTCCGGGCGATCTCGTTGAGCGCGATCTCCCGCAAAGTGCTGACATTTCTTAAGGCACCCTCATCCTGAGGAGCGTGCGAAGCACGTGTCTCGAAGGACGTTCTTTCAATCGGCTTATCGAGCGCGATAAACCATTGCGGTGTGTTGCGGAAAATCACTGGTTTTTTCGAGCGCCAGGAATGCGGATATTGGTGCTTTAGTTTTCCGCGTGCCACGAGGTTGCCGGCTTCGATCAAGGCCTTGATAACGGCCTCATTGGCATCGCCCTTGTTGCCCTTGTCGTCGATGACGCGGCGGCCGGTAAAGCCCGGCGCTTCCTCGGTAAAGAAGCCATCGGCATCGACGGTATAGGGGATGCGGGTGTCGATGCCGTTAATTTCCAGTTCGGTCTTGTTGGCCATCCAAATATCAAAGTCGTCACGACCATGCGAAGGCGCTGTATGGACGAAGCCGGTGCCAGTGTCATCCGTGACATGATTCCCATGTAATATGGGAATGGGAAAATCATAATCGTGGAACTGACCTCTTAGTGGGTGACGACAATAGGCTAGAGCAGTGCCATGCACTCCTCCAAGACGACTGTAGGAATTGACCTTGGCACTTTTGAAAGTGTCTTCAGAAAGACGGTCCGCGACTACGTAGGTGGAGCCTACCTTGGCCCAATTCTGGTCAGGCGCATCATCGACCCTGTAAAGACCGTAGTCGATGAACTTGTTATAAGCTATGGCTCGATTGGCAGGTATGGTCCAAGGGGTGGTTGTCCAAATAACAACGCTGGCGCGCTCAAATGCATCGTAGAAAGAGTCAACATCAGACTGAGATGCATTAGGGTTTTCTTGTCTGAACACAGTTGTAGCTGTGCTCATAAAGGTCTTACTAATCGGAAACGCGACATAGATTACATCACTGACGTGATCTTCGTACTCCACCTCGGCCTCGGCGAGCGCGGTCTTCTCCACCACGCTCCACATCACCGGCTTCGAGCCGCGATAAAGCGTCCCATTCGCCGCGAATTTCATGATTTCCCGGGCGATCTGCGCCTCGGCAGGATAGCTCATCGTGAGATAGGGATGACCCCAATCCCCGATGACTCCGAGCCTTTTAAATTCTTCCTTTTGCACCTCGACCCAATGTGCGGCGAAGGCGCGGCACTCGTCGCGAAATTCATTGATGGGCACGGAATCCTTGTTCTTGCCCTTGGCGCGATAGTTTTCCTCGATCTTCCATTCGATCGGCAGGCCGTGGCAATCCCAGCCCGGCACATAATTCGAGTCTTTGCCGAGCATCCGCTGCGAACGCGCCACCAGATCCTTAAGAATCTTGTTGAGCGCATGGCCGATATGGATATTGCCATTGGCATAGGGCGGCCCATCGTGCAGGACGAATTTCGGCTTGCCCCGATTGGCTTCCCGCAGACGCCGGTAAAGGTCGATCTCTTGCCAGCGGGCGAGCAGTTCCGGCTCCTTTTTCGGCAAGCCGCCGCGCATCGGAAAATCGGTCCGCGGCAGAAAAAGGCTTTTTGAATAATCGGGCGGGACGTCCGCGAGAGACTCGCTACCCGTGGCAGAACTCTTTTTGTCCATGATTGTTTCAGGCCTGCTCGCGCGGGCCGAGCCGCGCCGTTGAAATTAAGGGAATGAGTTCCCGGCCGGGTCGAGCGGCAAGCCAATCGGCTTTGGCGCTCACACGCGGGCGGGGCCCCTAATTCGGAGCGATGTCAGATCAAGAAAAATGGCCATGAAAAATCTTATAGCAATGAAAACGCCGGGGATAAAGCGCCGCGCGCACCCTATAGCTCAAGCGAGGCAATAGCCCCAATGGCCGGAAAGTTGCGGATAATCCCGTCCACAACGGTTTGGGCGTTGCTTTCTCCCCTGGCGGCGGCTCTTTTGGAATTTAACTCTGTGCCTCCTCCAGTCCAAGGCAATTTGGTGTGGTATTCTGATCAGCCTCGTTGGTGAACCCTGCCATGCCAGTCCGCCGTCTTGATCCTGTTCTTGTCGACCGTATCGCGGCGGGCGAGGTCGTCGAGCGGCCCGCCGCCGTCGTCAAGGAACTCGTCGAGAATGCGCTCGACGCCGGCGCTACTCGAATAGAAGTCGCGATTGAATTGGGCGGCCGGCGGCTCATCCGCGTCATCGACAATGGCAGCGGCATGCCGCCGGAAGATCTCGAGCTTGCCGTCGAGCGCCATGCGACATCGAAACTGCCAGACAGTGATCTGTCCCAAATCGCGACGCTCGGCTTTCGCGGCGAGGCCTTGCCGTCGATCGGCTCTATCGCGGCGCTCGACATTTGTTCACGCGTAACAGGCGCGCCGCATGGGTTCTCGATCCGGGTCGATCAAGGCAAAAAGCACGCGCTCGCGCCTTGCGGCGAGCCGAAGGGAACCAAGGTCGAGGTTCGCGATCTTTTCGCTGCAACGCCTGCGCGGCTGAAATTTCTAAAAAGCGACCGGGCGGAGGCCCGCGCTTGCGCCGATATGGTGCAGCGCCTCGCCATGGCGCATAAAACGGTGCGCTTCACTTTCGCGGGCGCGGAAACCGCGAGCTTCGATCTTGCCGCGCAGGGCCCTGACGAAAATGCATGGCTGACACGGCTCGCCGATATTTTGGGCGAGGAGTTTCGAGCCAATGCGCTGCGCATCGAAGCCGCGCGGGAAGGCTTTCGCTTAGAGGGCTACGCCGGCTTGCCGACGTGGCACAAAGCCAATGCACTCGCGCAATATCTCTTCGTCAACGGGCGGCCTGTCCGCGATAAGCTGCTGATTGGCGCGGTGCGCGCGGCTTATATGGATTATGTGCCGCAAGGGCGCCATCCGGCCCTCGTGCTATTCCTCGATTGCGATCCACGCGAGGTCGATGTGAATGTGCATCCCGCCAAGGCGGAAGTGCGGTTTCGCGACCCTGGCCTTGCGCGCGGGCTATTGATTGGTGCGTTGAAACAGAGTTTGCAAGCAGCACTCCAGCGTGCGACTCCGGCGCATGGCGCCACTGCCATCGATCTTCTCGCGCGGCGTGCAAGCCTAGGGAATGCGCCCACTTATCGTGCCCCCGCCGCCGGTTGGGATTGGCGTCAATCCCCGGCCAATCCGGGTTTTGCCGAGAGCGCTCCGCCGGGCATTGGGGAGCTCGCGCTGATGGGCGAAGCGCTTGCCGCCGATACACGCGCCGATGCGCAGGAGCCGGCGCCGGACGATATCGATGCGCCTCTCGGTGCCGCGCGGGCGCAGATTCATGATACCTATATTCTCGCCCAGACCCGCGATGGACTCGTCATTGTTGATCAGCATGCCGCGCATGAACGCCTTGTTTATGAGGGTTTGAAGGCCGCGCGCGCGGGCAAAAACGTGCCGCGCCAAGTTTTGCTCATTCCCGCGATCGTGGAAATGGAGCAAGCCGATGTCGAGCGCATCGAGGATGCGCTCCCGCTGCTGCAAGAATTCGGCCTCCATGTCGAGGCTTTCGGGCCAGGCGCCATCGCCGTTCATGAAATGCCCGCCCTCTTGAAATGCGGCGACGCTGCCGGGCTTGTGCGCGATCTCGCCGCGGCGCTGCGCGCGGATGAGCGCGCATCGATGCCGCTCGAAAAGCGGCTCGATTCCGTGCTGGCGACGATGGCCTGCCACCATTCGGTGCGCTCTGGCCGCCGTCTCGGGGCCGACGAAATGAACGCGCTGCTGCGCGAGATGGAGCGCACGCCGGGCAGCGGCCAATGCAATCACGGGCGCCCAACATCAATCGAGTTGAAGCTCGCCGATCTCGAAAAATTGTTCGGGCGAAGATAGTTTTTCGCGCGTTCCTGTTTCAGGATAGAAGCTCAATTTTTCCATTGGCGAGATTGTAAACGCCGCCAGCGACCTTCACTTGCCCGCTTTGTGCGAAACTCGCGAGCAAGGGCGGCGCCGTTTCCAGCAGTTTCACGTTCAGCGCGACATTTTCGCTGATCGCCGCCCCGAGAAGATCTTTTGGCGATTTGGCTTTCGCGGCAACGACTGCCGGTTTGATCGCCTGGATAAGCTCTGGCAAATGGCCGGGAAGCTCGGCACCGTCCTCGATAACTTTGATCGCGGAACTGACCGCGCCGCAATTCGAGTGTCCGAGAACCACGACGAGCGGGACGCCCAGATATTTCACGGCATATTCGAGACTGGCGAGCCCATCGTCATGGACAAAATTGCCGGCGACCCGGACAACAAAAACGTCACCGGGTCCTTGGTCGAAAGCGAATTCCGGGGCGACGCGTGAATCCGAGCAGCTGAGCACAGCGGCTATCGGATATTGTGATTTGGTCCGCGCCGCGCGTCCGGCGGAAAAATCCTTGCATAATTTCTTCTTGGAAACATAGCGGGCATTGCCCTTCATGAGGCGCTTGAGCGCTTCATCGCCGCTGATCGCATTGGGCTTCGGTTTCCCGTCATCCGGCTCCTTCGCGGTCGCGGGAAAGATCGCCGCAGGAGCAAGACCTGCCATGGCGGCAAATCCGGCGGCCGTTTTCAGGGCGCCGCGCCTGGTAAAGCCATGGTTGCAATGAAGGGATAGGCACATCTATCAAACTCCCGTATTCAACCGCATTTCCGTGAATTTAAGGCGGGAAAATCTATGTATAGCCAACAGGGGGGTCAATTCGAAGAATTTATGACTTTTCCCCAGCCGCCAGCGGGAGTATCGCAACTCATCATGAATGTTCTTCTTCTTGGTTCCGGCGGCCGCGAACATGCCATCGCCATCGCTCTTGCGAATAGTCCGTTGCTCACAACGCTTTTCGTTGCGCCCGGCAATCCCGGCATGGCCAACTTGGGGCGGGCTATCGTGCTCGATATGGCCGATCATTCGGCGATAGCGAGCTTTTGCAAAATCATGGCGATTGATCTCGTCGTGATTGGGCCCGAGGCGCCGCTTGTCGATGGCATCGTCGATCATTTGACGGCGGCAGGGGTCAGGGCTTTTGGCCCGAGCAAGGCGGCCGCCCAACTCGAAGGCTCCAAGGCGTTCACGAAGGAGTTTTGCCACCGCCACGCCATTCCAACCGCGGCCCACGCGTGCTTCACCGATGCCCAATCCGCCAAAGCATTCGTGCGCCGGAAAGGCGCACCGGCGGTGATCAAGGCTGACGGGCTCGCGGCGGGCAAGGGCGTCACCGTGGCCATGAGCCTCGACGAGGCAGAAACGGCAATCGAGAAAACTTTTGGCAAGGCCGGAGAAACGATCGTCATCGAGGATTTTCTCGAAGGCGAGGAAGTCTCGTTTTTCGCGCTTTGCGATGGCACGCGCGCGCTCAACTTTGCTTCGGCCAAGGATCATAAGCGGGTAGGGGAAGGCGAAAGCGGCCCCAACACCGGGGGCATGGGCGCCTATTCGCCGGCGCCCGTCATGGATGCGAAGATGACCGAAAGAGTCATGCAAGAGATCGTCGCACCCACGCTCGAGGGAATGGGTGCGATCGGCGCGCCTTTCAAGGGTGTCCTTTTCGCCGGTCTGATGCTTTGCGCGGACGGGCCAAAGCTCATCGAATACAATGTGCGCTTTGGCGATCCGGAAACCCAAGCCATGTTGCCGCGTCTCGAAGAGGATCTGCTCCCCCTGCTGCTTGCCTGCGTGGAAGGAGGGTTGCCGGAGCGCCCAGTGCGCTTTTCGCCATTGACCGCGCTCAGCGTCGTTCTAGCCGCCAAGGGCTATCCAGGCGCCCCGCTCCGGGGAAGCGAAATTCTTGGGCTTGCGCGTGCCGAGGCCATGCCCTTCGTTGTGATCACCCATGCCGGGACGAAACGCGAAGGGCAAAAACTCGTCGCCGATGGCGGCCGCGTCCTCAATGTCACGGGTATTGGCGCCGATGTGGCGGAGGCGCGCGCCCGCGCCTATGCGGCGATCGACACGATTGATTGGCCGGGCGGCTTTTACCGCCGTGATATCGGCTGGCGGGCGATGAAGCATGACCCGAAAAAGTTGTTCAACTTTTCCGATTAGCTCCTATCGGCAAAGCGAGACCAAGTTTTGATTCGATGGTGCACTGCGCTTTGCGGTTTGCTCTCACCGGACAGATGGTATTTGTTTCGTGGGAGCCAAGCAAAGCATCGCGCCTTTGGCATTCCTTGAAGAACGTTGATGTCGCCAGCTGAATTTATGCGCGTATACGAGGCTGCCATGAACGCCCGCGATCTTGAAGCGGCTCTCGAATTGATCGCTGATGATGCGGTCTATTTGTTCAGCAATCAGGCTTCGCACATTGGCAAAGAGGCGATTCGAAACGCGATACAGGCGAACTTCGATACCATCAAAAATGAGACATATAGGATTCACGACATGCGGTGGTTAGCAGCTACCGAGGAGCTTGCCGTATGTGTGTACGCGTTCGGCTGGTCGGGCGAAATCAATGGCCAGCCTGCCTCCGGCAGTGGACGTGGCACCTCTGTACTACGTCGCATTCAAGGCAATTGGCGGGTTGCTCACGAACATCTCAGCCGCGGCCGGCTTTTGAGCGAGTGACCGTCCGCAAAGCTCATAGGCTTAACGTTCCGGCTTCATTGGTAACGCTCTGTCGATAGGGACCAATCGAAAAAGCCGAGCAACTTTTCCAGGACATGCTTTAAATGGCTTGGTACGAGCGGAAATTTCATGATAACGACACGGTCCGCTCCTGTTTCGCCCTTGGCCCTAATTTAAAGTCGCGAACACTGCCTGTGTGTCTCCGTAGTGGCGCGTTTCGAGTGAACGAAAACCTTCCGGCAGATCCAACGCTGCCTCGGCGCTTTCCTCGATGACCACGAGCGCCTGCTTGTCGAGCCAGCCTCCGTCGCGCAAGGTTTTCAGCGCCGGCGCGACGAAACCCTTGTTATAGGGCGGATCGAGAAAGACGAGGTTGAATCTCTCTTGCTCCGGCGCTGCTCCAAGCTTGCGCGCGTCGCGGCGGAGAATGCGGGCTGAGTCCGCGAGGCCGAATAGCTCGACATTGGCGCGGACGATCGCGCAGGACTCGGCGCGCTCATCGACGAAAAGAGCAAATCGCGCACCGCGCGACAAAGCCTCGATGCCCATCGCGCCGGTGCCTGCGAAGAGATCGAGAGCCCTCGCGCCTTCCGCCGGGTTGTCATAGGAATGCGCGAGAATGTTGAAGAGCGTTTCGCGCAAGCGGTCCGATGTCGGCCGTATCGCGTTTGAGCCAGGGCCTTGCAAGGTCCGGCCTCTCAACCTGCCGCCGACGATACGCATGAGTGATCAGGATTTTCCGCGTGGGCGCCGTGGGGTTTGACCACGTGGGGCAGGGCGGCCGCCGCCGGCGCGGCCCGGCCCTGGCTTGCCTTTCGGGCCTGGTGCGCGAGGAGCCCCGGAAGGTTTTGATCCCTGCCGGGGGTGTTTCGTCCCGCTTTCTTCCGCGAACCGCCGGTCACCGCGCGCCGCGAATGGCTTGCCCTTGCCCGGCCGCTTTGTTTGGGTTGTCTCTTGCTTTTTGTTCGCGGTTACGGCGGCGACATGCCGCTCGACATAAACGGTCCGCCCGGCACGATCGGCCGTCTCGCGGCGCTCGACCCGTTTGCGCGGGCCGCGCGTCTCGCTTTCCTCGGCGCGTATCGCGGAAATGTGCTTGCGCGGCCGCGGTGCCGGTTTGACCTTCGCTTCGGCTCTTTTTTCAAATTGAGGTTCGCGCGCGGAAGGTTTTGCCTCCCGAGCACTTCGCGCCTGGCGTGGCCGGTTTGCGTTGCGCGGACCGGTTCTGGCCGGGGGCTCGCGGGCGTTGACCGCCTCGACGATTTCAGCCTCTTCGTGTTCATTTTCAAGCGGGCTCGTAAAATCCGCGCCAGCCGCTTCCGCGAGCGCCGGGCCCAGCTGATCGCGGATCACGCGGGTGCGGACCTCCTCGATAGCGCCCTCAGCGATCTCGCCGAGCTGGAAGGGTCCGTAGGACAGTCTGATCAAGCGGTTGACGTAAAGACCAAGATGTTCGAACACGCGTTTGATCTCGCGGTTTTTGCCTTCGCGTAACGCCACCGTCACCCAGCAATTGGCGCCTTGCACGCGATCGAGCGTCGCCTCGATGCCCGCGTAATGCACGCCTTCCAGCGTCAGACCTTGGCGGAGACTGTCGAGAGCGGCCTGATCGGTTTCACCATTCGCGCGGACGCGGTAACGCCGGACCCAGCCGGTCGAAGGCAGTTCGAGGACACGCGCGAGGCCGCCGTCATTGGTGAGCAGCAGCAATCCTTCCGTATTGATGTCGAGCCGGCCGATGCTGACGACGCGCGGGCCGTCTGGCCAATGCTCGCGCAGAAAATCAAAAACCGTCGGCCGGCCCTCTGGGTCATGCGCGGTCGTGACAAGGCCGCGCGGCTTATGGAACAAAAAGAGCCGCGTCCGGGCACGGTGGACGAGGGGCTCGCCGTCGATGGTGATTTTGTCGTCCGGCCCGACGTTGACGGCCGGGTTCACGAGCGCCACGCCATTCAAGGCAACGCGGCCCTCGCCGATCCAGCTTTCTGCCTCTCGGCGGGAGCAGAGCCCCGCCCGCGCCATGACCTTGGCGATGCGTGCTCCGGTGGCCTCCGGGCCGGGTCGTGCCGCTTCCGCGGGTTTTGGCTTGCGTCCGCCGCCATTGCCGGGCCCCGGTTTGTGGCTTAATGGCTGGCGAGGGACCGCCGCTCGCGCGTCCGGGAATTCTTGGGCCGCGGGCTTATGGTCCCGCGGTTTTTTGGGGCGATCCGGCCGCGCTCGTGCGCCCGCTGGAAACCGGGCCGTTTCACGGCGGCGGGAATGCTCTTTGCCTGGATGTTCGCGCATGGCCCTTGATAGCAGACTATTGGCGAAAAAGGGAACCAAGGCGTTCGGCCCATCGAGTCTGCAGAACATGATGACGTCAAAAGAGCCTCGGGAGGCAAGGCGGGACATGAAAAGCGCACCCTTGGCAAGCGATCCCATGGAATCTGATCCCATGTCTTGCGCATTTTTTGAAGCGCGCGCCGCGATGGAGCGCGGCGAGGTGCCGGTCGGGGCCGTGATCGTCCGCGATGGCGTGATCGTTTCGCGCGCGGGCAATCAGACGATGCGGGACAAGGACCCAACCGCGCACGCGGAAATTCTGGCCATTCGACTGGCGTGCCGCGCCGAGGCGTCCGAAAGGCTTTCCGGCTGCGATATCTATGTGACGCTCGAGCCTTGCGGCATGTGCGCGGCGGCGATTTCCTTCGCGCGTCTACGCCGCCTGTATTTTGCCGCGCCCGATCCAAAGGGCGGAGGGGTCGACCATGGCCCGCGATTTTTCGCGCAACCCACTTGCCATCATGCGCCAGAAATCTATGGCGGGATCCGCGCCAGCGAGGCCGCCGCCATGCTGACTGCTTTTTTCATGGCGCGGCGCTAAATATTATAGAAATCGAGATATTTCCGTGGTCTAACCGAATCTTGTCAATTGCGGATATTGCGTGAAGGTTTATGGCAAGGGTGAAACGTGAGGCGCACTTGACAGGCGAACCGTCGCAATCCTAAACGAAGTGAATCCTGGGTCCATCGCCGCATGACCGTCAAGCCAAAGCTCCGTATTCTTCTTTGCGCCCCGCGCGGTTTCTGCGCGGGGGTCGTGCGCGCCATCGATGCCGTCGAGGAGGCCCTGCGCATTCACGGCGCGCCGGTCTATGTCCGGCATGAGATCGTGCACAACAAATATGTCGTCGAAGGGCTGAAGGCCAAGGGCGCGATTTTCGTCGAGGAGCTCGACGAAGTGGAAGATACGACAAAACCGGTGATCTTTTCCGCGCATGGCGTGCCGAAATCGATTCCAAAGGATGCCAAAGCGCGCAATATCCTCGCCATCGACGCGACTTGCCCGCTGGTCACCAAGGTCCACCGCGAGGCCGAACTGCATCATAAGCAAGGCCGCCAGGTGCTCCTCGTCGGCCATGCTGGACATCCGGAAGTCGTCGGCACGTTGGGGCAATTGCCGAAAGATTCGATCATCCTGGTTCAGACTCTGGAAGATGTCGATCAGCTACGGCCAGAGGACGAGAACAATCTTGCCTATGTCACCCAGACCACATTGTCGGTCGATGACACGCGCTCGATGGTCGCCGCTTTGACGCGGCGGTTTCCCAATATCGTTGGGCCGCACCGGGAGGACATTTGCTACGCGACGACCAACCGGCAGGAAGCGGTCAAGCGGGTGGCGCCGGTCGTCGATGCCTTGCTCGTCGTCGGCTCTTCCAATTCGTCGAATTCGCAAAGATTGAAGGAAGTGGCCGAGCGTTCGGGCTGCAAGCTCGCCCGTCTTGTCTTGCGCGCCGAGGATGTCGAATGGGATTTGTTCAGCAATATTTCCTCGCTCGGAATCACGGCGGGCGCCTCGGCGCCGGAAATTCTTGTTGAGGAAATCATGGATGCTTTCGCCGAGCGTTTCGACTTGCATGTCGAGACGGTATCGACGGCTGACGAAAGCGTATTCTTCCCGCTTCCGCGCGAGTTGCGCCAGGTCGCCTCAAACCAGAATTAATTCAGCGTTTTCCACATCGAAACCGAAGGCGCTTTGATCCAAAGCAACGAGCCGGTTGACAAGAGTTTCAGCGATCCTCATTGCCGGGCCGACGGCGAGCGGCAAATCGGCCTTGGCGCTGCGTCTTGCCAGCACCTTCGGCGGCGCTCTGATTAACGCTGATTCCATGCAAGTCTACCGCGATTTGCGCGTGTTGACGGCGCGTCCCGATCAGGAGGACGAGGCCAAGACGCCCCATCGTCTGTTTGGGCACGTCGATGGCGCGGTGAATTATTCGGCCGGCCTATGGCTTGCCGATGTTTCCGATGTCCTCAATGAGGCTAGGCGCGAGAGGCGGTTGCCGATTTTTGCCGGCGGCACCGGGCTTTATTTCAAGGCGTTGACGCAAGGGCTTTCCGCGATTCCCCCGGTGCCCGAGGAGGTGCGCGCAAAAGTCCGGAGGCAAGCGGCCGGCGTGCCGGTTGCGGAGCTGCACCAGCGCCTCAAGCATTGCGATCCCGCAACTGCGGCGAGGCTGCGGCCGACCGATCCGCAACGCATCTTGCGGGCGCTCGAAGTCTTCGAGGCGACCGGGAAAAGCCTTCTATCGTTCCAAGCCGCGCGGGCGCCGCCGCCGCTCGATGCGAAGGAGGTCTTCGCCGTCTTCCTCGAAACCGATCGAGAAGAGCTGAAGGCGCGAATCGATGCGCGTTTCGAAGCCATGCTGCATGCTGGCGCTTTGCAAGAGGCGGCACGGCTCCGCGAGCGGCACCTCGACCCCGCATTGCCGGTCATGCGCGCGCATGGCATGCCGCATCTCATCGCGCATCTTAGCGGCGAAATATCCTTGGGGGAGGCGGCCAGGCGGGCCAAACTTGACACGAGCCGCTACGCCAAGCGTCAATTGACCTTCGCGCGGCACCAACTTGCTGCATTCCAATGGATGAACCCGGAAGAAGCGGAGGCAGAGGCCTTCGCGATCTGCTCAGGCTTCAGTGCCGCCAAAAAATGATCTGGCCGATCGTGAGAAGAATTTCGGCGACGATCAAGACCACGATCGTTGCTTCGAGCCGTGTCGCTGTGTTGGCGTCGATCATGTCGGTGAGCGTGCGCGCGGTTTCGACGATCGTGTCGAGTTTGCGCTTCAAGGTCTCGGCACGCTCCTTGAGTTCATATTCGTCTTCGAGCCTCGTATAGAGCCGCTCGAGATCGGGCCGATCCCAGAGCACATCCGGCTTTTCCTCGACGGCGACGCGTCCCGAAACGCGGTGCTGGACGAGCAGCGTCTGACCGATCAGTTTCAGCATCGAGCGGCGGTTCCAGGGCGGCCGGCCATTGCGGGCGAGCTGGACCGCGAAAGGCTCGATGATGTCGAAGACCGCATTGACTTCGCGCTCGTCGCGGCCAAGCGAGACGCTTTTGGCGAGGGCGTCGGCAACGACGAGAAGGCGGTGCTCCGACAGATCCTTCATCGTGATGGCGCCGCCCGGCGGGACCTTGTCGTCGAACTCGGACGAAATTTCAAGGATGGCGGATTCGTCGTCGACATGCGCATGCGGTCCGGAGACCCGCAATTTCACGCGGGTGAGCACCTCGTCTTCTTCGAGCGGCGACAGGCCGACCATGACCGCGACGCCGAAGCGGTAAAGGGCGACGAAGCCATTTGTCCCGGCATGAAAAGCAAGCGGCGTTGCCGAGATCATGTCGGAGCGCTCAAGGCCGGTCGTGTCGATCCGGTCGCCGAGGTGCAGCGCCCGGGCGGTGACACGGAGCGAAGCTTGAGCAGTGTGCGATGCAGGTTGGACATTCGTCATGGCCTATTCCTAGAGCAGATCCGGTTGCGACGGAAGCGTGAACCAAGCCGTATATTAAGGTGAGCGGCCTCTGATTCCGGGGAAATAGGAGGTTTTTCCAGGCGGGCGAAGCGGTTCGCAAAGACGTTTCATGCGATCGGGACCGGATATTGAAAGATTTAAAAACCGAGAAGAGCGGCGAGGTGGCGAAGATCAGCCGCCGCGATATCAACTGCGACGCTTGGACCCGTCTCGCCGGCACCGCCAGGCCCATGCTCATTGGCGCGCACGACATGGGCGGTGCGCAGGCCGCAGGCCGCCGCCGCTGCCAAGTCGGAGCTATGCGCCGCCACCATCATGCAGGCTTCGGGCGGAAGGCCGAAGGCCTCGGCCGCGGCGAGATAGACGCGCGGTTTCGGCTTATAGTCGCCGGCGACCTCGGCGCCAAGGATTGCGTCGAAGAGAAAACCGTTGCGGCGGGAAAGATCGACCAGAAGAGAGATGTTGCCGTTCGACACGGGCGCCAGAAGAAAGCCTGGGCAAAGCTGCGCCAAGCCTGCCGTCGCGTCGGGCCAGGCGTCGAGCCTGTGCCAGGCGAGATTGAGGTCGTGCAGGACCGGCCCGGAATGGCCTTCGAGGCCAAAGCGGTGAAGGATGCGGCCGAGATTGCGGCGATGCAGAATGTCGAGGCGCGAGAAGGGAAGGCGGCCGGAGCGGACTTCCTCCATGCCGGCTTGATACTCGCCGCGCCAGGCATCGGCGAAGGCGAGCCAATCGAGAGCGAAGCCGC
>CAYTRB010000009.1:0-42470 GCA_964440215.1 uncultured Methylocapsa sp.
ATGCGCTCTTCGATGTGCACATCAAGCGCATCCATGAATATAAGCGCCAGATCCTTAACATTTTTGAGGCTGTCGCCGTTTATAACGCGATCCGGGCCCAGCCTATGCGCGATTGGATCCCGCGGGTCAAGATTTTCGCGGGCAAGGCGGCGGCGAGCTATACAACGGCGAAGCTGATCATAAGGCTTGCCAATGATGTCGCCGAGATTGTCAATTCGGACCCCACGGTGCGGGACCTCTTGAAGATTGTTTTCCTGCCGAATTACAATGTGAGTCTCGCCGAGCGGATCATTCCGGCGGCCGATCTTTCGGAGCAGATCTCGACTGCGGGCATGGAGGCGTCCGGAACCGGCAACATGAAACTTGCCTTGAACGGCGCGCTGACGATCGGCACGCTTGACGGCGCCAATGTCGAGATCCGCGAGAAAGTTGGCGCGGAAAACATCTTTATTTTCGGATTGACGGCAGAGGAAGTGGGGGCGCATCGAGCGCAGGGGATCGACGGGCGGGCTGCAATCGAGCGGTCGGTCAAACTTGCCGAAGTGCTCGACGCGATCGGCTCGGGTGTGTTCTCGCCCGACGAGCCGGACCGCTATCGCGGTCTCGTCGATATGTTGACGCATAACGACTATTTTCTGGTCACCGCCGACTTCGATAGTTATTACGAAACCCAGCGCTCGGTGTTCCGGCGCTGGCGCGACAAGCATGCTTGGTGGCAGTCAGCCGCCCTCAACACGGCGCACATGGGCTGGTTCTCGTCTGACCGGACGATCAGCGAATATGCCGAGGAAATCTGGGACGTTCCGGTGCGGCTACCCGGAAGGGGCTGACATGTGGTGGATCGGGCGCAAAAGCGGGGGGAGCAAGCAAGCCGCCGCGCGCCCGCAGTGGCGGATCGGCGACGAGGCGGTGCAAGCCTTGCTGGCGGCCCGCCACGCTGACCCCTTCGCCGTGCTTGGTCCGCATGAGACGCCGGACGGACTCGTGATCCGCGCTTTGGTCCCGCATGCCGAGAGCGTGACTGCGGTACCTGGAGACGGCTTAGGGGAGGTCCCGCTTGTGTCGCGCGGCGGCGGCTTTTTCGAAGGACTAGCCGAGCAGCGGACGCATCGGTTTCCCTATCGGTTGCGGGCGGCAAATGCGGGCGGAACGTGGGAGTTCGTCGATCCCTATGCCCTGCCGCCGGTGCTTGGCGCGACCGACGATTATCTCCTGGTTGAAGGCACCCATCGCCAACTCTATGAACGGCTTGGAGCGCATCTCATGCGGTTCGAAGGGATCGATGGCGTGCATTTCGCGGTTTGGGCGCCGCGCGCAAGGCGGGTATCGGTCGTTGGCGACTTCAATTCCTGGGATGGGCGCAGACACCAGATGCGCAAGCGCATCGATTCGGGTCTGTGGGAGATTTTCGCGCCCGGGGTGGATGAAGGCGCCGTTTACAAATATGAAATCATCTCAGCGGATGGCCGCCTTCTGCCGCTGAAAGCCGATCCGGTCGGCTTTTCGGGTGAATTGCGGCCATCGACGGCCTCGATCGTCGCCTCTACCGGGCGCTTCGCCTGGACCGATGCGGATTTTTTGGAAAAGCGCCGGAGTGGCGACCCGAGGCGCAAGCCGATGACAATCTATGAGGTTCATCTCGGCTCGTGGATGCGCGGGGACGATGCGCGATTCCTCTCCTATGACGAGCTCGCTTCACGCCTCATTCCCTATGTGTCCGATCTTGGTTTCACCCACATCGAACTGCTCCCGATCTCGGAGCATCCGCTCGATGCCTCCTGGGGCTATGAGCCGATCGGGCTTTTCGCGCCGACCCGGCGCTTCGGCGATCCCGCGGGTTTCGCGCGCTTCGTCGATAAAGCGCATGCGGCGGGCCTCGGCGTGATCCTCGATTGGGTTCCGGCACATTTCCCGACCGACATTCATGGCCTCGCGCAATTCGACGGCGCGCCGCTATACGAACATGCGGATCCACGCCTTGGGTTCCATCCCGACTGGAACACTGCGATCTACAATTTTGGCCGCCGCGAAGTCACGGCGTTTCTCGCCGCCAACGCGCTGTTCTGGCTCGACCGATATCATGTGGACGGACTGCGCGTCGATGCCGTCGCCTCGATGCTCTACCTCGATTATTCGCGAAAGCCCGGCGAATGGCTGCCGAACAGTGACGGTAGCAACGACAATCGCGATGCCGTGGCTTTCCTGAAGCAGGTCAATGAGCTTGTTTACGCCAACCACCCCGGAGCCATGACCATCGCCGAAGAATCGACGACATGGCCGGGGGTTTCCGCGCCGACGCATGCAGGCGGCCTCGGCTTCGGCTTCAAGTGGAACCTCGGCTTCATGCACGATACGCTCGACTATATGGCGCTAGAGCCCGTGCACCGGAAATGGCACCATGACAGGCTGACCTTCGGCTTGCTTTACGCATTCTCCGAGAATTTCGTGTTGCCGCTCAGCCACGATGAAGTGGTGCATGGCAAGGCTTCGCTGATCAACAAAATGCCCGGCGATGACTGGCAGAAGTTTGCGAACCTTCGCGCCTACTACGGCTTCATGTGGGCACATCCCGGCAAGAAGCTTCTGTTCATGGGCCAGGAGTTCGCCCAGCGGCGCGAGTGGAACGAAGATTGCAGCCTTGATTTTCATCTGCTTGAATTTCCGCTGCATAAAGGGATTCAGCACCTTGTGAGGGACTTGAACCAGCTTCACCGGACACTACCGGCTCTGCATGCGCGCGACTGCGAGCCGGAAGGCTTCCGTTGGATCGTGGTCGATGACGGTGATCAGTCCGTGGTGGCTTTCGCGAGATATGGAGAAACGCAGGATCCGCCGGTGGTCATGGTCGCCAATTTCACGCCGGTGCCGCGGCATGGTTACCGGATTGGGCTACCTCGGCCTGGCCGGTGGCGTGAAATTCTCAACACCGATGCCGAGATTTATGGCGGTTCCGGAATTGGCAATCTCGGAGGGATTGCGGCGGGTCATGTTCCTTCGCATGGCCTGCCCGCATCGGCTGAACTGACGTTGCCGCCGCTTGCTACGCTTTATTTCCAAATCGCGGTTCAGTGAGGAAGCAAGGCCCGCGAAGTTCCGCCGTCACAGTGGTTAGTGACCCTGGAGAAAAACACGGATGAGATCGAGCGCGCCGATCGGGCGTCAGGCCATGGCCTTTATTCTTGCGGGCGGGCGCGGCAGCCGTCTCCTCGAATTGACCGACAGGCGGGCGAAGCCGGCGGTCTATTTCGGCGGCAAGTCACGGATCATCGACTTTGCCCTTTCCAATGCCTTGAATTCAGGCATCCGTCGAGTTGCCGTCGCGACACAATACAAGGCGCACAGCCTGATTGGTCATCTCACCCGCGGCTGGAACTTCTTCCGGACCGGCAGCAACGAGAGCTTCGACATCATGCCGGCAAGTCAAAGGGTTTCCGAGAACCAATGGTATGCGGGCACGGCCGACGCGGTCTTTCAAAATATCGACATCATTCGCGACCGCGAACCGAAATATATCGTCGTTCTCGCTGGCGATCATATTTACAAGATGGATTACGAACTGATGTTGCAGCAGCACGTCGACTCCGGTGCCGATGTGACCGTCGGCTGTCTCGAAGTGCCGCGCGAGAATTCGTCCTGTTTTGGCGTCATGCATGCCAGCCATTCCAACGCCATCACCGCTTTCGTCGAGAAGCCATCGGATCCGCCGGGGATGCCTGACAAGCCGGACAGTTGCCTTGCCTCGATGGGCATCTATGTCTTCGAGACGAAGTTTCTTTTCGATCAACTCGCGCGCGATGCCGCGTCCCCAAATTCGAGCCGGGATTTTGGCAAGGACATCATTCCTTACATTGTGACCCGTGGAAAGGCTGTCGCGCACCGGTTCTCGGATTCTTGTGTGCGTTCCTCGAACGAGTCCGGAGCTTATTGGCGCGACGTGGGCACGGTCGATGCCTATTGGGCGGCCAATATTGATTTGACGGATGTGGTCCCTGATCTTGATCTGTTTGACCGTGAGTGGCCAATTTGGACCGATGGCGCGGTGACGCCCCCGGCGAAATTTGTCCATGACGAGGACAGCCGCCGCGGCATGGCGGTTTCCTCGCTCGTGTCCGGCGGCTGCATCGTCTCGGGCGCCATGATCCGGCGCTCGGTTCTCTTCACCGGCGTTCGGGTCAATTCCTATTGCTCAATCGAAAACGCGGTCATTTTGCCCTATGTGGATGTCGCCCGCTCGGCGCGGCTGACCAATGTGGTGATCGATCGCGGCGTGAAAATTCCGGAGGGCCTTGTCGCGGGGGAGGACATCGTTGCCGACGCCAAGCGATTCCGGCGCACCGAAGATGGAATTGTGCTCATTACCCAGCAAATGATTGACAGGCTTGGCGCATGAGCGGCATCACGGTCCTCGCGGTCGTGTCGGAAATCTATCCGCTGATCAAGACTGGGGGACTTGCCGATGTTGCCGGCGCGCTTGCCGGGGCGCTTGCCGCCGAGGGTGTCGCGGTGGTGACGCTCGTTCCGGGATATCCGGCGGTCATGAGCAAGATCAACGCCGCCGAGCCGGTGCTGACCGAGCCGGACCTATTTGGCGGCGGCGCCCGGGTGCTGCGCGCGAGCGCCGCGGGGCTCGATCTCTTCGTGCTCGATGCTCCACATCTTTTTGCGCGTCCAGGCGGCCCCTATGCGGGACCGGACGGGCTGGATTGGCCGGATAATCCTTTCCGGTTCGCTGCGCTTTGCCAAATTGCCGCTCGCCTCGCGCTGGGAGAATGTCCGCGATTTAGGCCCGACATCGTGCACGGGCATGACTGGCAGGCAGGGCTTACCGCCGCCTATCTCGCCTATGATGAGCGGCCGCGCCCGGCAACCGTGATCACGATTCATAACCTTGCCTTCCAAGGTCAGTATCCGGCTGTGCTCCTCGCGCCTCTGGGACTGCCGCCGCGGGCCTTCGCGCTCGAAGGGGTGGAATACTACGGCATGATCGGCTTCCTGAAGGCTGGCCTTTCGCTCTCCGATAGGATCACCACGGTCTCTCCGGCCTATGCCGCCGAAATACGCACCCCGGAACATGGGATGGGGCTCGATGGGCTACTGCGCGCTCGATCGGACGTGCTGACTGGAATTGTCAACGGGATCGACGACGCTATCTGGAACCCCCGGCAGGATGCGTGGCTTCCGGCGCCTTATTCGATCCAGACGCGGGCCAAGCGCGGCCTCAATAAAACTGCTTTGCAGAAACTCTTTGGGCTTGCGGCGGAGGAGGATGCGCTGCTCTTTGGCGTGGTGAGCCGGCTTGCTTGGCAGAAGGGTGTCGACCTCATTCTTGCCAATCTTTCACTCATTGAGCAAAATGGCGGCCAGCTCGCCGTACTTGGCTCCGGCGAACCAGCTCTTGAAGACGCGTTCCGTGCCGCCGCGAAAGCGCGGCCTGGCCGTGTGTCTTCCATGATCGGCTATGATGAACGCACGGCGCATATGATCCAGGCTGGCGCCGATGCGCTGCTCATCCCCTCGCGCTTCGAGCCTTGCGGGCTGACCCAGCTTTGCGCCATGCGTTACGGTGCGGTGCCGGTCGCCGCGCGTGTCGGAGGGCTCATGGATACGATCATCGACGCAAACGAGATGGCAATCGCGGCAAACCTCGGCACCGGCGTCCTCTTTTCGCCGGTCACGAACAGTGCGCTTGGCGCGGCGATCGAGCGCGCCCGCAGACTTTGGGACGCGCCTAAAGTCTTTGATCGCATCCGTGCGAATGGCATGAAGACCGACGTTTCCTGGCGCCGTCCCGCCGCCGCCTATGCAAGGCTCTTCCGCGAACTCGCCTCAGCGGGCACTCGATGACGGAACGATCAAGCGACGCCGGTAACCTCTTAACTTGAATTGGGAAGATCCATGATCGAAATTTTTCCAACGACGCCCTTCGATGATCAGCGGCCCGGGACTTCGGGTCTCCGCAAAAAGACCACGGCCTTCCGCAGGCCGCGCTATGTCGAGAACTTTATCCAATCGATCATGGATTGTCTCGAAGGCTTTGAGGGGGCGACGCTGATCGTTGGCGGCGATGGGCGGTTTTTCAATCGGGAGGCGATCCAGATCGTCTTGAAGATCGCGATCGCCAATGGGTTTGGCAAAATTCTGGTTGGCCGGGGCGGCATATTGTCCACGCCCGCGGCCTCGAACCTGATACGCCGGAACCGGGCCTTTGGTGGTGTCATCCTCAGCGCGAGCCATAATCCGGGCGGCCCGGACGGCGACTTCGGGATCAAATACAACGCAGGAAACGGCGGTCCGGCACCGGAAAAACTGACCGAGGCTGTGTTCGCCCGGTCGAAATCCATTTCTCAATATAAGATGGTGGCGGCGCCGGATGTCGATCTCGATTCGCTTGGCACCGTTCACCTCGGGCCGGGCGAGGTCGAGGTGATTGATCCGGTTCATGACTACGCGGAGCTCATGCAGGAATTGTTCGATTTCGACAAGATCCGGGGCTTGTTTCGCGCCGGCTTCCGTTTTCGTTTCGATGCGATGTCTGCGGTCACCGGGCCCTATGCCAAACAAATCTTCGTCGATAGACTTGGCGCTCCGCCAGACTCGATTCTCAATGGGACGCCGTTGCCGGACTTCGGCGGAAAGCATCCTGATCCCAACCTTATCTACGCCAAACATCTTTTCGACCTCGCCATGTCCGCTGACGGTCCCGATCTCTGCGCTGCGTCGGACGGCGACGGCGATCGCAATCTGATCATCGGGCGGGGCCGCTTCGTCACGCCCTCCGACAGTCTCGCGATCCTGGCCGCGAATGCCCATCTTTCGCCCGGTTATGAGAGGGGCGTCGCCGGAATTGCGCGCTCCATGCCGACGAGCAGGGCCGCCGACCGTGTCGCCGCACGGCTTGGCGTCGCGCTTTACGAGACGCCGACGGGATGGAAGTTTTTCGGCAATTTGCTCGACGCGGGATTAGCCACGATTTGCGGTGAGGAGAGTGCCGGAACGGGATCCAACCATGTGCGCGAAAAGGATGGCGTTTGGGCGATTTTGCTGTGGCTGAATATTTTGGCCGCAAGGGGCGAGAGCGTCGCGGCGATCGTCGCCAAGCACTGGGCGGAGTATGGGCGAAACTATTATGCCCGGCATGATTATGAGGAGGTCGATGCCGACGGCGCCAATGCGCTCATGCAAGCCTTGCGCGACGCCCTGCCGCGATTGAAGGGCAGACTGGCGCCGGGGCTCGACCTTACCGGAGCCGATGATTTTGCCTATCACGATCCGGTGGACGGCTCGGACTCGGAGCACCAGGGTATCCGTCTTCATTTCGAGGATGGCAGCCGCATCGTCTATCGCCTTTCAGGCACCGGCACCGCCGGGGCGACGCTCAGGGTTTATATCGAGCGGTTCGAACCCGATCCCGCGCGGCAAAACCAGGATACAGAGGAAGCGCTTGCCGGCCTGATCGCGCTGTCGCGGGAGTGCGCGCGCATTGCTCACTACACCGGGCGCCAGGCGCCGACGGTGATCACCTGAGCACCGGCAAGGCGCCGGTGCCCGCTGTCATGGGCCATGCGCGCGTCACAGCAGGCGAACCCGAGCCGCTTGGTGCAGCACCTAATGGGGACGGGGTGAACTTCGCCGTCGCGTCGGGGAGTGCCGAGGCGATCTATGTTTGCCTCTTCGACGAGGAGGGCTGCGAGACCGCGCGAATCCGGCTGCCCGGCCGGACAGGCAATGTGTTTCACGGGCACATCTCAGGCCTTGGACCCGGCGCCCGTTACGGGTTGCGCGCACATGGCTCTTTTGAGCCTCAGTCGGGTCACCGCTTCAACTCCGCTAAGCTACTGGTCGATCCATTGGCGACGCGGCTCGAGCGGCCATTCAAGCTCGACGCAAGCATGTTCGACGCACGGATCCACGGCGCCACGGAAGACGATTTCGACAGCGCGCCCTTTGTGCCGAAGGCGATCGTTGAAGCACCGGAATCGTTCCAGCCGCCCCGGCGTCCAATCGTCCAATGGCGCGACCTCGTGATTTATGAATTGCATGTCCGCGGCTTCACCAAGCAGCGTCAAGAGATACCGGAGTCCATTCGCGGCACCGTCGCCGGGCTCGCGCACGAAGCTTCGGTTGAACATCTGAAAAGATTAGGGGTAAGCGCCGTCGAGCTTTTGCCGATCGCGGCATGGATCGACGAGCGGCATCTGCCGCCGCTCGGGCTCAGCAACTATTGGGGGTACAATCCCATTGCCATGTGCGCGCCAGATCCCCGCCTCGCGCCGGGTGGCTGGCCGGAGGTGCGCGCCGCCGTCGACGCGCTGCATAAGGCGGGGATCGCCGTCATCCTCGACGTGGTGTTCAACCATACCGGCGAAAGCGACGAATCCGGTCCAACCTTATCCATGCGCGGTCTTGATAATGGCGGATTCTACCGGCTGCAAGCAGGCAATCCCGCGCTTTATGTCAACGATGCCGGATGTGGCAACGTGCCCGCGCTCGAACGGCCAATGGCCATGCGGCTCGCTCTCGAAGCGATGCGCACTGCCGTCATCCGCGCCGGAGTCGATGGCTTCCGTTACGATCTCGCGCCCGTGCTCGGCCGTCGCGAAATGGGCTTTGATCCAAATCATCCGCTGCTCGCGGCAATCACTCAGGATCCTTGGTTAAGGGATTTGATCCACATCGCCGAACCATGGGATCTAGGCCTTGGCGGCTACCGGCTCGGCGCCTTTCCAGCAGCTTGGGGCGAATGGAACGACCAATCGCGTGATAGTTTCCGGCAATTTTGGCGCGGCGATTCCGGTGCCATTGGGGCACTCGCGACACGGCTGGCGGGATCGGCGGATATTTTCGGGCCACGCCATAGGCCGCTCTCGCGGTCGATAAATTTCGTTACCGCGCATGACGGCTTCACCCTCGCCGATCTCGTTGCCTTCGAAACCAAGCGCAATGAGGCCAATGGCGAAGACAATCGCGACGGAACCAACGACAATCTTTCTTGGAATTGCGGCACCGAAGGCCCGAACGCAGAACCCGGGATTTTGGCGCGGCGCGCGGGCGACGTTCGCACTCTTCTCGTAACCCTGTTCGCCGCGCGGGGCACGCCGATGCTCAGCATGGGCGATGAATTAGGCCGCTCTCAGGGCGGCAACAACAATGCCTACGCCCAGGACAATGCGCTTGCCTGGATCGACTGGGCCAATGCCGATGCCTCGCTGATCGATTTTGTCGCAAGACTGATCCGGTTGCGCCGGTCACAAGGCGCTCTCAATGCGGAGTCATCGTTGACCGGCGCACCCATCGACGCAACTGGCATTCCCGATGTCGAATGGCTGACGCCGGAAGGCCGGCCGTTTTTGCCGAAGGATTGGAACGATCCAGCCACAAAAGCCCTCGTGGCGGTGTTCTACGACACGGGCAACAATAATGCCGCTTCCGGGGGCCGCGCACCAGGCCGTGTCGCGGTTCTGCTCAACGCGGGCGACGGCGCCGTCGCCTGCGAGGTTCCAGGGCTCGGCAGAAACCACGTTTGGACTCTTGCAATCGACTCCGCGCAGCCGGACCGCGCGTCCCATATCTTGGAGAGCGATCGTTACGATCTCGCCGGGCGCTCGGCGGCAATTCTCGTCGAGCAGCCCGCCCGCGAGCCGCGGCGCCATGTATCGGGTGCCGCGGATTACGTCCTTGACGCCGTGGCCCTGGCGGCGGGGATTGCGCCTCAGTGGTACGACGTGGAGGGCCGCCAACATGAAGTTCCGGCGAGCACAAAACGCGCTTTGCTCACGGCTTTTGGCTTGCCCGCCTCATCGGCCGGGGATGCCCGCGCGAGCCTTGCATTGCTCGCGCAGGAACGCGAGTTTCGCCCGCTTCCGGTCGCAACGACACTCCGTCAATCTGGCGAAATGACGATCCGTCTTGGCGGCTGCCTCGCTGGATTAGCACGGCGCATCGGCCTGACGATCATGCTGGAGGACGGCTCGACGCGCCAGGTCGAGATCGCCGCCGATGACGGACAGCGCGGCGAGGCCGTCGCCGCGGACGGGCGCCGGGCAGCGGTCCGCGACGTGGCGCTGCCAGCCTTGCCCCTCGGGCGCCATTGCGTTAGGGCGGAAGAAACGCCAGAATGCGCTGCGCATCTCGCAATTGTTCCCGATGTGGCTTTTTTACCGGAAGTGCCGCGGGGACGTGCAAGCTTCTTTGGGCTGGCCGCGCAACTTTATGCGCTACGGCGCGAGCCTGTCGCAGGATTGGGCGATCAGGGTATCGGCGATTTTACCACACTGCGCCTCCTCGCCGAAGAGGCAGCGGCAGCGGGGGCCGTTACGGTCGGGCTCAATCCGCTGCACGCGCTATTTGCGAGCGATCCCGATCGTGCGAGTCCCTATCATCCATCCGACCGGCGTTTTCTCGATCCCCTTGCAATTGATGCGTTTGGCTTACCCGAGCCGCTTCTGACGGCGAGCGTGCGTGCCGCAATCGCGCGAGCCATGCCGGAAGCCTCACGGCTATCGGCGAAGCCATGCGTCGATTATGCCGCGGTTGCCGCGCTCAAAAGACCGCTTTTCGATGCTGCCCATGCCGCATTTCGCGATCTCGCTGGAAGCCGCCCCCGCGACCCGCTGGTCGAAGATTTTGAGACTTTCGTAGCTTTAGGTGGAGAGACGCTGCGGCGCTTCGCGATCTACTCGGCGATCGAGACCAGCCTTGGGGTTACACTCGAAAAGTTTCCCGTGGAGCTCAAATCGGTATCAGGCGAAGGGGTGGCGGCCTTCCCGGCGGGGCATGAGGGAGCGATGGCCCGCGCCATGTTCCTGCAATGGATCGCGGACCGGCAATTTGCCTCTGCCGCACGCACGAGCGGACTAAAACTTGGATTTTATCGCGATCTCGCGGTCGGCTGCGCGCCAGATGGAGCCGAGGCGTGGGCACAGCCGGAGCTTTTCATGCGGGGTGTATCGGTCGGGGCGCCGCCGGACCCCCTCGGCCCGAATGGCCAGGTTTGGGATCTTCCGCCCTATGATCCGCGTGCGCTTGCGCGCGGCGGCTTTGCCGCGTTCGGCCAGTTGCTCGCCTCGAACATGACGCACGCTGGGATATTGAGGATCGATCATGTGCTTGGGCTCAAGCGGCTCTTTCTCGTTCCCCACGGGGCCAGGGGGAGAGAGGGTGCTTATCTTTCCTATCCGTTCGACAATCTTCTTGGTCACCTCATGCTGGAAAGCGTGCGCGCGGAAACCGCCGTTGTCGGCGAGGATCTTGGCACGGTGCCGGAAGGTCTCCGCGAGCAATTGGCCGCGGCCCAAATTCTTTCCTACAGGGTGATGCGTTTCGAGCGGGAAGGGGAGGGGTTTTTGCCGCCCGATCGCTATCCCCGCTTAGCTGTGGCCTGCGTCGCGACCCACGATCTGCCACCCCTGGCCGGATGGTGGGAGGGAAACGATCTTACCGAGGCGGCGGGGCTCGGTCTTCTTCCCGATCCGGCGGCGGCGGCGGCCGCCCGCGCCGCCGAGAAGACGGCCTTGGTGGAAGCGGTCGCGGCACAAGGTTATCCGGGATCCATGCCGGATCCTGATTCCCCCTTCAGCGACACGGCCGCCGCTTCGGTGCATGGATATGTGGCTGCCTCGAACGCTGCGCTGGCACTCGTCCAAACCGATGATCTTGCTATGGAAACGGCCGCGGTCAACCTTCCAGGAACAGATAAGGAGCGGCCGAACTGGCGGCGTAAGCTCAGCCTGCCGGTGCGGATGCTTTTCTCGCTTCCATCGGCGCTAGGAATTCTCGACGAAGTCCGGCGAAAACGTCTTGCCCAGCCCCCGGCCTCGACAGGCAAGACTTGCACGTAAGTAGCTGTGAAGCTTGCACAAACGTCAGCGCCTCTGCATGGTGTGGACCGTGTGCTGGAAATCCGCTCTTTACATTTTGCCTGAGCACATAGAGTTGAAGTGATATCGTTGTGTCTCTGCTTTATAGCGTAACCAATGTTTTCTGATAATGGATTTAGCCGGTAACGGAATCACGACGGCAGCGAAAATGCGCTGGCGTGGCGTGTTTTAGGATCGTCCTAATCTGGAACGCTATTTCCTACGCTATCCTTATAAATAGGAAAATTCGGCATTTCGAGCATAGCGGGTACCCGTTCACGTTTACGCCAAAGTGTTATGTGAGGACGCTCACGCTGCCGCATGGCTCGATGAAACAATGCTGTGGCGCGCTTGCGGCTTAGGGATTGGGTCCGTTTGTCGGCCCAGTACCCGGGAAAGCAGAGACCAAATCCTGGCCCGCGGCGGCCAGGCCCATTCATTACTATTTACGATGATCTCAGGGCTGCAGGATTTTGCCAGCCCATCATGAACCTTCTTGGTCGGAAAAAGTGAAGCGTAGCATCATATTCCTTGCCGTATTGATTTCCCTCGCAACTCTTGGCGGTGGCCTTGGCTATTTCCAATTCGTCGTCAAGCCAGGGATGATAAAACGCTTCATTCTCGAGACGCCGCCGCCGCCTGCTTCGGTCGCTGTCGACACGCCCCTTATCGAGACCTGGGTGCCGCGGCTGCCGGCGATTGGGACTTTCAGGGCCGTGCAAGAAGTCAATATCGCACCTCAAATCGGTGGAGCGGTTGTGTCGGTTCGGGTCGAGTCAGGCGAGGACGTAGAAAAGGGTGCGCCACTCTTTGAAATCGACAATTCGGTGGAGCAGGCGGACCTCAAGAACAACCTCGCCGTGCTCAAGAACGCCGGGCTCGTGCTTGAGCGGCAGCGTCAATTAATCCAAGGCGGCAACACGGCCAAGGCGAATTACGATTCCGCCGAGGCGGCGCGCGATTCCGCCGCCGCTGCCGTAGAAAGGGTTCGAGCGATTATTGCCCAGAAGACGCTCACCGCGCCATTCGCCGGACGCTTGGGCATTCGCAAATTGGATCTTGGCCAATATGTTTCGCCGGGGACGAGTCTTATCACCTTGCAACAGCTTGATCCGATTTTCGTCGATTTTCCAATCCCGGAGAAATCGCTCGATGCCCTAAAGCCGGGACAAGCCATCGAAGTCGAGGTCGATGCTTATCCTGGCCAGATTTTCCGGGGTGTGATCAAGACCGTTGACGCGCGTATCGCACAGGATAGCCGCAATGTTTTGGTGCGAGGTCAGCTTGCCAACCCGAAGAGACAACTCTTGCCCGGTATGTTCGCTAATGTGAACGTCATCGCAGGCGCACCCGCCAAAGTCGTGACACTTCCTCGGACTGCGATTGCTTACTCGCTCTATGGCGACAGCGTTTTTGTCGTGAAACCTGCCTTGCCCGACGCGGGCGGAGCGCAGGCGGCACCGGTCAATGAGGATGCCGCACTGATCGTTGAACGCCGGGCCGTGCGTACCGGCGACATCCGCGAAGACCGCGTAACCATTCTCGATGGCGTCGAGGCTGGTGAAAGAATCGTGGCCGAAGGTCAGCTCAAACTGCAGTCGGGGGCGCGGGTGCGCATCGACCCGGCCGCACACCTCGCGCCCGCATCCGCGCGGCCGAAGGAATAAGGGATGACCTTTACCGATATCTTTATCCGGCGGCCGGTCTTGGCCAGCGTGGTGAGCCTTTTGATTCTGCTTGCCGGTATTCAATCAGGCCTTAAGCTGCAGCTTCGCCAATTTCCGCAACTCGCCTCGTCGACGATTACCATCACGACGGCCTATCCGGGCGCCAATGCGGATCTGATCAAGGGCTTCATCACGACGCCGATCGCGCAGGCTGTGGCGAGCGCCGAAGGCATCGACACGCTGGTTTCGACTTCGCAACAAAACACCTCGACGATTACCTTAAACCTTTTGCTCAACGCCAATGCGGACCGCGCGGTCGCCGATGTCTTGGCAAAGGTCAACCAAGTCAAATATCTTTTGCCGCGCGAGGCATTCGATCCGGTCGTCGTCAAGCAGACGGGCGATTCGACCGCGGTGCTTTATATGTCCTTCGACTCGAAAATTCTGACGCCATCACAAATCACGGATTATCTGAACCGCGTGGTTCAACCGAGATTGCAAACGATTGATGGCGTAGCGAATGCCCAAATCCTCGGTGGCCAGACCTTCGCGATGCGCGTCTGGCTCAATCCGGACCGGATGGCCGCGCGCGGCGTAACGCCATCCGATGTCTCGATCGCTTTGGCCGCCAATAATTTCACCACTGCGGCGGGGCAGATCAAGGGCGATTTTGTTCAAACCAGCATCAATGCCGAAACGTCGCTCAATTCCGCCAGGGCTTTCGGTCAGCTGGTCGTTGCCGCGCACGGCGACGCGATGATCAGGCTTGGTGATATAGCCGATATCGAACTCGGTCCGGAATCCGTCGATTCATCTTCCTCCTTCGATGGGTTGAAAGCGGTCTTCATCGGCATATTCCCAACGCCGACCGCAAACCCCCTCAAAGTGATCGACGAGGTCCGCAAGGCTTTTCCAGAACTCCAGTCACAGCTTCCCGTCGGCCTTGATGCCTCCATCGCCTATGACGCAACGACGTTCATCCGTGCCTCGATTTGGGAGGTCGAGAAGACTCTCGGCGAAGCGGCCCTCATCGTCATCGTGGTGATATTCCTGTTCCTCGGCAATTTGCGCTCGACAATCATCCCGATCGTGACCATCCCGCTTTCCCTCGTTGGCGTGATGACGATTCTTTTCGCCCTCGGCTATTCGCTGAACCTGTTGACCTTGCTGGCGCTCGTGCTGGCGATCGGTCTTGTCGTGGATGACGCGATCGTCGTCGTGGAAAATATCTACCGCCACATGGAAGAGGGGATGTCCGCGCGTGAGGCATCCCTGCAAGGCGCGCGCGAGATCGCGGTTCCTGTGGTTTCGATGACGATCACGCTCGCCGCCGTCTATGCGCCTATCGGTTTTGTCTCTGGCCTAACCGGGGCGCTGTTTCGGGAATTCGCGTTCACGCTGGCCGGCGCGGTCGTCGTTTCCGGGATTGTCGCGCTCACTTTGTCGCCGATGATGTGTTCGCGCCTCCTGAAAACGCCTCAAACCGAGGCGCGCGGATTCCCGGCTTTCCTCGATTGGCTGTTCGACGGGCTACGCCAGCGCTATCAACGCCGGCTTCACAAGACTCTGAATTTTCGCGCCGTGACGGTTTTGATCCTCATTGGTGTCTTAGCGCTGACCGGTATTATGTTTGTCTCAACGCCAAAGGAACTCGCGCCCGAAGAAGATCAAGGCACGATTTTCGCTCTCGTCAAAACGCCGCAATACGCCAACCTTGATTACATGGAAAAGGCGACCACGCGTGTTGGGACGGCCGCCAGCGAAATCCCCGAGCGGGAGCATGTGTTTATCATCAATGGATCGGGCGGCGTGCACCTGGGCTTTGCAGGGCTTCTTTTGAAGCCCTGGGGCGAGCGCGAACGCAATCAAAAAGAGATCGTGGCAGCGCTACAGCCGAAACTCGCCGAGGTGACGGGAGCCGAGATTCTGGCCTTTAGCCCGCCGTCGCTGCCGGGCTCGACGGGCGGCCCTCCCCTGCAATTCGTAGTCCGTACAATCGCCGATTACCGTCAGCTCGTGGATGTCATGGCTGAGATCGAGAAAGCCGCACGCGAGAGCGGATTGTTTATCTTTGCCAACAGCGATCTCAAATTCGATATGCCGCAAATTGATTTCAAGATCGATGCCAACAAAGCAAACAGCCTCGGCATCAGCATGCAGGAGATTGGCTCCTCACTCGCCACATTGCTCGGCGGCAATTATGTCAACCGTTTCAGCCTCAACAGCCGCAGCTATCAAGTCATCCCGCAGGCGCCGAGGGACTTCCGCCTCACGCCGGATTGGCTGACCCGCTATCAGCTGCGCACCAGATCCGGCGCCCTGGTATCGCTCGCAACCGTCGCGAGCATCTCGACAAGCGTGCAGCCGAACGGATTGCCGACCTTCCAGCAAATGAATGCGGCGACGTTGCAGGGCGTGCCGTTTCCCGGGCATTCTCTTGGCGAAGCCATCAGTTTTCTGCAACAAAAAGCAAAGGAGCTTTTGCCGGAAGGCTATAGCATCGATTATCAGGGCGAGAGCCGTCAATTCGTCCAGGAAGGCAATACGCTCGTTCTCACTTTCGTCTTCGCGCTCATCGTGATTTTTCTCGTGCTTGCGGCGCAATTCGAAAGCTTCCGCGATCCATTGATTATTCTCATCGCGCTGCCGACCTCGATGTTTGGTGCGCTTTTGCCGTTAAACATCCTTGGCGTGGTTGGCGCGGCGAGCATGAATATCTATTCGCAAATCGGCCTCGTAACCTTGATCGGTCTCATCTCCAAGCATGGAATCCTGATGGTGGAATTCGCCAATAGACTCCAGGAAGAGGAAGGCCTTGAGCGCCGTGCGGCGATTGAAGAGGCCGCCTCCGTGCGGCTGCGCCCGATCCTCATGACGACGGCTGCCATGGTGGCCGGGATGGTTCCCTTGATCATCGCCGATGGCGCGGGCGCGAAGAGCCGATTTGCGATCGGAATCGTTATCGCCGCGGGGATGAGCGTTGGCACGATTTTCACACTTTTCGTGACGCCGGCCATCTACACGCTGCTCGCGCGGGATCACAATAAGGGCAAAAGGCAACACCGGCTGCTGAGTGAGTTTCCTCCGCATCGCCAGGTCCCGGAGCGCTCCGCCGCTGAATAAAGGCTTGCGATCGGCACCTGGTTGACATTTCCTTTGTCTTGCGGCGAAGCATCGGCATGAATAATCTTGATCCGGTCGCCCGGCGGCGAACCTTTGCCATTATTTCCCACCCCGACGCGGGCAAGACGACGCTGACCGAGAAGCTCTTGCTTTTCGGCGGTGCGATTCAGCTGGCGGGTGAGGTCCGCGCCAAAGCGAACCGGCGGCAGACCCGCTCGGATTGGATGGGAATCGAACGCGAGCGCGGGATTTCGGTCGTCACTTCGGTGATGACCTTTGAATATCGCGGTTGCGTCTTTAATCTCCTCGACACGCCGGGCCACCAAGACTTTTCGGAAGATACCTACCGCACCCTGACCGCCGTCGATTCGGCGATCATGGTGATCGACGCCGCGAAAGGCATCGAGGCACGAACCCGCAAGCTCTTCGAAGTCTGCCGCCTGCGCGATATCCCCATCCTGACCTTCATCAATAAGCTCGATCGCGAGACAAGGGACCCTTTCGATCTCCTCGACGAGATTGAAAAAACGCTTGCTTTGGATGTTGCCCCTATGACATGGCCGCTTGGCCGGGGCCGCGCCTTCGCGGGCACCTTCGATTTGCGGCGCAATCTCGTCCGGCGGCTCGACCATGACAGCGAGCCCTTATCCGTCGCGGGTCCAGGCGATCCGGTCATCGGCAGCCTCCTGAACGAAGCGGATTTCGCGCAGGTGCAGGGTGAGATCGAGCTCGCCCGGGACGGTCTCAAGACTTTCGATCATCAGTCCTATTTGCAAGGCCATTTGACGCCCGTTTTCTTTGGCAGCGCCTTGCGCAATTTCGGCGTGCGCGATGTGATCGATGCGCTGCAAGCTTTCGCGCCGCCGCCGCAAGGGCTTCAGGCCGTCTCGCGAACCGTCGATGCGCATGAAGAAAAAATGACCGGCTTTGTGTTCAAGATCCAGGCGAACATGGATCCCAATCATCGCGACAGGATCGCTTTTCTGCGCATATGTTCGGGGAAATTGACGCGCGGCATGAAGGCCAGGCTGGTGCGCACGGGTAAGAATATCGCGCTCAACGCGCCGCAATTTTTCTTTGCGCAGGACCGTCAACTCGCCGAGGAAGCTTACGCGGGCGATGTCGTCGGCATTCCGAACCATGGCACCTTGCGCATCGGCGACACTTTGACCGAAGGCGAGGATCTCATCTTTCGGGGCGTCCCGAGTTTCGCCCCCGAGATCCTTCGCCGCGTGAAGACCGGCGACGCCATGAAAGCGAAGAAGCTGCGCGAGGCTCTCGGGCAAATGGCGGAGGAAGGCGTGGTCCAGCTGTTTTTGCCGAATGATGGTTCGGGTGCGATCGCGGGTGTCGTCGGTGCCTTGCAACTTGATGTCCTCGCCGAGCGGCTCGGCGCGGAATATGGCCTAAGCGTCAGTTACGAGACGAGCCGGTTCGAATTCGCCCGCTGGATCGGGGCAAAAAATCTGGTCGAGCTAGACAGATTTATACAGGCGCATCCGGCGTCGATGGCGCGCGACCTCGACGGCGCGCCGGTCTTCATGGCGGCCTCGGCCTTCGACCTGAAATATGAGCAGGAGAGATGGCCGGAGATCAGCTTCACGGACATCAAAGACTATCAGCGGTCAGAGGGCTAGCTGAGTTTCGACTCCGAGGATTTATATATAGTCTTTATAGACTTTATCATGAATTAAAATAAATATAAAAAGAACGCTCCTGTTGTCGTGGATCAATAGCGTCGGCCGTTCTATATGGTCTGGGTTCTTAAGCTGTTCATCTTCAAATATTAGAAGGTGATGGCAGAACTAATCTTAAAGGAGGAACACTCATGGACCGTCGTGAATTCATTGCTGCCGCTGGAACTGTCGCCGTGGCGGCCTCGGCTTCACAGGCCTTTGCGCAAACGGCCGAAGAGCCGGATATGCATCCGCCGAAATACAAGGCGCTAGAGGAAGCCACCGCGCATTGCGTCGCGACGGGCAACGATTGTCTCCGGCACTGCCTCGCCATGTATAAGATGAAAGATACGAGCATGTCGGATTGCGCCGAAACGGCCTTCCAGCTCGTCGCGGCCTGCGCCGCGTTGGAGACGCTGGCGGCTGTCAATTCGGAGCATACAGGCCATTTGGCTAAGGTCGTCGCGATGGTCTGCCGGGATTGTCAGAAAGAATGCGAAAAATTCCCCAAGGTCGCCGAATGCAAGGCCTGCGGCGAGTCATGTAAGGCTTGCGCCGCGGAATGCGATAAGGTTGCTATGTAATTTTTGAAGGGACGGGAGCGCGGCGATGCTGGACCGCGCTTCCGGCGAGGTGATACCTATCGTCGCGTGCCTGCCACTTCACCCGCGATGCAAACCGTGCGTTCCTGCGGGTTACGAGAAAAAATTCCTCGCAATCAATTTCTCTATTATGGCGACAATGGCCGCTGCGATCGGGTGGCCCCGCCGCATTGATAAATGTCACGGCCCGCTGTCCCTGGCCGCGGATAAGCACCAATCGGCCTGATACGAATCGCCGCTTGACCTCAGGCCGGAGCGGGGCGCCTTCGGGATTTGCATTTGGGCGGGCGCGGGCCTAGATGAAATCCATGCTCAACGTCGCCAATCCCACCCATTTCCTGCGGCTTGCCCGTATTCTCATCCCTGTCTTTGCGGTGCTGACGGCGCTGTTTTTGGGTGTTGGCCTTTATCTCGCTTTCTTCATCGCTCCTCCCGATTATCAGCAAGGCGAAACGGTCCGGATCATGGATCTGCATGTGCCGGCCGCTTGGCTTGCCATGTTGATCTATTGTGTCATGACCTCGGCGGCGCTCGGCACGCTTGTCTGGCGGCATCCTCTGGCCGATGCGGCGCAAAAGGCCGCGGCGCCGCTTGGCGCGGGGTTTACCTTGCTTTGCCTAGGCACCGGTTCGCTCTGGGGTAAGCCCATGTGGGGGACTTGGTGGGTCTGGGACGCGCGGCTGACCTCGGTTCTTGTGCTTTTCCTGATCTATCTCGGCCTTGTGGCTTTGTGGCGCACGATCGAGGATCCGGGCAGGGCCGCGCGGGCAGCGGCGATATTTACCCTTGTTGGCGCAGTCAACATTCCGATCATCAAATTCTCCGTCGATTGGTGGAACACCTTGCATCAGCCGGCTTCGGTCTTCCGCCTTGGCGGTCCCGCGATCGCGCCATCCATGCTGTGGCCGCTCGTGGTGATGGCGCTCGCCTTCACCCTCCTGTTTGTCACGCTTTACCTCATGGCGATCCGCAACGAGATCCTCCGCCGGCGCCTGCGCCGCCTCTCGATCCTGGCTGCGGCCGCACAAGAACCAAGCCCAATACGCGGGTCCGCATGGGAGGCGGCTTATGAGCCATGATCCGCATCTTGGCTTCATCATCGCGGCCTATGCACTCGCCTTGGTGATCGTGGCGGGAATGGTTGTGACGATCTTGGCGGATTACCGGAATTTGAAGCAGGCGCTGGCGTCCTTGTCGGGCGAGACATCAAAAGACCCTCTGCAGGACTTCGAACGCCGCGACGGGATATCGCAAAACCCGGATCGGGAAGGCGTGGCATAGATGGCGTCGACCGCGCCACGGCCGGAAGCGGGAGCGCAAGCTGCAAAGCGGCCGTTTCTCGTTTTTGTACCCTTGTTTCTGTTCGCCGTGCTGGTGGCGCTGTTTCTGGTCCGGCTTTATTCGGGCGATTCTTCGCTTCTGCCCTCGGCGCTGATCGGCAGGGAAATTCCGGCCTTTATCTTGCCGCCGGTCGAAGGGCTGCCGGACAAGCAAGGATTTGCCGACGCGGATCTCCGCCAAGGCAAGGTGACGCTCGTCAATGTCTTCGCCTCGTGGTGCGTGCCTTGCCACGAGGAACATGAGCTGATCATGCGGCTTGCGGCTGACCCTGCGCTCCAGAGCGCGGACGTGCGGTTGTTCGGGCTTGCCTACAAGGACGATCCGGCGAACATAAAACGCTTTCTGGACGAGGCGGGCGATCCTTTCGCGCGGGTCGGCGCCGACCGCAGGGGGCGGGTCGCGATCGACTGGGGGGTCTATGGCGTGCCGGAAACCTTTATCGTCAAGGGCGACGGCACCATCGCCTATCGGTTCGTCGGGCCGGTCAGCGAGGAGAGCTACCGGGAGGTGATTGTGCCCGAGATCGAAAAAGCGCTGCGCGGTTCATCTTGAAGCGATCCCACTCGCGCGGTCACTGCGCCACGCTTCCTGCCGCTCCCCAGGCTTGCAGGATCTTGCGGATCCAGGGCAGTTGCGGCCCGGTCAACACCGCCTCGGTCACGGCGCCGCATAAATAGCCGTAATCACCCTTCGCCCGGATCGCCACGGCGACCAGGGCTGGCCGGCCGACGGCAAAGACCGGTCCGCCGGAATCGCCGGTGCAGCCGCCAAGCCCGGCCCCATCCGGGTCGGTCAGCTTAAGATAAATTGGCGATTGGGGTCCGCTGACGGCGAGAACACCCGTCCGCAAAATGCCCGGTGTCCCGCGCTCAACTTCATCCGCGATACCAAAACCAACGATGCGCAAAGGCTGCCCGGTCTTCATCTTGAAGGAATCCGTCAATTCGACGGGTTTGAATACCGGGGGAAGCGGCTTGGCGAGGTGCAAAAGCGCAAGATCGATGGAAACCAAATCCCGTCGTCCGGTGTTGGGCCTATATTCCGGGTGAATGGCAATCGACGCGACATCGAAAAAAACCAGCTGGCCCTGACTGTCACGAAAAAAAATCTGCGTATCGGAAGGGTCTGAAACACAATGCGCGGCGGTCAGGACAATGTCCGGAGCGATGACGCTGGCGCTGCAATAGCTGGCTTCGCCGCCGCCACTTCTGTCCAAAACCATAACGGCATAGGGCGCGAACTCCGGGGCTAGCCGGGCAGGCCCGACCAAGGCCCATGCGGGCGGCAAAAAGAGGAAGCCAAACAGGCAGGCCAATATGATGCCCAAACCCGTATGCCGGGCTGGCAAAAGCGCTTTTGCAAAAGTAGAGAAACTAAAATATCCAAGCATCCTTTGAATATTCATGGACCATTCATTGTCTCCCCGCCAGCCTCGACCCATGATTTTTTTTGTTGCGGCCGTTGGCATGGCCTATCTCGGCTCAAGCGTTGCCGCGGGCGCGGAACCGGAGCAGGAGCGCGTCTGTTTCTCGACGGCCGAGACACGCGACAAAATTCTCGCGCATGGGCTTTTCGAGCCATTCCGTGCGATGCGGAGTGCTGCGGGCCGGATGCAGGCGGAGGCGATCGGGGTCAAGCTCTGCCGTTGGAGCGAAGATCTTGTCTATGAGCTGAGTCTTTTGCGCCACGACGGCCGCCTCATTCACGTTTTTATCGATGCCAAGACGGGTCAGACCATTGGTTCAAAGAATCAATGATGACGAGCATCCGATTTGGGACACGGGCGGAGTTCCAGTTCTCTTGGCCGGCCTTGTCGATGGCAAGACTGCAATGATGCGCGTAAACCATTGCCTTTGAAACGAGGAAAGAAACGTGCGGCTGCTCGTCGTCGAGGATGACAAGGACCTTAATCGTCAGATCGTCGCAGCGCTTTCACAAGCGGGCTATGCCGTCGATCATGCCTTCGACGGCGAAGAAGGCTGGTTTTTGGGCGACACCGAGCCCTATGATGCCGTCGTCCTGGATTTGGGTTTGCCCAAAAAGGACGGCGTTTCGGTGCTAAGTGAATGGCGCCGGGCCGGGCGCGCCATGCCAGTCTTGATATTGACCGCGCGCGATCGGTGGAGCGACAAAGTTCAGGGCTTTGATGCCGGGGCTGACGATTACGTCGCCAAGCCTTTCCATATCGAGGAAATCCTCGCCCGGCTGCGCGCCCTCCTCCGGCGTGCGGCCGGGCAAGCCACGAGCGAATTTCGATGCGGTCCGGTGCTGCTCGATGCGCGTGCGGGCCGAGTCTCGGTCGATGGCAGCCCGGTCAAGCTGACCTCGCATGAATACCGGCTATTGTCTTATTTGATGCATCATTCAGGCAAGATCGTCTCACGCAGCGAGATCGTCGAGCATCTATACGAACAGGATTTTGATCGTGATTCAAATACGATAGAGGTTTTTGTCGGGCGCCTTCGCAAAAAGCTTGGCGTCGAAATTATCCAGACCGTGCGCGGCCTCGGCTATATTTTGGCGGTGCCCGAAACGGAAGATAAGGCGGTCAAGCCGCGCAGAGCCGATCCTTCCGCCGGGAGTTGATGCCCGCGCGTCAAAAACTGGCTGCATCGCGCGCAAATCGAACTTGTCTTGAAAAATTGACGTAATTCCTCATGAGCCGGTTAGACTGAGTTCCGGCCTAGCGGACATTTTGCTGGCAACTGCGGATGCAAAACCACACAGGGGGAAATCGGCGTTCCGGCCTGGCTTTGCTCGAGGGCGTTTTTGTACGATTAAGGTCGCGCTCCATAGCGCGGCGGCTCTTCATTTCCGCCGCGCTGTTAAGCTTTGCCATTCTTTTCATCTCCGCACTTGTTCTCTCGACGATTTACCGGCGCACGGCCGAGGCCAATTTCGACGAGCGCCTCGGTGTTTACTTGCATGAGCTTGTCGCCGATATCGCAATAGCCGGCGACGAGAGCCGCGCCGCGCCAGTCCAGCTCGGCGAACCGCAATTCGAGCTGCCCTTGTCGGGCTGGTATTGGCAGCTCACGCGGTTGGATGCGCCCAAACCCGAGATCAAAAGCTCGCGCTCTTTGTTTGCGGCAAAGCTACCGCGTCTCTCTGATTCTGGCGTGGCAGCGGGTGCCGGAGGCGCTCGCCGGGGCTACGTGAAAGGGCCTGACGACCGGGTTTTGAGGATGGCCGAACGCGTCATCGATATGGGCGATCAGGGCATTTATCTCGTTCAAGTCGCGGCGACGACGGAAGAGATCGATGCGCCAATCTCGCGTTTCGAATTTGATCTTTGCGTGACCTTCGCCGTCCTTGCGCTCGCGCTTGTTCTTTCGTCGGTCGCGCAGCTTCGCTATGGGTTGCAACCGCTCCGGCAATTGCAGGAAGGGGTTGCGGCGATAAGGCGCGGCGAGGCCGAGAAAATCGAAGGAGATTTTCCGCAGGATATCGCACCGCTCGCCAGCGAAATCAATCTGTTGATCGGGGCCAATCGCGATGTGGTGGAGCGCGCGCGCACCCAGGTCGGCAATCTCGCCCATGCCCTGAAAACGCCACTCAGCGTGATCATCAACGAAGCGGCAGCCGATCGCGGCCCGCTCGCAGCGAAGGTTGAGGAGCAGGCGGCGATCATGCGCGATCAGGTTTCCTATTATCTCAATCGCGCCCGCGTCGCGGTCCGGGTGCGTACACTCGGGGGCATTACGGAGGTTGCCCCGGCCACCGGGGCCTTGGTTCGCACCTTCGAAAAAATCTATGCGGAGCGGGCAATTGATTTTGCTCTCAGTCTGCAGGGGACCATTCGCTTTCCCGGGGAACGTCAGGATTTCGAAGAGATGGTTGGCAATCTCGTCGATAACGCGGGCAAATGGGCGCACCACGCGGTTGCGATCACTATAGAACCGGAGCCTTGGCGCAACCTCTCGGAGCGCCGTTTCTTTCGGGTGACGATCGATGACGATGGGCCGGGACTTGCGCCCGAGCTGCGGCAAGCCGCTCTGTCCCGCGGCAAGCGCCTTGATGAAACAAAGCCAGGCTCGGGTCTCGGGCTTTCGATCGTTGCCGATCTGGCCTCGCTCTATGGAGGCGCCTTGACCCTCGAAGAGGGCCCAGAAGGCGGTTTGCGCGCGGTTTTGAGGCTTCCTTCGGCATGAGACCAAACCTTGGCTATCTGATTTGTAACCCAAAGAGCCTTGCAAGCGCCTTGGCAATCATTATTAAGGCTCCATGTTGTGGTTGATTTTTGCCTTACTCACCGCCGCCGCGGTGATCAGCGTCCTTTGGCCGCTTGCGAAAACCCCGCGCGGGGTTGGGCGCGGCGCGATTGGCGTCGCGCTCTACAAAGCCCAACTCGCGGAGATTGAGCGGGACGAAGCGCAAAGCCTGGTGGCCCCGGAAGATGCGAAAGGCGCCAAGGCGGAAGCGGCCCGCCGCCTGATGGCGGCGGCGGAAGCCCCTGTTGAACCAGCGCCGGCGGCATCTCCAAAGCGAGTCTGGCTAGTCTCCATTGCTGTCTTGATTTTTGTCCCAGTGCTGGCGATTTCACTTTATGCAAGGATTGGCCATCCGGAATTGCCCGATGCACCACTTTCGGCGCGGCTCAACACTCCGCCCGCGCGCATGGATTTGGCCGTGGCGATCGCAAAGATCGAAGCGCATCTTGTGCAACATCCCGATGATGGACGCGGCTACGAAGTTTTGGCGCCGGTTTATCTCCGCATGGGACGTGCCGGGGATGCCGTCCATGCCGCGCATGAGGCGCTGCGCCTGCTTGGGTCAAATGCTGAACGCCAGGAGCTCTATGGGGAAGCCCTGGTCAGCGGCGCCAATGGCGTGGTTACGGCGGAAGCCAAACAATCCTTCGAAGAAGCGGCGGCGAAAGATCCATCGGCCGCTAAGGCCTATTTCTTTCTCGGGCTTGCTGCCGCTCAAGAAGGAGATAGGGCGCGGGCAAGGGAAATTTGGGGCAAGCTTGTCGCCGGGGCGCCTCAAGACGCGCCTTGGGCGCAAGCGCTGCGCGAACGGATGGCGGCGCTCGGCGGTGAGTCTGGCGAATCGCAAAATGGCGTTACGGCTTCAATCGAGGCACTGCCAGAAGCCGGGCAGATGAATGCCATTCGCGGCATGGTTGACCGGCTCGCCGCGCGCTTGGCTCAAAACGGCCAGGATCTTGAAGGCTGGCTTCGCTTGGTCCGCTCCTATACGGTTCTGCATGAGTCCGATAAGGCCCGCTCGGCCCTCATCGACGCAAAACGCAATCTCGCGGACGATCCGAGCGCTATCGCGCGCATCGAGGCACTCGCGCGGGAACTTGGGCTGGAAGGCTAGTTTTCCACATGACGCGCAGAAAACGCCGTCTCGTTTTGATTGCCTCCGCGCTCGCCGCGCTTGGCCTCGCCCTGGGACTGATCCTTATCGCATTGCGCGACAATATCGTCTTTTTCTACGGGCCAAGCGAGCTTGCGCAAAAGGCGCCGCATGAAGGCCAAAGGTTGCGCATCGGCGGTCTTGTCAAGCAAGGTTCGCTCAAACACGAGGGGGAAAGCGCAGTGCGCTTCGCCGTCACCGACACAAAGCAGGATGTTGAGGTGACCTACACCGGCGCATTGCCGGATCTCTTCCGTGAGGGGCAAGGCGTTGTCGCCGAAGGCACGCTTGGAAGCGACAAAATCTTTCACGCCGACAGCATTCTCGCCAAGCATGACGAACGCTACATGCCGCGTGAGGTCGCCGATGCCCTGAAGAAGCAGGGAGTCTGGCGGGAGGGCGAGGAATCGGCAAGCGTCGGCAAATGAGGATATGCCAGTGATGACTCAGGCCAGGATTTTACGAAAGAGGCGCGCATGATCGTCGAAACCGGCCATTACGCGCTTGTCCTCGCCTTGGCGCTCGCGCTCGTGAATTCAATATTGCCTGTGTGGGGCAGCATCAAGGGGGATAGGCAGTTGATGGCGGTCGCGCCGCCGGCCGCGCTGATGGGATTTGGCCTCGTGGCTTACGCTTATTTGGCCTTGACCATGGCGCATGTCCAATCCGATTTCTCGCTCATCAATGTCGTTGAGAACTCTCATTCCGCCAAACCATTGATCTACAAAATCACCGGTGTTTGGGGCAATCACGAAGGCTCGATGCTTCTGTGGGTCTTGGTTCTGTCGTTGTTCGCCGCGGCGGTTGCCGTGTTTTCACGATCGATGCCGGAAGACCTCCGCGCCAATGTGCTCGCCGTGCAATCCTGGATCGCGGCCGCGTTTCTCTTGTTCATTCTGCTAACGTCCAACCCCTTCGCGAGGCTCGCCGTGGCGCCGGCGGAAGGCAATGATTTGAACCCGCTCCTTCAGGACCCGGGTCTCGCCATCCATCCGCCGTTGCTTTATCTTGGCTATGTTGGGCTTTCGATCACCTACTCCTTTGCGGCGGCGGCCTTGATATCGGGACGGATTGATGCGGTGTTCGCGCGTTACGTGCGGCCTTGGACATTGATCGCCTGGATTGCCCTGACCCTCGGCATAGCGATGGGCTCCTATTGGGCCTATTACACACTGGGCTGGGGCGGCTTCTGGTTCTGGGATCCGGTCGAGAATGCCTCGCTGATGCCATGGCTTGCCGCCACTGCGCTTTTGCATTGCACGGCCGTGATGGAAAAGCGGGAAGCCCTCAAACTCTGGACGATCTTTCTTGCGATCCTCGCCTTCTCCTTGTCGCTTGTCGGAACCTTCCTGGTCCGCTCCGGCGTATTGACATCCGTCCATGCTTTCGCGAGCGACCCGACGCGGGGTGTCTTCATTCTTCTGATTCTGGTCATTTTCATCGGCGGATCCTTCGCGCTCTTTGCCTTGCGTGCGGGCGCGCTCAAACAAGGTGGCCTGTTTTCGCCGGTTTCGCGGGAGGGCGCCCTCGTCCTCAACAATCTGCTTTTGACGACTTGCTGCGCCACGGTTTTCATCGGCACCCTCTATCCGCTGGCGCTCGAAGCCGTTACGGGAGAAAAAATCTCGGTCGGTCCGCCGTTCTTCAATCTGACCTTCGTGCCCCTGTTCATCCCTTTGTTTATCCTAATGCCTTTTGGCCAGCTGCTGCCGTGGAAACGCGGTGATCTTGCCGGCGTCGCGCAAAGGCTCGCCATCGCATTTGCGGGCGCGCTTATATTTACGGCTGTCGTTGCGGCGTGGCGCGGCGGGCCTGCCGTCAGCGTAATCCTCTCGGGCATCGCCTTTTATGTAATCGCCGGCTCTTTCGTCGATCTTGGCAGACGTGTTTTCGGCGGGGGTATTTCCGCAGGCCTCGTGAGCCAACGGGTGCGCGGCTTGCCGCGTCATGCCTTCGGCACGGCTTTCGCACATGCGGGAATCGGCGTGACCTTGCTTGGCCTTGCGGCGACCGGTTGGGGCGCCGAAAAGATCACGACTTTGAAGCCTGGCGAACAGGTCGAAATCGGCCCTTACGAACTGACCTTCGAGAGCATCGTGCCCCGCAATGGCCCGAATTATTCCGAGCTCGTTGGCCGCACGGTCATCCGCGCCAAAGGGGTGGTGGCCGCCACGATCGAACCCGCGACGCGCTTCTATCCGGCGCGCGGCATGAATAGGTCGGAGGCGGGGATCGCGACGCTTGGCCTTGGCCAAGTCTATATGAGCATCGCCGATGCCGCCCCTAATGGCGCGGTCAATGCCCGGATTTTCTGGAAACCGCTCGTCGCCTTGATCTGGATCGGCGCCTTGGTCATGGCCTTCGGCGGCTGCCTGTCGCTCAGCGACCGTAGTTTTAGAGTCGGCATCGCGCGCCGCGCCCGCAAGGTGCAAGCGCCAAGCCCGCAACCGGCGGAATGATGATGATTTTCGTGCGCATGGTGAGCATGGCTTGTTTGCTGTGTCTGGCGCCGCTGGCGGCAAGGGCGGTTGAGCCCGACGAAATCATGCCGGACCCGAGGCTCGAGGCAAGAGCCCGCGCGCTTTCCTCGGAATTGCGCTGCATGGTTTGCCAGAATGAATCGATCGACGAATCCCACGCGGACCTCGCCCGCGATTTGCGGCTGCTGGTGCGCGAGCGGCTGCAGGCAGGCGATAGTGACGAGCAGATTCGTGCTTTTCTTGTGCGCCGCTACGGCGATTTCATATTGCTGAAGCCGCCTTTCAAGCTTGAAACCTGGCTGCTCTGGGGGGCACCGTTCCTTGTGCTTCTCACGGGCGCTGGCATTATTCTTGTTGCCCGGCGGCGGCAACCGCGTTTCGCCCCTGCAAACCCATTATCCGAGGCCGAACGCGCGAATCTTGATGCTATGCTCGGCGACGATGGATCGTGAGGCCGCCCTTATAAACGGACGTTGAAGACACGGCCTGGGATCAATTCCCCTTTCTCGACGGCGCCAATGGCGACGACGACGCCGCCACAGGCGGCATAGGCGGATCCGTCAAGCGGCGCGTCATGGCCGCGCAGCAGCACGGGTTGGCCACGCCGGAGTCTGGCCGCGCCGCCGCTATCGACCACGACGCGCGGCACTTCCATGAGCCCGGCCTCGATGCGGCACAAGGCCCGCGCGCGAATGTCCTCGTCGTCCAAATCTGGCAAGAGGACCGCATCCGTTTCATAGAATGGCCCGACTCGGGTCCGCCGCAGCGCGCTCACATGGCCATAGCAGCCAAGACTTCTGCCGAGATCGCGGGCGATCGCGCGCACATAGGTTCCCTTGCCGCAGCGTGCCTCGAAGATCGCCTCGTCACGTTCGGCGCTGAGGAGATCGAGCGCGTGGATCGTCACAAGACGCGGCGACAAAGCCGGCGCTCCGCCATCGCGGGCGAGATCGTAAGCGCGCTCGCCATTAATCTTGATCGCCGAATAGGAAGGCGGCAGTTGCTGGACTGTCCCGATGAACCCCGGCAACAGTGCAAGAATCTCGGCGGCGGCCGGCCGCAACTCCGATTGCTCGACAATTCTGCCATCGGCATCGTCTGTATCTGTTTCAATCCCCCAGCGCACCGTAAAGCGATAAGCCTTTTCGCCGTCTTGAACGAAAGGCACGGTTTTTGTCGCCTCGCCAAAGGCGATGGGCAAAATGCCCGTGGCGAGGGGGTCGAGGGTGCCCGCATGTCCGGCTTTTTTGGCGTTGAAAATCCGCTTCAGCCTGGACACGGCGTGGGTCGAGTTCATGCCGGCTGGCTTGTCGAGCACCACCCAGCCGTGAACATCCTTTCGCGTCGAGGTGCGGGGGGTCATTCTGATTTTTCCTGTTTTGCACCTAAATCGCGTTTCACCTCGGGCAATTCAAACAAGGCGTCGATCTTGGCGCCATAGTCGAAGCTCGGATCGGGCTTGAAGCGAATGTCGGGCGCGAATCTGAGATTGATTCGCTGGGCAATCTCGCCGCGCAGATGTTTCTTGTGACGGTCGAGCGCCGCCAAAACATCGGCGATGTTCTTGCCACCGAGCGGCATGATGTAAATCGTGGCGAGCTTCAGATCGGGGCTCATCCGCACTTCCGGAATCGTCACGACCTGGCCTTCGAGAATAGGGTCGCCGGCCGCCGAACGGACAAGAAGTTCGGACATGGTATGGCGGATCAGTTCGGCCACGCGCAGCATCCGCTGCGATGGCTCGCCGCCTTGTTGGTGGTGCAATCTGGACATGGGGCTCCGGCGGTTTCTGCCGCTCAAACCTTGGCTGGTTCGTTACCTTGAATTGCGATCAACTGTACGAAACGGGGGCAGTTTTTTCCGTCTCAGTCCCTGAGCTTACAGCGATCGCTTAATCTCCTGGACGGTATAGCATTCGATGACATCGCCGGTCCGCATGTCCTGGTAATTCTCGAAAGCCATGCCGCATTCCTGACCCGCTTGCACTTCCTTGACCTCGTCCTTGAAGCGCTTCAAGGTCGAAAGCTTGCCTTCATGCACGACGACATTGTCGCGGATCAGCCGGACATTGGCGCCGCGCTGAACCGTGCCGTCAGTGACCCGGCAGCCCGCGACCTTGCCGACCTTCGAAATCGTGAAGACTTCCAGGATCTCGGCATTACCAAGCATGTCTTCGCGCAAGGTCGGCGCGAGGAGGCCGGACATCGCCGCCTTCACGTCATCGATGAGATTATAGATAATATTGTAGTAGCGGATTTCGATGCCAGACTGCTCGGCAAGTGCCCGGGCTTCCTTATGCGCGCGCACATTAAATCCGATCACCGCCGCTTGCGAGGCTTCGGCCAAGGTAATGTCCGATTCGGTGATCCCGCCGACGCCCGCATGGATCACGCGAGCCGCGACTTCCTCGGTATTGAGTTTTTCGAGCGTCGCCACGATCGCCTCGACCGAGCCCTGAACGTCGCCCTTGATAACAAGCGGAAACTCCTTGCGGCCGGCCGTCTTCAACTGGCTCATCATATCCGAGAGCGATCCGCGCGCCACACTGCCGCGGGCGGCGGCTTTCTCGCGCTTTTGTCTCTCACGATATTCAGTGATTTCCCGCGCTCTCGTTTCGGACTCGACCACGGCGACGCGATCGCCCGCCTCGGGGGAGCCGGAAAAGCCCAAAACTTCGACCGGAGTCGATGGCCCCGCATCGCCCCTGATTTCGCCCTTGTCGCCGAGGAGCGCGCGCACACGGCCCCATTGGGAGCCGCCAACGATCAAATCGCCGACCTTAAGCGTGCCGCGCTGCACCAGCACCGTCGCCACCGGACCGCGGCCCTTGTCGAGACGCGCCTCGATGACCGTGCCTTCCGCCGGCCGCGCTGGATTAGCGCGGAGATCGAGCAGTTCGGCCTGCAAGGAGATCAGATCGAGCAGCTTGTCGAGATTAATCATCTTGGTCGCCGAAACTTCGACTTCGAGCGTCTCGCCGCCGAGGCTTTCGACCTGCACTTCATGCTGCAGCAATTCACTGCGGACGCGCTCGGGCTTGGCGTCGGGCTTGTCGATCTTGTTGATCGCCACGATGATCGGGACATTGGCGGCGCGCGCATGCGCGATCGCTTCCGCCGTCTGCGGCATGACGCCGTCGTCGGCGGCGACGACAAGAACGACGATGTCCGTTACCTTGGCGCCGCGCGCGCGCATCGCTGTGAAGGCCGCGTGACCAGGCGTGTCGATAAAAGTGACCTTGGCGCCGTTCGGCGCGACGATCTGATAGGCGCCGATATGCTGAGTGATGCCGCCGGCCTCGCCGGATACGACATTGGCGTGCCGGATCGCGTCAAGCAGCGAGGTCTTGCCGTGATCGACATGGCCCATGATAGTCACGACCGGAGGGCGCGGCACAAGATCTTCACCCGTGTCCGGCGTATCGAAGAGCCCTTCTTCGACATCGGCTTCGGCGACCCGTCTGACGGTGTGCCCGAGTTCCTCGGCAATGAGCTGTGCCGTATCCGCGTCGATGACATCGGTGATTTTCGCCATCTGTCCTTGCTTCATCAGAAGCTTGATGACATCGACGCCGCGCTCCGACATGCGGCCGGCGAGTTCCTGGATCGTGATCGTCTCGGGCAGGATCACCTCGCGCGTGAGCTTTTCCTTAATCTCGTTGACATGGCCCTTGAGCCGCTGCACGCGGCGGCGGAAAGCCGCGACGGATCTTGTGCGTTCTTCTTCTTCACCGGTGACATTGGCGACCGTCAGGCGGCCGCGGCTTTTTTGCTCGGCGCCTCTGACCGGCCGGGGAATAGCAGTCTTCACCGGCATGCCGGGACGGCGAATGAGGTGCGGAGCTTCCTCTTCCTCGGCCAGGGCGGGTCGTATGGCCGGAGAGAGGCCGGCCGGAGCGAGGGGAGCGATGGTTGGAGGCCTGCGCACGGCCGAGCCCGACGGAACGGGCGCCGGTTCGCCGCCGGCTAGACGCCGTTTGGCCTCGGTTTCCGAGCGGCGTTTGGCTTCCGCCTCGAGCGCCCGGCGTGACTCTTCCTCGTGTTTGCGCGCTTCGGCCGCAGCACGCTCTTCAAATTCACGGGCCTCCCGCTCTTGGCGGATCTTGGCCTCGATCTCGGCACGCTTACGATCTTCTACCTCGCGTTCACGGGAATCGGAAAGGGCGCGCGAGCGGGCTTCCCGTTCCTCTTCCGTCAGCGACCGTAAAATAACCCCGGATGACGCCCGGTGTTGTGGCGCTTGCGTGTGCGCTGGGGCTTGCTGCGGGCGCGGCCTTGTTGGGGCGGCGGCAGGGACTGGCGGCGGCGGCGCCACGGCAGCTTCGCGCGGCGGATGCGTTTCCCCCGGCGCGATCGCCCGGCGCTTCACTTTTTCGACGACCACGGCTTTCGAGCGCCCGTGCGAAAAGCTCTGGCGTACGATGCCCGCCTCGACTGGCCGCTTCAAGGTCAGTTTCTTGGCCGGAGCAACGCTCAGTGTCGTGTCACCAGGGTTCTTGGTGTCATTCATCAGTATTACAATCCCGGGCCCGCGCCCATTCGGTTTCCTTGTGCCGGAAGTCCGGCACGCTTCAAAATTCCATCCGGGTTCATCCGGTTTCATGCGATTCCAGTCCGGACGGCGGCCGGTCTGGGCTTTCCGTGAGAGGCGATCCGGACCGGTAAAGCGCCAACTTCCGGCAGCGTCCCAAAAAACCCTTAGCTGCCGATCCTTCGATCAGAGCCGCATGTATCACATTTGTCCGTCCCAAAGCCAAATCCAATTGGCCGGACGAAAACAGTTTTACGCGCGGTGTTGCTTGGTCGCTGCCATAGCACCGGCGCAGGTCTTGACCGAGCTTGCGCATCCCGTCCGCCCCGCAATCCGCCGCATGAACGAGCCCGGCGATGGCGCCCCCGGCGATTGCCTGTTCAGCTTTGGCAAAGCCGGTGATGACGAGTCCCGCTTTGTTGGCCATCGACAAAGCCTGGAGACAATCCTTTGTCAACAGAGCCTCGATCTCGGCCGCCAAACTTTCCGAGGCTATGGCCTTTGTCTTGAACCCCCGGGAAAAAGCTTGCCGTTTGACAGCTTCCGCTACGTGCTCAGCCCGCGCCGTGACCCAAACGCCGCGTCCCGGTAGTTTTCGCCCGATGTCGGGTACCACGATCGCACCAGGCCCCATGACGAAGCGTATCATCTCCTCCGGCAAACCCTTCGTCCGGGTGACGATGCAGGTTCGCTCGGGGGACCCTTCCGCGTCGAGGAGTCCGGCTCTTGCCAAATGCATTTCTCCATGTCCATGATCGCTTCGAAAGGAAGGGCTCAGGGTCTCTATTTCTTTGTTTTTACATATGATCTGGCCCAAAAAGTCTGCGATTTTTTGGGATCATTCTTTAGCCGTCGGTTTCGTTGGCGAAGAGGTCTTCCGCCGCCCTGTCCGGTATGGATTCGATCCAGCCCGCCTTGACCCGCGACGTCATGATGAGGGTTTCCGCCTCCTCGCGCGAGATTTCGAAACCGTCAAGAATGCCGGCGTGTTTCGTCGTCTCGCCATCCTTGCGTTCGCTCCAGCCGACAAGATCGTCGGTCGCGCAGCCGGCGAGGTCCTCGACGGTTTTGATTGCGTTTTCACCAAATTTGACAAGCATCGCCGTTGTCACACCGGCGACCTCCTTGAGGTCGTCGGAAACGCCGAGTTCTTGCCGCCGGGCGTCCTGCTCCGCCTCGAGTCTAGCCAAATATTCATGGGCGCGGGACTGAATTTCAACGGCGGTGTCTTCATCGAACCCCTCGATCGCGGCGACCTCGGTCGGCTCGACGAAAGCCAATTCCTCGACGGACCGGAAGCCTTCAGACGCCAGCAACTGACCAACGACTTCGTCGACGTTCAGCGCTTTCATGAAGGTATTCGTGCGTTCGACAAATTCCTTCTGCCGGCGCTCGGATTCCTCCGCTTCCGTCAAAATATCGATATCCCAGCCGGTGAGCTGCGATGCCAGCCGGACGTTTTGGCCGCGCCGCCCGATCGCCAGCGAGAGCTGATCATCGGGCACGACGACTTCGATCCTTGCGGAATCCTCGTCGAGCACGACCTTGACAACTTCCGCCGGTTGCAGCGCATTCACGATGAAAGTGGCGGCATCCGGCGACCAGGGAATGATATCGATCTTCTCGCCCTGCAATTCATTGACGACCGCCTGCACCCGCGATCCGCGCATGCCCACGCAAGCGCCGACCGGGTCGATCGAAGTATCCCTCGAAATCACCGCGATCTTGGCACGCGAGCCGGGATCGCGGGCGACCGATTTGACCTCGATGACGCCGTCGTAGATTTCCGGCACTTCCTGGCGGAACAGCTTGGCCATGAATTGCGGATGCGTGCGCGACAGAAAAATCTGCGGCCCGCGCTGTTCGCGCCGCACGTCATAGACATAGGCGCGGGCGCGGTCGCCGGGCCGGAAGACCTCGCGTGGGATCAACTCGTCCCGCCGGATCGTTGCCTCGCCGCGCCCGAGATCGATGATCACATTGCCATATTCCACCCGTTTCACGACACCGTTGACGATATCGCCGATCCGGTCCTTGTATTCCTGATATTGGCGGTCGCGCTCCGCTTCGCGGACCTTCTGCACAATGACCTGCTTCGCCGATTGCGCGGCGATCCGCCCGAAATCGAAGGGCGGCAAGGTTTCGGCGATCCAGTCGCCAACCTGTGCCGCCGGGTTTTTCTTGCGCGCCTCGGTGACCGTGATTTGGGTGGCGTCATTCTCGATCTGATCGACGACGAGAAGCAGGCGGGAGAACCGGATCTCGCCGGTTTTCGGATTGATTTCGGCGCGCACCTCGGTTTCTTGACCGTAGCGGGACCGCGCGGCTTTCTGGATGGCATCCTCCATCGAGGCGAGCACGATCTGACGGTCGATCGATTTTTCCCGCGCGACGGCGTCGGCGATCTGCAAGAGTTCGAGCCTATTGGCACTAACGGCCATCTCTATCTCCCGTGCTGGACGTGGCCGTGCCGGAGTGGCGCGGCGGTGATTGGGTTTGCTTTTGGCTGGCGCGTTTGAATTTGAGCTGCACCCCGGCGGGCGCTAAGGGTTTGGCCTTGGCGGCGCCGCGCGCGAAGCGGCCGGGTCCGCGCTTTGGCTCATAGGGGCGGGCGTCCTCTGGCGCGGCGCCGCTGGCTTCGGTTTCGATGTTACCGCCTGAATCTTGCGCCGCCTTTGCCGCCCGCAGCGCATCGCGGATCAGGGCTTCCGTCAAAACCAGCCTCGCCTCGGCGATGTCGCTAAGCGGAAGCTCGGCTCTTGCTGCTTCCCCCGGCTTTGCGTCGCTGCGATCGAGCACGACCACCGCGCTTTTGCCATCGCCCGCGATTTCGGCGATGTGACCGCGGAAACGCTTGCGTCCTCCGACGGCAGTCTCCATCTCGATCCGCGCTTCCTGTGCCAAGGCCCGGCGGAAATCCGAGACACGGACGAGCGGCCGGTCGATCCCCGGCGAGGAAATTTCGAGGCGATAGGCCGTTTTCACCGGTTCTTCGACGTCGAGGACCGGCGACAAGGCCGCGCTCACGATTTCGCAATCCTTAACATTCATCGAGCCATCCGGCCGTTCCGCCATGATCTGCACGGTCGTTCCCGCTTGCGCCGAAAGCTTGACCCGGACCAGCCGGTAGCCGAGACCGGCCAAAACCGGTTGGGCCAGATGCGCGACGCGCGCGGCAACCCCGGTTTCCTCGAGCAGACGAGGTTCATCCAAGCGAACGTCATCCAAGCGAACGTTATCGAGGACGCCTTGCGTCTCTATGGCTTTGTTTTCGTGATCCAAACTTCGCCGTTCCATCGCCGGCTCGCTCCGGCCTTACAATCCAGGACTCAACGCTTGCGCCCTAGGGCAGCCCAAAAGGCAATAAAAAAGAGCGGGTCCCGGAGGGCCCACTCTCAATAAAGCGATTGCTTTGATTGAACAACCGTTATGAGAAGCATGAACGTAAAATCCATATAGAGCGATCGTTCCCTATATGCAAGGTCTCGATCCGCGGAGTGCGGCCCGGGCCCTTGCTTTTTTGTTCTCTTTGCGTATAACGCACGGCTTCGAACCGCCCGGCTTCAAGGGCTGCCGTGGCGGTTCGGTACGCTTGAATCAATTAAGGAACGAAATTTCCGTTCCGCCTGGCGGCGCATTTTAGATGCTTGCCGCCCAATGGAGACTTAAGCCAAATGCCCAAGCTGAAAACCAAATCGGGCGCCAAAAAGCGTTTCAAGATCACCGCGACTGGCAAAGTGGTCTATGCGCAAAGAGGCAAACGCCACGGAATGATCAAACGCACTCCCAAGCAGATCCGGAATCTGCGCGGCACCAATGTGCTGTTCAAGAGCGATGGCGACAATATCATCAAATTCTTTCTGCCGAACGGCTGAAGGCTGTCACCGTCCTCTTGTAATTTTTTTTTTAGATCCGGAGATCATTCATGGCACGCGTAAAACGCGGCGTTACCTCGCACGCCAAACACAAAAAGACTTTAGCGGCCGCCAAGGGGTTTTATGGCCGCCGCAAGAATACGATCCGCGCGGCCAAGGCCGCCGTCGATCGTTCGATGCAATATGCGACGCGGGACCGCCGCGCCAAGAAGCGGGTTTTTCGCGCTCTGTGGATCCAGCGGCTCAACGCGGCGGTGCGCGAGCACGGCCTCACCTATTCGCGCTTCATCGATGGTCTCACAAAAGCGGGGATCGAAATCGACCGCAAGGTGCTTTCCGAACTCGCGATCAGTAAGCCGGAAGTCTTCAAGGCCATCGTGGAAACGGTAAAAGCGAAGGCTGCGCAGCCAGTGGCCGCTTGAATTGAACATCTGCCTGAACGGCGAGGCCGCCGCTCGGGTTTTTTCAGCGCGTCATCATGAAGTGTTGAGAACCCTGAAGGAATTCTGGGAGAGCCCGGGTCCGTGCGCTAATATCCGGGCTGTCCAGCCCGGAAAGCAAGAGCGATGACCGCGTGCGCGAACCCCAATCCAGACAGCCACGAAGACCTTGACCAGCATCGCGATGGTGCGGGCTTCGTGCATCTCCATGTGCACAGTTCCTATTCGCTCCGCGAAGGGGCGTTGAGCGTTGCCAAACTCGCCAAGCTCGCCGTTGCGGATTATATGCCGGCGCTCGCGATCACCGATTCAAACAATCTTTTCGGTGCCCTGGAGTTTTCCGACAAACTCGCCAAGGCGGGGGTGCAGCCGATCATAGGCATGCAAATCACCCTCGATTTTCAGGATGGCGCACTGATGGCCCCGCGCGGCGAGGCGGAGGCGGGCCGCGCGTCCGTCGTCCTCCTGGCTCAGGACGCCGCTGGATATCTGAATCTGATGCACATTGCCTCGCGGGCGTGGCTCGACCCGAACCCGGGCGATCCGCCGCATGTTGGCATTGAGCGCCTCGACGGGAAAACTCAAGGATTGATCGCCCTGACAGGCGGCCCGCATGGTCCGCTCGACCGCGCCTTCGCCCATGACCGGGCAGAGCTTGCCTTTGGCCGCGCCGCGGGGCTCGAGCGGTTGTTTCCGGAGAGGCTCTATGTTGAAATCCAGCGTCACAGTCTTGACCAGGAACGCGCGATCGAGCCGCGTCTCTTCGATCTCGCCTATCGCGCCTCATTGCCGCTCGTTGCCACCAATGAGGTTTTTTTCGCCGCGGCGTCCGATTATGAAGCGCATGATGCCTTGATCTGCATCGCTGAGGGAACCGTTGTCAGCGACGGCGCTCGCCGCCAGCTTTCCCCCGAGCATCGTTTCAAGACGCGGGGAGAAATGCTGACGCTTTTCGCGAACATCCCGGAAGCAACAAGCAACAGCGTCGAGATCGCTCTGCGTTGCTGTTACCGGCCGCTGAGCCGCAAGCCCATTCTGCCGCGTTTTGCCGATGGCGGGATCGAGGACGAGGCCAAGGCGCTGCGCGATGAGGCGGAGGCGGGTCTTGCGGCGCGGCTAGCGGCGCATGGTCCGTCGCAAGGCTTCACCCAATCCGATTATCGCGAAAGACTAGCCTTCGAGCTCGACGTGATCATCAAGATGAATTTCCCTGGCTATTTTCTGATCGTCGCGGATTTCATCAAATACGCAAAATCGCAGGATATTCCGGTGGGGCCCGGACGCGGATCGGGGGCCGGTTCCCTGGTTGCCTATGCCTTGACGATCACCGATCTCGATCCGATCCGCTTCGGCCTTTTGTTCGAACGCTTCCTCAATCCCGACCGTGTGTCGATGCCGGATTTCGACATCGATTTTTGTCAGGAGCGCCGCGACGAGGTGATCGCCTATGTCCGCGCCCGCTACGGGACCGATAAAGTCGCGCAGATCATTACATTCGGTTCGTTTCTCGCGCGCGGCGTCATGCGCAATGTCGGCCGGGTCCTCGAAATGCCGCTGGGGCAAGTCGATAAGCTCGCCAAGCTGGTGCCTCAGAATCCGGCGGCGCCGGTTAATCTCAAACAAGCCATCGAATCCGAGCCGCGTCTCAAGGAAGCCGCCGAAACGGACCCGCGAGTCGCAAAAATGCTGCAGATCGCGCAAACGCTCGAAGGGCTCTATTCCAACGCCTCGACGCATGCGGCGGGTATCGTCATCGGCGACCGGCCGCTCGAAGAACTCGTGCCGCTTTACCGCGATCCGAAATCGGACATGCCGGCAACCCAGTTCAACATGAAATGGGTCGAGCAGGCGGGCCTCGTGAAATTCGATTTTCTTGGCCTCAAGACGCTCACCGTCCTATCCTACTGCCTCAAGCTTCTGAAGAAGCGCGGTATCGCGATCGGCCTTTTAAAAATTCCCCTGGATGACAAGAAAACCTACGCCATGCTGGAGCGCGGCGAGACGGTTGGCGTGTTCCAGCTTGAAAGTGCCGGTATGCGGAAGGCCTTGGCCGATATGCGGGCCGACCGTTTCGAGGACATTATCGCGCTTGTGGCCCTTTACCGGCCGGGCCCGATGGCAAATATCCCGGTCTATTGCGCCCGAAAGAATGGTGAAGAACCTGTCGAATACGCGCTGCCAGAACTTGAGCCCATCCTGCGTGAGACGTTTGGGGTGATCACCTATCAGGAACAAGTCCAGCAGATCGCCCGCGACCTAGCCGGCTACAGCCTTGCCCAAGCCGATCTCTTGCGGCGTGCCATGGGCAAGAAGATCAAGGCCGAGATGGATGCGCAGCGCGAGCGCTTCGTGTCGGGCGCGGTCGAAAGAAAGATCGCAAAGCCGACCGCCGATGCTATTTTTGATGCTTGCGCGAAATTCGCCGAATATGGGTTCAATAAATCCCATTCCGCTCCCTACGCCATGCTTTCCTATCAGACCGCCTGGCTCAAAGCCAATTATCCCGTCGAATTTCTTGCCGCGTCCATGACGCTTGACAAATCGAACACCGACAAGCTCGCCGAATTCTGCAACGAGGCGCGGCGCCTCTCGATCAAGGTCCTGCCGCCCTCGGTGCAGACGTCGGGCGCCGATTTCGAGCCTGCCGAATATAAGGGCGAACCGGCGATCCGCTATGCGCTCTCGGCGATCAAGGGCGTCGGCGAGCAGCATGCATGCGCGCTCGCGGCGATCAATGTCAGCGCGGCCATTCCAAGAGCGGGCAAAGCGGCTCACTTGCCCCAGCCTGCCTTTCGGGATCTCACCCATTTCGCGGCAAAACTCAATCCGCGCGAGATAAATAAGCGCACGCTTGAGAGTCTTGCCGCCGCCGGTGCTTTCGACGAACTCGAACCCAATCGTGCACGCGTCCATGCGGCCGCCGAATCCATCCTCGCCTCGGCGCACCGCCGGGAGGAGGAGCGGCTCGCTGGCCAAAGCGTGCTCTTCGGCGGTGAAACGATAGACGCCATCGTGTTGCCGAAGGCGGAGCCGTGGCCGATGAATGAGCGGCTGCGGCGCGAGTTCGACTCGGTCGGGTTCTTTCTGTCCGGCCATCCGCTCGACGCCTATGCCGCGATTCTCGCGCGGCTGCGGGTGCAGCCCTGGGCCATGTTCGTCCGCGCGGTCAAGCAGGGCGCCTCTGCCGGACGGCTTGCTGCCACGGTGCTCGACCGTCACGAAAGGCGAACCAAGTCGGGCACGAAGATGGGGATTGTCCAGCTCTCGGATCAGTCTGGACAGTATGAAGCGATCTTGTTTCAGGAAGGTCTCAACCAATACCGCGATCATTTGGAAAAAGGCGCCTCCGTGCTCGTTGGCCTGCAAGCCGCCATCGAAGGCGAGGATGTGCGCGCCCGCATCGTTTCCGTGGAGCCTTTGGATGTGGCCGCAAGCCGGATCGGCAAGGGGCTGCGCGTTGTCCTGCGCGACGAAAATCCGCTTGCCGAGATCGCGCGGCGGCTGCGCGGGCCGGGGGACGGCGACGTGTCGCTCATTCTCCTCACGGGCAGCGGCGAGGTCGAAGTGAAGCTGCCCGGCAAATTTTCCGTTTCACCGCAAGTCGCGGGCGCGCTCAAAACCGTTCCCGGCATTGTCGCGGTGGAGCATGTGTGACGCAAAAAGGAGGCACCTATGATGAAGCTTTATTGGGCTCCGCGCACGCGGTCGCTGCGGGCGCTTTGGGTGCTCGAAGAGGCAGGCGTTCCCTATGAACGCGTCAAGCTCGATTTGATGGCCGGGGACCAAAAGAGCGCCGACTATCGCGCGATCAATCCAATGGCGAAAGTTCCCGCGCTGACCGATGGGCTTGTTTCGGTCGCCGAATCCGGCGCCATTTGCGCCTATGTGGCCGAGGCGGTGCCTCAGGCTGGCCTTGCGCCGCCGCTTGGCGATCCCGCGCGCGGCCGCTATTTGCAATGGCTGTTTTTCTCGCCGGGCTGTGTCGAGCCGGCTTTTCTTACCAAATTCGCCAATATTCCAGTGGAACCCCGGATGGCCAGCTTTGGCGATTTCGACCGGGTATTCGATGTGTTGGAGGCGGCGGTGACCAAGGGCCCCTGGCTGCTCGGTGAGCGGTTCTCGGCGGCCGATGTCATGATCGGCCTCGACCTCCATTTTGGGATCGATATTTTCAAGCTTGTTCCGGCGCGGCCGGTGCTGCGCGCCTATGTGGACCGCTGCCTCGCTCGCCCGGCGCTCCAGCGCGCCAAGGCGATCGAGGCCGCCGCTGGTTGAACCGGCGGCGGCATAAAAGCGGCTCCGGATGGGGCCCATCCGAAGCCGCTCTTGTAACTGTCTGATTAGACTTCTTCTTTGCTCGCAACCGTTCTAGTCGTGGCTATGCGAAAACTGAATTCCCGGGAGGACCGGGGTCCCTTCCTTCTGCACGGCGATAAGACTGCTAGGGTCAAGACCGAGCAGCGCCAAAATCGTGGGCGCCACCTGCGCCGTCACGACCGGGGTGTTGACAATCGAGGGCGATAAGCCCGGGTGGGACACAAGCAAGATGACGGTGGTGTCGTCATGGGCGAAGCCGCCGTGCTCCGCCAGCTTCTTCTTGCCGCCAGTATAAACGACGCCGACATTGGGGGCCACGATAATATTGGGCGTGCGCGAACCCTCAAGCGTGCTCGGATCGCTATACATGAGATCCAAATTGCGGCCGTAGAAGAACTCGCCACCGTCAGCGCCGATTATGGGGGCATTTTTCTCAAGCAATGCCACCGCGTCCAACGTCGAGAGTTGCTTGGTATCGAGCCAGAGCAAAGAGATATCGTCCTCCAGCGCCTGCAACACTGGGGCTCCCAGAATAGCTGATGGCGGCGTGTCTTTGGCATTATCCGCCGGAATGCGCAAAACCCGGTTCGGATCGATCGGCGATTGGCCATGCTTGGCGGTGATGATGATCGCGGTTTCTTGGTAGAGTCCCCGTTTCTTGAGTTCGGCGACGAAAAGGCCGATCGCCGCATCGGCGAATTGGATTTCGCCGAGCAACGGCGTGGTAGGAGTGCCGGCAGCGTCGAGATACCCGCCGGTTTTGCCGACGCTCTTTTCGATAAGTTTCTCGCCGACGCTGACCACCTGGAAATTCATGCCGAAGACGTTGGGTGTCCGCGGCGCCGGCTTGCCATCGTGGGTCAATCCGTCGATCTGGTTGAGGGTAGCCTGGACCTTGAGGGCGTCATAGCATTGGATATTGGCGAAACTATCGGTCCAAGCATTGGTCGATGTTGCCGCGCCTGTGTCCGGAAGGTTGGGAGAGCAGCTCAAGCTGATGCCAGGTAGCTTCAGCGTCACCTGCGGCAGCGGCGTCGGAATCGAGTTGATCTCGGGGGCGTAGAAATCATCGACACCCGTCCCGCTGCGGCCCTTGGTCAATTCGTAGGATTGATGCTTGTCGGTCCAGGCGGTATAGCCGCCGGCCGCCTTCACCACTTCGAACAGCGTGTTCACCCGGATGAACTGATGCGGGTAGAC
>CAYTRB010000010.1:0-41997 GCA_964440215.1 uncultured Methylocapsa sp.
TCCGCGCCTGCCGCTACGCATTCCTTGAGCTTGGCGTCGAGGACGGCATCATCGTTACCCGCACGGATTCGCTCGGAGCCGGCCTCACCCAGCAGATCGCCGTCAGCCACGAGCCGGGCGATCTCGGCGACCAATACAATTCCTTCCTCGATTGCGAGGAAGTTGCGCCTGGCGACGCCCGCAACGGCGACGTCATCCTCAACCGCAACGGCAAGCTGCTGCGGCCGAAGCGCCTCCCCAGCAACCTCTATCAGTTCCGTCCCGGCACCGGCGCCGACCGTTGCGTGCTCGACTGCATCACCTCGCTGCAAAACGGCGCCGACCTTTTGTGGATCGAAACCGAAAAGCCGCATGTGGAGCAGATCGCCAGCATGGTCGATCGCATCCGCGCCGCCGTTCCCAACGCCAAGCTGGTCTATAATAATTCGCCGTCCTTCAACTGGACGCTGAATTTCCGCCAGCAGGTGTATGATGCCTGGAAGGCCGCCGGCAAGGACGTGTCAAAATATGACCGCGCGGCTTTGATGAGCGTTGATTATGACGGATCGGATTTGGCAACCGAGGCCGACGAGCGCATTCGCACCTTCCAGGCGGAAGGCGCGAAGCGGGCTGGTATTTTCCACCACCTCATCACGCTTCCGACCTATCATACGGCGGCGCTGTCGACCGACAGTCTTTCGAAGGAATATTTCGGAGCGCAGGGCATGCTCGGCTATGTCCGCAACGTCCAGCGTCAGGAGATTCGCGGGGGCGTCGCCTGCGTGAAGCACCAGAACATGGCGGGTTCCGACCTCGGCGACGATCACAAGGAATATTTTGCGGGCGAGGCGGCCCTGAAGGCTGGCGGTGCCCACAACACGATGAACCAGTTCGGCTAAGAAACCGGTTCGTCTATATCCTATTCAGAATGAAGATCGCGGCCCCTGACCGGGCCGCGATTTTTTTTGGCGGCGCAAACCGTATGTGCGGGCGATGTGTCACGGCCCTCGTGCCACCGGGTGTGGCTCAGTTGGAATTTCGGCTTGTGACCCAAACTGTTGATGGAGTCCAGAAATCAATTGCCCGCTGGCGATTTACAAAAAACGACGCGCTCTGGGGCGGATTGCGGCAGCTTGGTCTTCACCAATGTGAATAGGACCATGGCGATCCATAGTAACCTTGGGATTCATTGTAATAAGGATCGTTAGATGGGCGCCCGGAATAACGCCCGCGCGGACTTGTCTGAGTTCTAGCGACCTCATCATATTCGCCGCCTGGGCTAACGCCGGTCAGCACGACCTGCGTATTCTCCAGGCCATTTGCCTCCACCAGCTTATAAAGTGTGGCGGCATTCTCAGGCGAGATACGCACGCAGCCATGCGAGACGGGTTTGCCAAGATTCTTTATGTCGTAGCTGCCGTGGATGGCATGACCGTCTCTAATAAAAAAAATGGAGTGGGGCATGGGGGCGTTTTCCCACTGTTTGCTATACCAAATTTTGTTCATGGAGGTGGCCGTAAAGGTCCCCGATGGAGTTGAATATCCTGCCCGGCCGGTAGATACCCGCCATTGATATTTTGGTACCCCATTCAAAGAAACTGTCATTTGTTGATTTGTTTTGTCGATGTCGACGAGGACGGAGCCCGCATGGGCCGTCACCGGAAAGAGGACCCAGCCCGCGTCAATAGCGGTCAACAAAAGCGCAATTCTCATCAATTGATTCAAGGATGTGCACATATGCCCCCCCAGGCTGCGGAAATGAGCATATGTCCCGCCGCTTCGTAGCACGTTAACTGAGATCACTGAACGCTGAACCGGCACAGTTGGTTCCGGAAAATAGGCTCGCCACAAGCCTTTCTCCGTTTGGCGCAAATCAGTCTTGCGGTAACGCCAGTTTGACGTCCTAAACGGCGGCAAACCGGTATGCGCCCGAACCTCCGGCTGTCCCGGCTCGCGCCATGCCCCCCGATTGGCAAGCAAAAACAACAAAAACCTGTCACTCTTGTGCTACATTGCTGAGCGAGCTTCGAGGTTCTATTCGCGGCCAATCGCTCCGGGGAATTTGATGACGAAACGCATTCGCAAGGCTGTTTTTCCTGTTGCTGGACTCGGCACACGCTTTCTTCCGGCCACCAAATCGATTCCAAAAGAGATGCTGACCGTCGTCGACCGTCCCGTCCTCCAGCATGTCGTCGACGAGGCGCGCGAGGCGGGAATCGAGCATTTCATCTTCGTCACCGGCCGCAACAAGGCGGTGATCGAGGATCATTTCGACATCGCCTATGAGCTTGAGGAGACGCTGCAAAAGCGCGGCAAGCTGAAGGAGTGGGAGGCTCTCAAGGCCGATCTGCCGGCGGCGGGTGCCACGAGCTTCACCCGCCAGCAAGTGCCGCTCGGTCTCGGCCATGCGGTCTGGTGCGCGCGCGACATCGTCGGCGACGAGCCCTTCGCTGTGTTGCTGCCCGACATGGTGACGATGGCGGCCGGGCAGGGCCGCTGCCTTGCGCAATGTGTCACCGCCTATGAAAAGCACGGCGGCAATATTATCGCGGTTGAGGAAGTGCCGCCGGACGAAACCCATCAATATGGGGTCGTCTCCATCGGCAAGGATTTCGGCCACACATTCGAGATCACCGGAATGGTCGAAAAGCCGCCGAAAGGCACGGCGCCGTCCAATCTCATCATCTCGGGGCGCTATGTGCTCGGCCCTGAAATATTTCCCATTCTCGAAAAGGGCGAGAAAGGCGCTGGCGGCGAAATTCAACTCACTGACGGCATGAAAGGGCTCGCCAAGAGCCAAAGCTTTCACGGCGTGCGCTTCGACGGCAAGACCTATGATTGCGGCGCGAAACTGGGCTTTCTCGCCGCCAATATCGCCTTCGCCCTTACCGATCCCGCTCTCGCCCCTTTGCTCAAGGCGGAACTAAAAAAGCTCACCGGCGGGCTATAGCTTATGATCACTCGCTAAGTGCCGGCTCGTCGAGCGCCGGGTAATCCGTGTAGCCCTCGGCCCCGCCGCCATAAAAGCTGTCCTGTTTTGGCGTGTTCAACGGCGCGTTCCGGCGCAGCCGCTCGACGAGATCGGGGTTGGCGATGAAGAGCTTGCCGAAGGCGATCAAATCGGCATGGTTGTTCTGCAAAGTGTCGATCGCGAGATCCCGCGTATAATTATTATTGGCGATATAGGCGCCGGCAAAAGCCTTGCGCAGGGCCTGGAAATCGAAAGGCACATTGTCGCGCGGACCGCCGGTCGCACCTTCGACGACATGAATATAGGCGAGTTTGCGGGCGCTGAGCTGCGCGACGAGATAGCTGAAAATCGCCGCGGGGTTGCTGTCGATGGCGTTGTTCGCCGGGCTCACCGGCGAGAGCCTGATGCCAACGCGGCTTTTGTCCCACACGGTCAAAATCGCATCGGTTACTTCGAGCGCGAAACGAGCCCGGTTCTCGATTGATTGGCCGTAGCGATCGGTGCGCTTGTTCACCCCGTCTTTAAGAAATTGATCGATGAGATAACCGTTCGCGCCATGGATCTCGATGCCGTCGAAGCCCGCCCGCTTGGCGTTTTCTGCAGCTCTCACATAGTCGGTGACGATGCCGGAGATTTCTCCGGTCTCCAAAGCGCGGGGCTCTGAGGTCTCAGCGAATCCGGTTCCGATGAACGTTTTGGTCTGGGAGGGGATGGCGGATGGCGCAACCGGCGGGGCGCCGCCGGGCTGCAACGAGACATGCGACACGCGGCCGACATGCCAAAGCTGGATGAAGATTTTTCCCCCCGCGCCATGCACGGCTTCGGTCACTTTTGTCCAGCCCTCGACCTGCGCCTCGGTGTAGATCCCAGGAGTCCAGATATAGCCTTGGCCCTGCTGGGAAATCTGCGTTGCTTCCGTGATGATGAGGCCCGCGGTCGCGCGCTGCCGGTAATAGCGCGCGTTGAGATCGTTTGGCGCATCGGTGCCCTTTGTCGCCCGGTTGCGGGTCAAGGGCGCCATGACGAGCCGGTTGTTAAGGTGGAGATCACCGAGCTGGAAGGGCGTAAAAAGTATGCTGGCGTCGCGCGTCATCGACCGGTCCCCGTTGCATTCTTGGGATAGGCGTGTTCGCGCCTGTCTCCTCAGTATATGTGGGAACGCGGCTTTTTTTGCAGATGCGAACAATCGAATGTGAAGAGGCTAAGTCTGAGGCCGCACCGGGAGAGTCTTGTCTCACTAAGGCAGGGTGACTGGCCCGTGTGGCGGCGATGAAGGATTATGCCAGTTCGGGCACCGGGGTTGCGGAGAGCCGGGAGAAGATAATTTATGGATCTCGATTTCGATGCGCGCGATTTCGCCAAGTTCAAACGCGCTAGTCATCAGAATCCCGTAGAACGAACCCGTATTCTTCCGGCGCAGTTTATCTGCGACCGCCTTCACACTCTCGCGCGCGCCCATGGCACTTAGCCTGATCCTGAAGCCTGGCTTGACCCTTGTTCCCTTAGCTCATCCTTCTAACAGCTTATAATAGCAATTTAGTGGCGCAATCCGGCAAGATCATCATACTCCTCCGCGGCCGTCCAGCGGCAAATCTCCTTGCCGGTTTGATCGACGAGCCGCACGGCTTCCGCCGTGACTTCCTTGGTCGCGCCATCGACCAAAATTTGCTCACGTATCGGATGGCCGGCGCCATAGAAGATCCGGACACCAACATGGGCGAGGCCGCGAAAATAGCCGGCATCCGGCTCCGGAGACCAAAAGGGAAATCGTCCGAGGATTTCTGGGCTGGTTCCCCGCGCGGGCCAAATATATTCAATAAAGCAATTTCCGACTGGAGATTGCATGGTTTTTCCTCCCTTTGCTCTTCCGACGTAAGTCTCAAAGGCCGGGGGTCAAGGGGCGGCAAAATTAAATTTTGAAATTATCTCAAGCATCAGTGGACAAGGCTGCGCCACTGCTCTTTTCATACGGAGCCTTCGCAATTTGGGCGACTCGGCGTATTGAGCCAATCGGCGCAAGGGGATGGCAGAGCCACTCCCGCGCGCCAACGTTATCCGCTAGCCATATAGCGCGGGCGGAAATCAGGGCTACTGGAATATTCGGGAATGTTGGCGCCACTCATCCGTGAAGAAGACTTTGCGAATAGCAAGTGGCGGTCACGCCCATCGCGGCCAAGGGTGCCGGACGATCCGCCGGCTGCCGCGCTGCCTCAGGCACGTTTAAACGACGAGTACACCAAATAAGCGACCAAAGACGCGATCAAAAATCCGGCGCCGGCGATGATATATACGGTATTTGGGCCCATTTCATTCTCCTGTTGGTTTTTTACGATGAGAATTTAATCTATCAGATAATCGAGCGAGAATACGAACTATATTTCTTATAGCGAATGGGCCAGCAGGGACGCCGGCCCGGAACGCGGCGAAATGACGCGCAGGGATTATGATCCATGCCGATTGGCATGGGCATATCGGTCAATGCGCGTCCAAGACGGCTATCCAGCAATACTTTAGCATAACCGGAAAAAGACCCCGGCCTGGGCTAATGTTACAAGCCGGGGTCTTCATCAAGCGACGTGGCAATGGGGAGGAACATTGACGCCGCCCGAAGTCGCGTAGTCTAGTCAGGCCGCGCAACGGGCTTAAGCAAAATCGCACACTCCCGCCGGCCAGGCATGAGGTCCAAGACCGCAAGATAGGACTGAACTTTGCGGTCTCTTTTACCGGCCTTGCCATCCGGCTCCAGCGCGGCATCATCGATTGCCACGCCGGCCACCTGCTTGACTGCGCATTTCATTTTCTTCGCCGGTCCGGCGACCCGGTGCTGCACGATGATGTCTTCCTCCAAAACCAAGAGAAAGCCCCTGAACGGGCGGCGCCGGAGATCAATGCGGTTCAGTTTTCCTTTGGTCTCGAATCGCACTTATCAGACCATTGGGCAGCGCGCTGTTCAAAATTGCTCACGGCGTTATTTTGTCGCGAAAAATCTTATGATAAGAAAAGCTTAGCAAAACGGCGGATTCGACGGCGTGCTGGCGGAGCCAGTCAATGGTGCCGTGTTGTCAAATAAGATGCCGGTGCCGCGCTGTCGCTTTGCGCGGCTGGAGGCCAAGGTTCCCGGGGGGGGCGGCGTCGCCATAGATCACAAATGACGCAGAAACGCAGGCCTGACACATAGCCTAATTGCAAACACGTCGAAAGAACGACGAATTCCAGTATGGCGCGATTGGCACAAGCGAGCGCGAATAACAACGCGAAGGTTGGGAGGAGAATCCAAACTTTGAACAACCGTCCGAAGACCGCACCGAGCAAGAGGCACCCAAGCGCGAGGATGATCATGCGGCATTTCTCCATGTCACAGAAATTTCTACCACAGCAAGGGTTATGTTATGCCCTGCATCTATAGCTATTCCTTGAAATTTTTATCTTGCGTAGTAAATAATGGCGCAAAGATCTGTTCACAATTGCTCACCGAAAAAAAATATTGATGGGGGCGATTAGCTTGTTAGAGACGCGGTGGGGAAGCGCGTGTCATGCCGCTCAGACGCAGGCCGTCATTCAATCCAAAATCTTTTCTGGCCAAGGTTGGCGAGGGCCGGACCATTCACGCTTACGGCGCGGACCAAATCGTCTTCGCGCAGGGAGACCCCGCGGATTCGGTTTTCTACCTCCAGAATGGCAAGGTTAAGCTCACCGTTGTTTCGGAGCAAGGCAAGGAAGCCATCGTCGCAATCCTTGGGGCGAATGATTTCTTCGGCGAAGGAAGTTTGGCCGGACAGAAGCATCGGTTAGGAACGGCCGCGACGATCATGGAATCCATCATCGTGCGGCTGGATAAAGCCGCCATTCTCCGCGTGATTCGTCAGGAACCGGCGTTCGCCGAGATGTTCATCGCCCATCTTCTTGGGCGGACCATGCGCGTCGAGGCAGACCTCGTCGATCAGCTTTTTAATTCGAGTGAGAAACGTCTTGCGCGTTTGCTGTTGCTCCTGGCGAACTTTGGCAAGGAAGACAATCCGGAACCGATGATCGCGAAAATCAGCCAGGAGACGCTTGCCGACATGATCGGCACGACGCGGTCCCGCGTGAGTTTCTTCATGAACAAATTTCGACGGCTGGGATTCATTGATTACAATGGCGGGATCGAAGTCCACAGGTCATTGTTGAATGTCGTGCTGAACGATGAGCCGCACATCGAGGCTTAAGCCTAAGCGTTGCGCGGACACTTGAGGGTACGCGGGTCCAATCAGCGGACTCAAATTTCCATTCTTTCGAATCACAAACCGTACTTTCGAGCTCTCCGCGAGAGTGTGGCGGGGTCTCCGCGGAGAGTCACGCTCGGATCGAGTGAAGCCTATGGCTTCGAGCCTTGGGTATTGGCGATTGCCACTTCCACCGGCTTGAAAGCCACCTTGGCGAGATCTGAATAGAGTTCGCCAAGCTTTGTCGACTCCGCGACGAAACTCTCGATAGAGGTCTTCGCATATTCGGACTGGATCCGGATCATGCTGTCTAACGACTTGGCGCCGAGGAGTTTTTCGACGAAAGCTAGGCGCTTATCGAGGGACTGTTTTGAGTAGTCTGTTACTTCAGCAGCAATAGCAAGTATTTTATTATTAAATACCTTAACAGATGCGGCCGTCGCTTCGGGTATTGTATTATCAGTGGCGTTCTGATAGTTATATTCTTTAGTCACCTTAGCTCCTTTAGAGTTGTTAGTGGTGTTATTAACTTTAGCTATTACTTCCTGTTTATCGATATCATCTATTATATTCGTATCATTACCTTTAGCCATGCCGGATTATTTAACTCCATCATCTGCAGTGACAATATTATGTAAGCTATATATTGTGAGAAGCCGACAGCGCTCTTACGGTTTATTTTTATCGCTCAGTTATCACTATGGTAATTCTTAAATTTCGTCAAGTTTATAATGCAGCGCAGCATAATAGGCCCGGAATTGGATATTCCCGCGTTTTCGTCTTCTTCGAGATAGGTGTATGAGATCAAAATGCCCACGAGGATGGGGACGATGTGTCTGAATGGCAATGCTCTCGCGGTTCTCTATATCCGCTCCGGCCCGCACCAGATCCACTGGCATGGCGAGCCCTATCGTGCATCACCGGTCTTAAACGCCTGATGTATCCACGCCCCCGCATCACCCCTTCAGCCGCCGGCACAAAAACTCCAGCTGGTCGAGGGTTTTGTAGCGCAGGCTCAATTCTCCGGCCTCGCCGGTCTTTTGGGTGATCACCGACTCGACCCCAAGTGCATCCCGCAAGCTCTTCTCGAGCGCCCGCGTGTCGGCGGGTTTCTCCTGAACCTCGCGTTTGCGCGGTCCCTGCCCCTTCGATCTGGTGTTTTCCAGCACGCTCTCCAGCAGCTGCTCGGCGTCGCGGACAGATAGATTTTGCGCAATTATCATTTCCGCGAGCGCATCGGGCTCTTCCGCCGAAAGCAAAACCCGCGCGTGGCCCGCCGAAAGCTTTCCTTCGCGGAGAAGAATTTTGGTGCGTTCGGGAAGTTTTAGGAGCCGCAGGCTGTTGGTGACATGGCTGCGGCTTTTGCCGAGGACCTTGGCCAAATCGGTCTGGCTATAGTTGAATTCGTCGAGGAGTTGTTCGTAGCCTCCCGCTTCTTCGAGCGCGTTGAGGTCGCTGCGCTGAATATTCTCGATGATCGCGAGTTCGAGCGCCAGACGGTCGTCCGCCTCGATGCTGAGGATCGGCACCTCATGCAAACCGGCGCGCTGCGCCGCCCGCCAGCGCCGTTCGCCGGCGATGATCTCGTATTGCCCAGAATCACCCGGTGCGGGGCGCGCGAGGAGCGGCTGGATAATGCCTTTCTCCTTGATCGAGGCGGTCAGCTCGTCGAGCTGGTCTTCGCCGAAGTGTTTTCGTGGATTGCGCGGATTGGGGCGGAGCAATTCAATTGGAATTTTTTTTGGGCTGCGGCCGGCTGCCGGAACGCCTTGCGGATTGGTCTCGGCCCCGCTGAGGAGGGCGGCGAGACCACGTCCGAGCCGCGGCCGGGTGTCTTCGGCAGGTTTATCTTGTTTCATTCTCGCTTTCCAAGCTGGATTCAAGGGACGCCGGCCATTTACGGCCAATCAAAAGTTAATCTATCTCATCGCTACACGGCCGCGACGGTGAGGCCGCGATGCAGACGCTCGCGTTGGATCACCTCCGATGCGAGCTTCAAATAGGCTTGACTGCCGCTGCATTTAAGGTCGTAGAGCAGCACCGGCTTGCCATGCGATGGCGCTTCGGACACCCGGACATTGCGCGGGATGACCGTTTCATAGACCTTGTCGCCCATGTAACGGCGCACATCCGCGACGACTTGCGCGGCGAAGGAATTGCGCGAGTCGAACATTGTCAGAACAATGCCGTGGATGGTCAGCTCTGGATTGAGCGTGGCCCTGACCTGATCAACCGTGTTCAAAAGCTGCGATAGGCCCTCAAGCGCGAAAAATTCGCATTGGAGCGGCACCAGCACGCTATGCGCGGCCACCATCGCATTCATGGTCAAAAGATTGAGGGAAGGCGGGCAATCGACGAGCACATAGGTGAAGCGCTCTTCCGGGGATAGCTCGGTCTGCTCTTCGGCGAGTGTCGTGAGCGCTTTCTTGAGGCAATAGGCGCGGTCCGGGCGCGCCGCGATTTCGAGTTCGAGACCGACGAGATCGAGCGTCGAAGGGGCGATGGAAAGCCGAAGAACTCCGGTATCGCGCAGGACAGTTTTGAGGCTCGCGTCCCCATTCAAGACATCATAGGTCGAGAGTTTGCGGTCGGCGCGGTCGATTCCAAGGCCGGTCGAGGCGTTGCCTTGCGGGTCGAGATCGACGATGAGCACACGCTCTCCCATCGCGGCGAGCGCGGTCCCGAGATTGATCGCGGTCGTGGTCTTGCCGACCCCGCCTTTTTGATTGGCAAGCACGAGCACTCGCATGGCGGCGGCTGGCAATTTTCGCTCCTTACATGCCCTCGATCATGTTCCGAAAAAATTGCCCGGTTTTTTCGATGAGAACATGCTCTAACTCTTTGATTCTGAACGCTTATCAAGCAGATGATCGCATCTCTATGGCAAGTGCTCTAGCAGCGCGATGGATCGGCGAGGAACGGCGCCCGTGGCCAGTCTTTCGAGACGATAGGCCGGGCGTGAAGCGGCATCCCTGTCAGCCAAGACCGAACGAAAAGAATCAGCCCTATAGCCAAAATCCCCAAGATCCCAGAACTGCGCCGACCAAGCCATAAGCCCAGTATTTATCATGCTTGGAGAAGTTTTCCGTAAAGATAATCACAATCGAGGACGCCAGCAGAATCGTGCTGAGAACGAGGCGCGGAACATAATAAAGCAGCGTGAACCTCGGAGAGTTGACCGGACCAGGCGGCACCAGGGCAAGATCGGGACTGTAGAGCGGGCTCAAAATGAGCAGCAGTACGGAACCAACCGCGAACAGGACCAATCCGTACATTCCGGTTTTCATGTTTCGTCCATTCCCTAACTCCCGCGCCGCTTGATCAGAACCAGGCGCGCCGTGGAACAGGTTTGGCTCTCTATGGTCGTTATGAAATATTTACCGGCTGCGGACGATTCGGTCAATTCCGCTTCCACGTGTTTCCCCTTGGAAAAGACGCCGGTGGCGCCTTTTTCGAGAAACGGTTCCGAAAAGCGGAGGAGCGCGTCGAGCGGCGCCAGGGCGCGCGCGCTGATCGCATCGATTGGCTCATCAAGCGAAGGTAAAATCGTCTCCAACCTTCCGCAGTGAATGAGCGCGGGTGCCGCTGTTTCCCGCGCCACGGTTTGCAGGAAGGCGCATTTGCGCTGATCGGCCTCGATGAGATGGACCCGCGCGCCCGGATCGCCGGCTAAGGCAATCGCGGTGACAAGCCCCGGAAATCCCGCCCCCGAGCCGAGATCGAGCCAGTGCCGCGCCTCGGGCACGGCCTGCGAGACCTGCAGCGAATCGGCGAAATGCCGGACCCAAAGATCATCGAGGGTCGATTTTCCGACCAAATTGACCGCGCGTTGCCATTTTTCGAGGAGATTTGCATGGATATAGAAGCGCCGGAGAGTCTCCTCCGGCAGATCGACAAGGAGGGGATGGGCGGCGCGGATCGCGGCTAAGTTCAAGATCAGGGTCCGGCCCGGCGGAGTTTCGAGGCCAAAAGGGTCATGGCGGCGGGGGTCATGCCCTCGATTCGCAGAGCCTGCCCCATGGTGCGCGGCCGGATTGTCTTGAGCCTTGCGCGGATCTCATTGGAAAGGCCGGGCAAACCCGCATAATCGACATGCTCCGGGATCGCCAGCGCCTCGTCGCGGCGAAAGGCTTCGATGTCCTTGGTCTGGCGATCGAGATAAACCGCATATTTGGCGTCGATTTCAATTTGCGTGGCAGTTTTTGGCGTGATTGCGCAAAGCTCCGGCCAGATCGCCCGCAGGCTGAGAATGGACACATCCGGCAGGGCCAAAAGATCAAAGGCGGTGCGGCGCATCCCGTCGAAATTGACCTTAAGCCCATGCCGTGCCGCCTCGTTCGGGGTCAGACTCAAACCTTCCAGCAGTTGTCGCGCCCGGCAGAGGGCGTCGGCTTTCGTGGCGAAGTTCCGGGCGCGTTCGGCTCCCACACAACCAAACGCGATGCCGCGCGCGGTCAGCCGCTGATCGGCATTGTCGGCGCGCAGAGACAACCGGTATTCGGCGCGCGAGGTGAACATGCGGTAGGGCTCGCTCACACCCTTCATCACCAGATCGTCGATCATGACGCCCAGATAAGCGTCGGCGCGGCTGAAACTGACTGTGTCCATGGCCCCGGCCCGCAAAGCGGCATTGAGCCCGGCGGCGAGGCCTTGCGCGCCCGCCTCCTCATAGCCGGTGGTGCCATTGATTTGGCCAGCCAGAAAAAGCCCTTGGATCTGTTTAGTCTCGAGGCTCGGGAGGAGACCGCGCGGATCGATGTAGTCATATTCGATCGCATAGCCGGGCCGCAGGATCTTCGCTTTGGCCAGGCCGGGGATGGTATGGACAAATTGCTCCTGAATTGCTTCCGGCAGAGCTGTCGAAATGCCGTTTGGATAGATGGTATCGTCGTCGAGGCCTTCGGGTTCGAGAAAAATCTGATGCGCGGCGCGCTCCTTGAATCGGACAATCTTGTCTTCGATCGAGGGACAATAGCGCGGTCCAAGGCCGGAAATCGCGCCGGAATAAACCGGCGATGCCCCGAGATTGGCGGCGATGATCGCATGGCCTTCCGAAGTCGTATGAGTTATGAAGCAATCGATCTGCGGGGTGCTGATTGCCTCCGTCTGAAAGGAGAAAGGCTCGGGCTCGGCGTCGCCGCTCTGGCGCTCCAGGCTGGCCCAATCGATGGTCCGGCCATCGAGTCGCGGCGGGGTGCCGGTCTTCAGGCGGCCAAGGCCGAGGCCGAGCTGCTGCAGCCTCTCCCCAAGCAGGATCGCCGGGTTTTCTCCCATGCGGCCTGCGGGAAAGGTCTTTTCTCCTATGTGAATCACGCCGCGCAAAAAGGTCCCGGTGGTCAGAACAAGGGCGCCGCAGCGCATGGCCTCGCCCGCGGCGGTGACGATCCCTTCGACGCGGCCGTTCTTCAAGAGAATATCGGCGGCCTCGGCTTCGATCACGTGGAGGTGTCGGGTGTCGGAGATTGCCGCCTGCATCGCTTGTCTGTAGAGCTTGCGGTCGGCCTGCGCCCTTGGGCCGCGCACGGCCGGGCCCTTGGCGCGATTGAGGACGCGAAACTGAATGCCGGCCTTGTCCGCGACCCTCCCCATGAGCCCGTCGAGCGCATCGATTTCGCGCACGAGATGGCCTTTGCCGAGTCCGCCGATGGCGGGATTGCAGGACATGGTGCCGATCGTCGCAAAGGAGAGCGTGACAAGCGCGGTCTTTGCCCCCATCCGCGCCGAAGCCGCGGCCGCCTCGCAGCCGGCATGGCCGCCGCCGACCACGATCACGTCAAATCCGATGGCCATTGATCATCTCTTATTTAGAACTAATCTAAAAACGTTTCACGTGAAACATTTCGGGCGCGCTGCCAACGGGCAAGCGCGACGAGCGTCCAAATGCCTTCGACGAGTCCAAATGGCCAGGCGCCCTGCAGAAAGCCATAAGCCGAGCCGAGCGCGCAAGATCCCGCAAAGGCCAGGATGAGCCATGGACTCCGCTGTTCCAAGGCATAGGTCACCAGCATGGCGGTCACGGCGAAGAGGCCGAAAAGGGTCAGGGCATCCACATCAAGATGCTTGCCAAAATGTTAGGGCAGAGGCAATCCCCTTGTCTATTTTAGAAATATTCTAAAAATGTTTCACGTGAAACATTTTGCGCGCAAACTCACTTGCCGATGCAGAAGCGCGAAAAAATCTCGCCCAAAATATCCTCGACATCGACCGCGCCGGTCAGTCTTTGCAAAGATACCATTGCGAGACGCAAATCCTCGGCGAGCAATTCGGCGGGCGCTTCCGGGCTAGCCAAGACCCGCTCCAAGGCTTGCGCCGCGGACTCAAAAGCTTTGCGATGGCGCTCCCGCGCGATCAAACCCGCATGGCCGCCGCCCGCCGCCGCGCGCGCGAACGCTTCCATACGTTTGATTAGCCCATCGATATTCTTGCCGGTCTCGGCGCTGATCCAATACCCATCGTCAAAATTTTGCTTTTCGCCAGGAGGCAACAGATCGGCTTTCGTCAATATATTCCAGACCTCGCTACCTTGCACATCGGGCGGCACGGGCGCGGCGGCCTCGGAAAGCCACAGGATAAGATCGGCCGTCTTGGCTTTTTCGCGCGCGCGAAAAACGCCAATTTGTTCGATCGCATCAACAGTTTCCCGCAAGCCCGCCGTGTCGATCAAGGTGACGGGGCAGCCGCCAAGATCAATATGTAGTTCTATTATATCACGTGTCGTGCCCGCAAAGGGCGAGACGATCGCCACATCGCGGCGGGCTAGCGCGTTGAGCAGGGTGGATTTTCCGGCATTGGGCGGGCCCGCGATCACAATGGTCACGCCTTCGCGCAGCCGCTCGCCGGCGCGCGCGGCGGCAAGCTCCGCTTTCAGCCCGGCGAGGACGGGTGCTAGAATTTTTCCAACGTGCTTCCCGGCACGGCCTGGCACGTCTTCTTCCTCTGGGAAATCGATCTCCGCTTCGAGAAGGGCCGCTGCCTCGATGAGAGCGGCCCGCCAAATCGCCGCCTGGCGTCCGAGTACGCCTTCCGTCTGGCGGAGAGCGGCGCGGCGCTGCCATTCAGTCTCGGCGTCGATAAGATCGGCGAGGCCTTCGACCGCGCCAAGATCCATTTTGCCGTTCGTCATCGCGCGGCGGGTGAATTCCCCTGGCTCGGCGGGCCGGGCGCCCGCGATGCCGCCTATGGCTTTGACCATAGCGGCCACGACGGCGCGGCCGCCATGGATATGGAACTCCGCATAGTCCTCGCCCGTAAAACTTTTGGGGCTGGGGAAAAAAATCACAAGTCCCTTGTCGATGGCCTCGCCCGTGGCGGGATCGCGGAAGGTTGCGAGCACGGCTATGCGGGGTTCTGGCAGGCTCCCGGCTATGCTGTTCACAATGAGCCGCGTGGCCGGTCCCGAGAGTCGCAGAACTGCGATCGCGGTGCGCCCCGCGCCCGAGGCAATGGCAAAGATCGTGACAGCATCCATTGTCGAGGCTTTACTGTTCTATTTTGGCACCGCGCATTAGTGGATCATGATATGTCTATTTTTGACACTTAAGAGACCTTCTGGTGGCGAGTACCAACAGCGGCTTTGCACCGATACTGTTGAAAAACTCGGAAAATGAGCGACGTCAGAAAACCAGACTTTGGTCTTGCAGGGCAGAGAGCCACGCGTTGCCATCGCCAATTCGCTACGATTGCTGCACATGAAAAAATTAGCCTTTCTGCCGAACCCTTAGCGCTTTCTTCTCGAAGCCTGCCTGCTGCCTCAAGAATTGTGATCGCGGCAAAAAATCGAGATTTCAACAGTATCCACCCATACCGGTCATTCGTCGACTTGGGGGCATCTCCAAATTCACCTTCATTGTACGACAGTGTGCATGCCGTGTCGGCTATGTCATAAAGGAGTCGCACGGCAAGCCTAACGCCAGCGTATGATTAGGTTCGCGCCAGAGCACTGACAATGGCTGATCCAGCCCGTCTCCTTGAAGAACTCGAAGAGCTGATTTCATCCGTCGTTGCTGAGTCCGCGCGCCAGAGCGCCAAGTGGTTGGAGTGGGACATTCGACCTGATTTTGTCCCTAGCGTAGAGAATCTCGCCTCCTATCTGGCACTTCGCCACCATGATCTACGACCATTGCAAAGATCACTCATGGCGCTTGGGCTGTCATCTCTGGGGCGGCTGGAGAGCAGGGTTCTGCCGACGCTGCAGGCGGTTCGGACGGCGCTGGCAGCGATGCTGGGCCGCCCATTCACACTGTCGGACAATGAATCGGAGTTTTTCTCTGGCATCGAAATGCTCGCATCGCGCTCGCTCAGCCTGTTTGGTCCGCACGGCCAACATCGTCACACTGCATTAATGGTTACCTGCCCGAGCGAAGCAGCCGACGATCCTGCTTTCATTCTTCAGATGGCGCAACACGGGGTCGAAGCGCTTCGCATCAATTGTGCGCATGATGATGCCGATGCCTGGGGCAGAATGATCAGGCATGCCCGAACGGCGGACGCGAAAGCCGGACGGCGCTTCGCGATATTCATGGATCTCGCGGGACCAAAGATCCGCACCGGTGATGTGCGTGAGTTGCACGGCAAGAAGCGGCTATTCGCTGGAGACTCCATCGCAATCACCGTACCCAGAGGCTTGGATCGAGTTTTCGAACCCGAGATAGAGCTCGCGGTCGAATGTACGCTGGCAGAACCGATCGCGGCAGCGCGACCTGGGCATCGCGTGTTCATCGACGATGGCAAGATCGCGGCGAGAATCGAGCGCACGGACAGTAGTTCACTTATCGCGCAGGTGACCCGCTGCAAAGATGAGGGGGCCAAACTCAAATCGGAGAAGGGAATCAACTTTCCCGACAGCACACTCGCCATTCCTGCGCTGACACCCAAAGACCGCAAGGATCTGGAATTCGTCGCTTTGCATGCCGACGCGATCAACTTTTCCTTCGTCCAAAGCGCGGATGATGTCGCGCTGCTGCAGGCAGCCCTGGCCGAGTTGCGTCCGGACGACTGGGAAAAGCTCTCATTGATCCTCAAGATCGAAACTGCGCACGCCGTCAGCAACTTGCCCGAGATTGTCGTTCGTGCAGGCGCCCGCCAGCCGGTCGGCATCATGATTGCGCGCGGAGATCTCGCGATCGAAATCGGCTTCACTCGCCTGGCTGAGATGCAGGAGGAGATTCTCTGGGTCGGTGAGGCAGCGCAGGTCCCCGTGATCTGGGCGACGCAGGTTCTCGAACATCTCGTCAAGGAAGGCTTACCCAATCGCGGTGAGCTTACGGACGCCGCGATGGCGGTGCGCGCCGAATGTGTGATGCTCAACAAGGGCCCCTATCTGATCGAGGCGATCGAGGAACTTGACCGGCTGCTCGACCGAATGGATGATCATATCCACAAGAAGACTCCGCAGCTTCGTCGCTTGCGCAGCTGGTGACGACATAAGGCAAACGAAGCTGCCCAATAGGCTCACATTGAGCGACGCGCGAAAGCGGTTGTCCTCGCGCATCACGCGTGGACGATGGCGGGGGCGCCAAGCCGCTTTTGCTCTCCCGCTTGATCCATTGAGACGCGTTCGGCGCGGGCTTCGGGCGAACCAAAATAATCCCAGGCCTTCTCATGGCCGTAATACACAAAGGGGCCGACCACGAAACCGATGGCGGTCAGCTTGCTTGCCATGGCGAGGTCGCGAAGCACGGCGAAATTTGTGGCGAAGTCCATCGTCGTGGCGAAGGTGCGAAAAGTGATCGTCTTGGCCAACGCCCGATTGATCGTAAATCCTGTTGGGCCGGCCGGCGGTGCCTTTGCTTCCGGACCAAGGGGCGGGTGAAGGGGCAAGTGGACAGCGGCGCCCCACTCATTAAATTTGCGCATGAAGGCCGGGCCAAAATAATTCCAGGCCGTTTCGTGGGCAAAATAAAAGAAAGGGTTGACGACCAGGGAGATGGTTGACAAACCCGCCGCCGAGGCGATCTCGCCAATCACCACGTAGTTTGCGGTAAAATCCAGACTCGTGACGATGATCCGGAAGGTGATCGTCTTGAGCACCGACTGTTTGATCTTTAAGCGGGGCAGGGCGGCGAACGGCAGCTTGCCGTCTGAAGGGGCTGGAATAAGCGCCGCTGGCTTGATCCGCCGGCGGAGGGTTGGGCTCAACAGCTGTGGCAGTTGCCGGCGCAGCTTGGGCAGGAGTTTGGGCGCCAGCACGGCGGCACCGCCAAGCACGAGGCCCGGGATCAGCGCCGCCTCGAACACGGCGGCGCCCCCGATAAGCGCTGCCATCCCCCACTTGGTCCGGGACAATTTATTGAGTTGGTAAGCCATGCCCAGAACCTCGAACGGTTGAGACAATAATGATTAAACCGGGAATACAGTTCCCATAATATGCTCCACGGCAATACACCAAAGAGGACGATCGTGGACGTCATGTCCAGAAACCGTTCATGGTTGCCCAGGCCGTGAAGAGGGCGGGCCAGGCGTGGACGGGAGAATCGGACGCGCCTAGTCCCCAGCCATGGCCGCCGGACTGGAAGACGTGCATTTCAGCCGGGACATTGGCTTGCCGCAGCGCGCTGAACATCAACAGGCTATTGTCGACCGGCGAGATCGGATCGTCGAGCGCCTGGGCGAGGAACGTCACGGGCGTCTGATTATCGACGTGGCGTTCGACGGAATAAGCGAGCCTCTCTGCATCGGAGGGATGGGCGCCAACTATCTCGCGGCGCGTATGGGTTTTGTCGAAGGGCGGCATCATCGTCAACACCGGGTAAATCAATCCGGCGAAGCCGGGACGCGCCGTGGCGGCATCGGCGGAATCGACGGGCGGATAAAGCGCGCTCAAAGGCTGCGTCGCGGTCATCCCGGCGAGATGCCCGCCGGCCGAAAACCCGATGACGCCGATCCGTGCCGGGTTGACCTGGAAGCGGTCCGAACCGGCGCGGATGAGCCGCATGGCCCGTTGCGCGTCCTGGAAAGGTGCCGCCGCCGTCCAGCCCTCTTTAGGCAGCCGGTAGATCAGCTCAAAGGCCGTGACGCCGAGAGACTGTAGCCAAATCGCGGTTGGCGTGCTCTCCTTGCCGAGTTCGATATGGGCATAACCGCCGCCGCCGATGACCAGGGCCGCCGTCCCATTGGGGTGTTCCGGTTTATGGATAATGAGACGCGGCCATGAGACATTCGTGAGCGACCCATTGGCCGAGATTTTCTCCTGATCTTGTGGACCGGTCCCATCGGGCGGGCTGCCTGGCCAAAGAGCGATGACATCGGATCCGCCCTGAGCGCCGGCGGGGTTGCGAAGAAGGGTCAATGCCGCGGCTGAGGCAAGGAAAGTCCGTCGTCCGATCTCCATTCAACTTGCTCCGATGCTTGCGTGAGACGATCCCGTAGACACTCAAGTCATTTGTCCGTGATCGATTTATATCGTCGTGGACGGGCGGCAGGCTCCCGGCTATCATGTTTATCGTCAAGTCCTGAGTGAGCAGCCAATGACAATCAGGTTTCTCTCGCACGGGGGCCGGGCGCCATCGTTTTCCGCCGGCGCCTTGCTGTTATGCGCAATTTTGCTGTCCGCCTTCGCCGCAAGAGCCGACACATCGCCTCCCCTCAAGCTCGCTTTATTTGATTTCGAGCTGGAAGATTTCAGTGCCGGAGCTTCGGTTCCGGCCGGAGCCGCAAATAACGCCGAGCAGTTGCAGCGCGTCACCGACGAGGCGCGGCGGCGTGTTGCGCAATCGGGGCGCTATACAGTCGTCGATGTCAGCAGCGCCGACGCGGAACCCGTGAAGGCGCATGCGTTGCGAAACTGCGATGGCTGCGATGCCGGCATCGCTTTGAGGCTCGGCGCCGAGCAATCCTTTGTCGGGGTCGTGACGAGAATCAGCCGGACGGAATACACGGTGCGGTTTCAGATCCGTGACGCCCGGACCGGCAACGTCATTTTCAACAAGGCGACCGATCTTCGCATGGGTGCGGACTACTCTTGGGACCGCGGCGCCGCCTGGCTGATCAAGAACCGCCTGCTGGCAAGCCAAGATCAACAATAGCCGATCCTATCGCATCCTTGCGTGCCTGCACGGGCGCTGGGATTTGCGTTTAATATTGCGCGGGGCAATCGATAAACAATTTGCATTTTACACGCGGCTGCCGGGCCGGTGATAGGGTTACATCGAGTTCCTTGTTCGAGGGAAGATCGCAAGCCAGTTGCCATGCGGTGCCGCTGGCTGTCCGGCACAGTGCGCGCTTGGCGGCTTGTCCGTCCGGCGGTGCCAGGAGCGGTGGCCGCGCCACGGTGATCCGCAACTCATGATCATAGGGAATGTCGCACACGAGGTCGGCCGGGCGGAAGATTCCGCGATAGGAGCTGCACGCTTCGTTCACCGCCCAGCCAATGTATAATATGGCGAGGAGAACAAGGCCGAGTAGGAGGATCAGGATTTTCAGGGCGAATTGTCCTTCTGGCACAACGGACCAAATGCGCTGGATTTATGCCAGTAGACATGTGTAATCAGCACATTATAGAATTTGTCCATAAGAACCTTGGCCGCTGATCTCTGCCCCCTCGCCTTTGAGGAGAACCTTGTGTCTTCCCCCCTCGCCTCATGCGGCGCGCTCCTCCTGCTGGCGGCGCTGATGTTTCCAAGCCTTGCGGAGGCCGAAGACCCGGCAAGCAACGCGCCGGACGCGGTCGATACCGAACATATTTTCGGCTTCGCGGAAGGCGCCGATATCGGCGAAAAGGGCGAAAGGGAGCTTGAGATCACTGCGTATGGTCTTGCCGGAAAGTCCAGCCAATATGCAGGCGTCCTGAATGAAACAGCCCTCCGTTACGGTGTGACCGACGGCTTCCGGGCCAGCATTGGGGTGCTTACCGATTATCATTCTATCTCCGGCGTGCCCGGCCTCGATGATCGCCATACGCTCAATGTTTTCAGCGGCGTGTCGAGTGAGTTCCGATGGCAGTTTCTGAACCGCGCGAGTTCGCCGCTCGACCTTACGCTGTCGTTTGAGCCGCAGTGGCAGCACATTGATGATATCTCAGGCCAAAATCAGCAAAGCTATGTGTTACCCGTAAGAATTCTCGCGGACATGGCGCTGATCCCGGAAAAGACGTTTATTACCTGCAATCTGAACTATACGCCAACCTTCGCGCGGAGCGGCGGAAATTGGCCGCTGCAAAACCCTTTTGAAATCATTCTATCCGCCTCGACGGCAACCCCTGGCAACGGTTTTCTGGGCGTGGAAATCCGCCAATCGGCGCTCAATCAGCATGGTTTTTTCTCCGGCCGGGCGCTTTTCGTGGGGCCCAGTTTTTTTCTTAAGTTGTCCCCAGCGATCGTCATCAAAGTGGCGTGGGAGGCGCAGATTCCGGCGGAGACGGGCGGCCGCACGGATCTGGTGAACTACGAACGCCAGGAAATCCGCGCGCAATTTGCGTGGAATTTCTAAGCGCCGCGTTATCTGCTTACCTTGCCTAACGCCGCCTCAAATCACGCACCCGCTTGATCGCGCTGGGAATGGGCAAGCTCCAGTTTCATAAGGCACTCAAGCTCACACGCGTGACATCAAAGCAGCAAAACAACGCTACGCGCCCAATGCCCAATGGAGCGCCGAAAGTGCCGGCTATTTCATGCAGTCCGTTTTGCAAGGTGCTTTCATCTTCGCCAAGTCGGAGTAAAACCCCGAAGCCGCCGCCGCGAGCCTTAACTGCTTTCGGTGCACTCTGGTATCACTTCTAGGCAAACCTCAAAACAACAACCACAGGGAGTAGAATCGATGACCAAAGGGCCCGTAAAAAAGATACCGGAAGGCATGCATACCGTGACCCCGCATTTGATTTGCGCAGGCGCCGCCGATGCCATCGAATTTTATAAAAAAGCGTTCAACGCGACGGAGAAAGCAAGAATTCCCGGTCAGAATGGGAAACTCATACATGCCAGCATTCAAATCGGCGACTCGACCGTGATGCTGGTCGATGAAATGCCTGAATGGGGGGCGCTCGGACCGAAGGCGCTTAAAGGCACTCCCGTTTCGATCCATCTCTATGTCGAGGATGTCGATGCTTTCACCGCGCAGGCCGTTGCCGCCGGGGCGAAAGTCACGATGCCCGTCACGGATATGTTTTGGGGCGATCGCTATGGACAAATCGAAGACCCATTCGGCCATCGCTGGTCTGTCGCCACTCATATCCGGGATATGAGTCCGGAAGAGATGCGGCAGGCCATGCCGAAATCGATGGGCTGACTTTTGGCTTGAGTTTCAAGCCGCGAATGGGAGGAAACCCCATGCAAAAAATCAGCCCATGCCTGTGGTTCGATGGCAAAGCCGAAGAGGCGATGAACTTCTACACGGCAATCTTCAAGGACTCGCGAATCACCAGTGTGATGCGCCATGGAGATGCGGGGCCAGGACCGAAGGGATCGGTCCTGGCGACGATTTTCACACTCCAAGGTCAGGAGTTCATCGCCTTGAACGGTGGTCCAATGTTTACGTTTTCGCCAGCCATCTCGCTTTTCGTGCGGTGCGAGACGCAGGTGGAGATCGATGATTATTGGGCAAGGCTTTCCGATGGCGGCGAGGAGCAGCAATGCGGCTGGCTTAGAGATAAATTCGGCGTGTCCTGGCAAATCGTCCCCACCCTCTTGCACGCGCTGTTGCAAGACGCTGACCCCAAGAAAGCGAAGCGGGTCATGGAGGCCATGCTGAAGATGGTCAAATTGGACATTGCGCTTTTGAAGCAAGCCTATGAGCAAGACTGAAGGCGGTGGCATCCGTTCCCGCGGATGGTCCCATGCCATGCAGCCGGGAGGAGACCGCGATGCTGACGCTTTATTCCTACCCGGATCTGTTTAGCGTCGCCGACAACAATCCCTATGGCCTAAAAGTCTATGCTTTCCTGAAATTGTGCAAACTTGCCTTCCGGCACGAGCATATCCTCGATACGAAGAACGCGCCGCGCGGGCAACTGCCCTATTTGCAGGACGGCGATGAAACGATTGGCGACAGCGACGCGATCATCGCGCATATCATCGCGCGCTATGGCCCCCCAATCGATGACGGCTTGACGGCAAGCGAGCGCAATATGAATCTTCTGATCCGGCGAATGCTCGATGATCTTTACTGGGTGATGTCCTATTCGCGCTGGAAGGATGCACGCTTCTGGCCGCTGTTCCGGGACGCGCTTCTTAGCACGCATCCGGGCCTCGCCGGAGCAGCACTTGAGGCGGCGCAGGCGTATAATTTCAAACGCTACCACTATCAGGGCATCGGCCGCTACGAGCCGGAGGCGGTCTATGCCAGGGGCATCGCGGATTTGCTTGTCCTGGCGGACCTCGTTCCCGCGAGCGGGTTTCTGTTCGGGGCAAAGCCAACCAGCTGTGACGCGGGGATTTACGGCTTTATCGCCAATATTTATTTTTACGAGATCGACACACCTTTGAAAGAATGTCTTCGATCCCGGCCAAACCTCGTGGCGCATTGCCTGGCGGTCCAGGCCGCGCTCGACGCGGTTGTCATGATAGCTTAATACTATTATCAAGAGCGTTGAGCGCAGCTTTTATGAGCCGGCGCCTTCTCCGATGCCGCGAAGTGCCATGCCCGCTCGTCTTGCCGGCTTTCTCGTTCATTGTTTTACCGCCTGCGGGGCCGCTTTGGGTCTTGCCGCGCTCTTCGCCGCGGCCGATGGGCGATTTCCCGCCATGTTCGCCTGGCTCGGCGCGGCTTTCGTGGTCGATGCCGTGGACGGCACCTTGGCCCGGCGTTACAAGGTCGAGGAGACGGTCCCGCATATCGACGGCGTCGTTCTCGACCTCGTCGTCGATTTCCTCACTTATGTCGTCGTGCCGCTCGTGGCCCTGTGGCGCTCCGGCCTGCTCGCGCCGCCATTGGCGGTCTTTGTGTGTTGCGTGGTCGCCACAGCTTCGGCGCTGTATTTCGCCGACAAGCGCATGAAGACACACGACCTCTGGTTTCGCGGCTTTCCGGCGATTTGGAACGTTCTCGTCTTTTATTTGCTGGTGCTGCGGCCGGGACCGCTTGCGGCAACGCTGATCGTCATTGCCGCTGCGGGTCTGATGTTCGTGCCGGTGGTCTTCGTTCACCCGCTGCGCGTCGTGCGTCTGCGCCTTGTGACGATGACGGCGACGGGCGCCTGGAGCGCCGCCGCCATCGCGGCTGTGGAGCAGGGTCTCTCGCAGGCCGATTCCTTCATCAAGGCCGCGCTGATCGCCGTGGCTTTGTATTTTTTGGCGTTGCCCTTGTTCCGCAATATTCACTAGAGCTGGATTGACGGCGCCCGCCGCACCAGATTTGCCACAAGATTTGCATTGAACGGTGCTGCCCCCCGTGCCTCGAACCAAGGCTTGATGTCTGATGTCGGCAACCGGACAAAACGAGCTTGCCCGCGCCGCAAGCCCCTATCTTTTGCAACATGCGCATAATCCCGTGCATTGGCGGATGTGGGGCGAGGCGGCGCTTGGAGAAGCCCAGGCGCTCAATAGACCGATCTTGCTCTCCATCGGCTATGCGGCCTGCCATTGGTGCCATGTGATGGCGCATGAGAGTTTCGAGGACGAGTCCACCGCGGCCGTGATGAACGCGCTTTTCGTGAACATCAAGGTCGATCGCGAGGAGCGCCCGGATATCGACCATATTTACATGACGGCGCTGCATGCGTTTGGCGAACGCGGCGGCTGGCCGCTCACCATGTTCTTGACGCCGGCGGGCGAACCGTTCTGGGGCGGCACCTATTTCCCGAGGGAAGCGAAATATGGCAGGCCTTCCTTTGTCAGCGTTTTGAAGACGGTTGCGGAGACCTTTCGCGGCGATCCCGGGCGGATCAAGAAGAATACCGAAATCATTGGCCGCGAACTGTCAAAACCGGCGCCGAGCGGCAGCTACGGCGGTCTCGGCCTCGCCCAATTGGATACGCTCGCGCCGCAACTCGTCCCGGTTATCGACCCCGTTGCCGGTGGCCTGAACGGCGCCCCCAAATTTCCGAATACGCCGATTCTCGAATTGCTCTGGCGGGCCGGGGCGAGGCTCGGGAAAGAGCCCTACCGCGATCTCGTCAAATTGACGCTGACCCAGATGTCGGAAGGCGGCATCTACGATCATCTCGGTGGCGGCTATGCGCGCTATTCGACGGACGCGCAATGGCTCGTGCCGCATTTCGAGAAAATGCTTTATGACAACGCCCAGATCCTCGAAGTTTTGGCGCTTTGCCATCATGAGTATGGCGGCACGCTTTTCCGCTCACGCGCTCAGGAAACGGTCGGCTGGCTGAAGCGCGAGATGACCGATCCCGAGGGCGCGTTTTGCGCGAGCCTCGACGCCGACAGCGAGGGCGTCGAGGGCAAATTCTACGTCTGGACTTATGCGGAAATCGTGGCGCTGCTTGGGCCGGAGGACGCCGCGTTTTTCGGCAAGGTCTATGACGCGACGCGGTTTGGCAATTGGGACGATGAGGCGCATGGAGGCCATGCCATCATCCTCAATCGGTTAGACAGCAAAGAGCCGGAGCCGGAAGACGAAGCGCGGCTTGCCCCTTTGCGCCAAAAGCTCCTCGACGCGCGGGAAAAACGCATCCGGCCCGGCCTCGACGACAAAATTCTCGCCGATTGGAACGGGCTTATGATCGCGGCGCTCGTCCATGCCGCGACGGTCTTCAAGGAGCCCGAATGGATTGGGCTTGCCGCGCGGGCCTATGCGTTCATCGTGACGGCAATGCAATTCACCGACGCGGACGGCCACAAGCGCCTCGCCCACGGCTGGCGCGCCGGCGTGCTCGTGAAGCCCGGTCTCGCGCTCGATCATGCCGCTATGATGCGGGCCGCGCTCGCGCTTCATGAAGCGCGCAATTTCGGGCCGGCTACGACCCGCGACTATCTCACGGATGCGATCGGCTTCGCGGAGTCGCTGGAGGTCTACCACCGCGATCCGCAGAGCGGGCTCCTCACGATGACGGCCAAGGACGCGGGCGATGTGATTTTGCGGCTCGCGCCGACGGCGGACGATGCGATCCCGAATGCGCATCCCGTGTATTTGTCGGCGCTCGTGCGGCTTGCCGGGCTGACCGGCGACGCCGGCTGGCTGACGCGGGCCGACGCGCTTTTCGAGGCATTGAACGCCTCGGTGCGGACCAACCTTGTCAGCCACGCGGGAATCTTGAACGCGCTCGATTTCCGGCTGCGGGCCAAGGAGATCGTCACAGCGGGGCCGCAGAGGAAGCCGCTCTACGAGGCTGCGCTGGGCGTGCCTTTCAGCACTCGAATCGTGATCGACATCGACCAGCCGGAGGCGATCCCGGAGGGCCATCCGGTGAAAGCGCAAGTGGATTTGGCGGGCGAGGGCGCGGCTTTCGTTTGCTCCGGCGGCACTTGCTCCTTGCCGGCGCGGAGTGAAGAGGCATTGCTGCAGACCATCGGTTATGCTTAAAGGGCCATCTAGATGACGGACATTCTCTGCTCAGGAAAAGCCACGCTGAGCGTGGAATAAGAATTGAAAGCCTGGTCGGCTGCAAATAAAAAACGAATGAGCCGGGAGGGCTTTGTTTATGTCTGATTTGCTAGGACTTGTAGTTGGAAATATCGTAAATTTTATAGCGATTCTTGCGCATTACATAAATATATTGTTTCGCAATTTTATTCTGTTGGCTTTTGTCCTGGCATTTTTCTATGGCCTCTTTAGGCTCGGCCTGAATGGATGGAGGTTTTTGCGCGGGCGCGGCGCCCGGCAAGATCCTCCCGGCGCCGCGCCTCAAGACCCATCGGCGAATGGCGGCAAATAAGCCGCGCGATGCCGAAGCCGGCAGTATTTGGCGCGTTCAGGCCTGCCGTTCGCGCGCTGCAAGCCGGTGTTGCGGCGGCTCCTTGGCGAGCCCGGCGAAGACACCGAGGCGGTGGAGCAGGTAAAGCGCCGCGAAGGCGGCGAAATTGATCGCCAAAATCCGTCTCACGATGGACGGCGTGAAGTTCGAGACGCCGCTCCCTACGAAAAGCGAGATCGCGAAAAGCGACCCTTCATAAACCGCGAAGGCCGCCAGAAAGGCTGCCGCCGCGAAGGCCCCGCCTCCACCTTGCGGAAGCCGCTCTTTCACCCATTGCGCGGCGAGTGTTGCGGCGAGCGCGACTGCGCCAAGGGCCGCGCCCCAAGCGAAGGTGCTTGGCGTCATCGGATAATGATGGATTGCAAATCCTGCGATTTGATTGGCCAGCCAGACCGCGCCAACAAGGGCGAACGCATCGCGGCGGCTGAGGGTCAGAGCGGCAATGGCGGCGAAAGCCGCGAGCGGCACCGCGCAAGCAAAGCCGAGGCTGAACACGGCACTCGCCAAAACCAGCAAGGCAATCCAGAGCGGTTTGCGCCACGCGGACGCGGAAGTGGGCTCCGCCATAATCTTTATTCTCTCCTCATCCGAGCCAATTTTTTGGGGGGTGATTTTAGAAAGTATCAGATTCATGACAGCCAGCAAGGGGATCCCGCGGCTTTTCCCCGCTGATCCAACAACACTCGGCGGTGCGCGGCTGTCTAGCCTACTGGCACGCAGCCATTACCATAGGGCTTTTTGGAGATTTGCAGAGATCAAGGCCACAGTGCCATCGACCGTGATTTGCAGATCCTTATCGAAAACGATCGCGACCTTATCCTTGCCGGTCTCCATGAGGAGACGGACGAGATGCGGGTTGATTGCGATATTCTTCCCAGTTCCACTTTCCGAAAGAAAGCACAGTCCATATGCCATAACAAAACCTCCCGATGCTTTTGCCCAGCATAACGGAGTCGAGCCGTCTGCGCGAGAGAGGCGTCAAGGATACAGAAATTCAAACCGGGAAAGGGCGCGCGATCAACAGGGGAACCCGGATTTGGCGTTCGGCCGCGCTAACCGCTTTGGCGTTGCCACGCTTTCGCGCCGATGCCAGGGCCTCATGTCCCCCGAATTGGGGCAGATTGCCGCAGCTACATGATTTTGGCGATCTCAGCCCATGCATCCCCCAAATGGGAGGCGCGCGGTTTAGCTGTCTAGTATAATAATAATGGCATTTAGCACCTAACAATTTATTAATGTTCAAGACCAGCTGTTGAAGGCACCGGCATCTCTTCCGACCCCGGTCCGGGCTCACGCCGCCTGCTGCTTTGGCCGCACCTCGGCGGAATAATCATCGATCATCGCGCGGGAAATGGCGGCGGGTGTGAATTTATAGGGTCCCGCCTCGGAAACCGGGGTGACCTCGGCGCCGGTGCCGCAGATAAAACATTCCTCGAACGCCGTGAGTTCCTCGGGCATGATCCGGCGCTCGATCACATCGATGCCGCGCCGCTTGGCGAGGTCGATGACGGTGCGCCTGGTGATGCCGTCGAGAAAGCAATCGGCGACCGGCGTGTGGATCACGCCGTTCAGGGTAAAGAAAATATTGGCGCCGGTGCATTCGGCGACCCGCCCCAGCCAATCGAGCATCATCGCGTCGGCATAGCCGCGCCGCTCGGCGCGATGCTTGGAAATAGTGCAGATCATATAGAGACCGGCGGCCTTGGCACGGGCGGGGGCTGTCATCGGATCGGGCCTGCGGTACTCGGCGATATCGAGCCTGATGCCTTGCATTTTCTGCTCGACATCGAACATGCTCGGCCAATCCCAAACAGCGATGGCGACGTTGATCGTCGAATTCTGCGCTGCGACCGCCATCATTTCGCTGCCACGCCAGGCGACCGGGCGGACATAGCAATTTTGCAGATTGTTCTTATCGACGGTGAGCTGCTTCGCCCTGTCCAATTCCGTCACCGAATAGGGAATCTCGAAATCGAGCAGTTCCGCCGAGGTTCTGAACCGTTCCGAATGCTCGCTCGATTTGAAAATACGGCCGCCATAGGCGCGTTCCCCCTCAAAGACGCAGGAAGCATAATGAAGACCGTGCGAGAGAACATGCAGCTTGGCGTCCTTCCAGGCGACAAGGTTGCCGTTCATCCAGATGAAGCCGTCGCGCTGGTCGAAGGGCAAAACGGACATCGGTCACTCCTTCGCTTAGGTCCTGGTTCGCTTGAGCACAGGGCTTAGGTTTGGCTTGCGCCGCAAACGCGCCCGTCTGAGTGAACCAAATATGGCAGTGCGGGGAGAATAAAAATAAGGGCCCGATTGAAAATATCGCCTGCGGGCGCCGACTTGACGTATATGTATCTTCCTGAAATATGTCAATAATGCTGACATAAAGGCGGCTCGTGTGGATCAGTTAGCTCGTAGCCTGGAGATGGCCCGGACGCTTTCGCAAAGGCCCTTTGCCGCCGGCGTGACTGAGGCCGGCAGCGCGCCGATGTATGATCTGATCGAACTCATGTTTTTCGCTTATCGCGATTTTGTCGGCGATGCCGATCATTTGCTCGCCGCGCTTGGCTTTGGCCGGGCGCACCATCGGGTCTTGCATTTCGTCTCGAGGCGTCCGGGGCTAACAATCGCCGAATTGCTGGAGATTTTGAAAATCACCAAGCAGAGCCTCAATCGCGTCCTCAAGGAATTGCTCGATCAGGACTATGTCGAGGCCCGCCGGGGCACGCTGGACCGCCGCCACCGCCAACTGTTTCCAACGCCGCGCGGTAAAGCGCTCGCCCTCGATGTCGCGCTCTTGCAGTCGAAACGGTTCGCGACGGTGTTCGCCGCGCTGCCGGACGGCGCCCAAGCGCAGGCGATCGCCTTTCTTCTCGCCATGGTCGATGAAAGCGGGCGGGACAAGATCGCCTCGATGACCGGCGTCAACGAGGCCGCGGCGGGCCCGGGACCGCGACGGTGAGCCAGCTCCCGGGAGACTCATCGCAGGGGGCGGCGGTGCCTGCCGACGATGCCGCGCATCTTCTTATTGTCGACGACGACCGGCGCATCCGCGCGCTTCTGTCGCGCATGCTGAGCGAAGAAGGCTATCGCGTCACGGCCGCCGCCGATGCCGAGGAAGCCATGGCCCGCCTCAAGAGTCTCTCGTTCGATCTGATCGTCCTCGATGTCATGATGCCGGGCGAGGATGGGTTTGCTTTTGCGGAACGGCTGCGGGCGGGAGGGCCGGACCTTGCCCGCGTCCCCATTTTGATGCTGACGGCGCGCAGCGAAGCGGATGACCGGGTGCGCGGCTTGGAGATCGGCGCCGATGATTATCTCGGCAAGCCCTGCGAGCCGCGCGAACTGACCTTGCGGATCGCCTCGATCCTGCGGCGGGCGCCGCCGCGCGCCATCGCGGGACCACCGGCTTTAGTGAGGTTTGGCGACTTCAGTTTCGATCTTGGCCGCGGCGAGCTGCGCCAGCGCGATGAAATCGTGAGGCTGACCGACCGGGAGCGCGAGATGCTGCGGCTGCTTGCGGAAAACGCGAGTGAAACGGTTGCGCGGGAAACCCTGGCGGGATCCGGCATGGCCGCGAATGAGAGGACGGTCGATGTGCAGGTCAACCGGCTGCGCCGCAAGATCGAGCGCGATCCCGCCAATCCGCTCTATTTGCAGACTGCGCGGGGCGCGGGCTACCGCTTGCTGATCGACCGCTGAAACCCTTGAACGGGGGCCGAGCCTTGAGCCTTTCCCTCCCCGTCTCATCCGAGCAGCCGCGCCCCTGGTGGCGGGCTTTCTCGCGCAAACTTGCCATGTTGCTGCCCAAGGGCCTCTACGCGCGGGCGTTGCTCATCGTCATCGCGCCGATGGTGATCCTGCAATGCGTGCTCACCTATGTTTTCATGGAGCGGCATTGGCAGCGAGTCACGATGCGGCTTTCCAATGCCTTGACGAATGAGATCGCGGCCATCGCCGACCTCCATCAAGTCTATCCGGGGCGGAAGAACGACGACCTCCTGGTACGGATCGCTCAGCAGCGCTTGGATATTGACATCGAGTTCCTGCCTAAAGGCGAACTGCCGCCGGCGCTGCCCAAACCTTTCTTCTCGATCATCGATGCCGCTCTCTCGAACGAGATCAAACGTCAGATCGGCAAACCGTTCTGGCTCGACACGGTTGGACGCTCGAATTTCATTGAGATCAGAATTGTGCTCGATGACTCGATCTTGCGGGTCGTCGCCTTGCGCAACGCGGCTTATGCGTCGAATTCCCACATTTTCATTTTGTGGATGATCGGCACCTCATTCGTCTTGATCGTGGTAGCGATTGCCTTCCTCGGCAATCAGATCAAGCCGATCCTTTTGCTCGCCGGGGCGGCCGAAGCGTTCGGCAAGGGCCGCGATCTTGACTTTCATCCGCGCGGCGCCCGCGAGGTGCGCCAGGCGGGCTACGCCTTCATCGAGATGAAACGGCGGATCGAGCGCGCCTTCGAGCAGCGCACCACCATGTTGAATGGAGTAAGCCACGATCTCCGCACCATCCTCATGCGGTTCAAGCTTTCGCTGGCGTTGATGCGGCAGACCGAAGAGACGCGTGACTTGCAGAAGGATGTGGACGAGATGCAGCGCATGCTCGAGGCTTATCTCGCCTTCGCGCGGGGTGATGCTGGGGAGAGCGCGGCGGAAATCGACGTCCAGGAATTCTTGGAGGATTTGCGCCTCGACGCCGAGCGGGCGGGGTTTGAGACCAAGATCGCTTTCGCCGGCGATCCTGTGGTGACTCTCAGGCCCGATGCGTTCAAACGCTGCCTTGTCAATCTTATCGGCAATGCACAGAGTCACGCCGAGCATATTTCGATCGAGGCGGTGCGCGACCAGCGGTTCTTGACGGTCCATATCGACGATGATGGCCCCGGCATTCCGCCGAACCGGCGCGAGGATGTGTTCCGGCCGTTTTTCCGCCTCGACAGCGCCCGCAACCAGGATGAAGGCGGCACCGGGCTTGGTCTTGCGATCGCCCGCGACATTGCGCGATCTCACGGCGGCGATATTAGTTTGGGGGATAGCCAAGCCGGGGGGCTGCGGGCAACCGTGCGGGTCCCGGTATGAGCTGACCCTCGATGCGTCTGCGCGGATGCGATGCGCCGGTGATATGAAGCTTTTCAGCAGTGATGGCCGTATCACAAATCATGCATGACAACGGCTATTGTCTGCGTTTGGGCCGTGTCCCATCAGTTTGAGTTTCGGCGTTCGACCCAGCCTGTGCGAAGGCAATTCCACGGCGGCGCGCGAACCTAAGAACACGCGCATCTCGAGTTCCGCCATCGCGAATTGGCGAGGCTATTGCCCGGGGTTTTGCTTGCGCCAACGGCGAACCACATAATATCCGCCCGCGAGCACGAGAAAACCAAGACCGGCGCCCGCGATCGGGCCGGGAACAGCTCTGATGTTACACGCTGCGCAATTAGAGGCAAGAGCTGGGGAGGCGGCGAAGACGAGGAGTGCGGCGGCATGGAGAGTCCTCGGAGGAAAATGCATGAATATATTCTCCAGATGTTTGAAGAGCCGTGAGTACGGCGCTTGCGCGCCTGTCCCCAACCCCATGAATTCATCAATGCATGACACTTGTTTGCCAAAATGCACCGAAACCCGGTCGACCGCCTCTCCCATATGGGTTAATGCGCAAGATGGCTCGCCGATCCGGCGATGCGCTCGGGGATGCAATCGGAATTACGCTTGATAATTTTTCACCAGAAGAATGCTTAAATTGTTTTCGTAGTGCCGGATATCAGTCCCCCTCATCGGGATATTCTCCTTGAGAATCGCAGTCAGGCCTCCTGTCACAGCCGCGCGCCGAGGGCGTTTTCGATCTTTGATTCAACGGCCGCGCCGGTCTGATCATTGATGAAATGGCTCCGCAGGTTGAGATCGTCCGGGCCGCTGCTCCGCAGGCAGTCGATCATGGCGAAGCGCGCATCCTGATCGAGGTGCCACTCCCGTGCTTTTGCTTCCGGTGCGAGGGCCGCGGAGGTTGCAAGCGTCGCGGGGGGTGTTTGAGCGCAGCGCTTGATCGCATCGGTGACCAGCGGGCGAATGATCCCAAACAAGGCAGGATGCCCGGCTTCCCCTTTCGGCTGATCGATCGCGCAAATATCATGCGCCCCGGCGCCGAGCTGCCCCCAACGCTTCTCCCAGGCGCCGTCGGGGGCGGCGTTTGCCCGGCAGCCGCCGCTGGCGACGCGCAGGCTCGCCCAATGCGCGGCGGCGCGGGCGAGCAGGACGATCTGGTTTAAAGGTTCGTCGTACTTGATGAAGGCGTCAACCGCGCGGGCATATTGGTCCTGCGCCGCCGGAAGGTCGCCGATAACGAAAAGCGCGTCGCCCAGCAAAGTGAGCGTCTCAATATCCGATGGTTGCTCGAACGGCACCGTTGAGTCGGTCACGATCGCATTCTCGAAGGCAACGCGCGCGGTGGAGAGGTCTTGTGAAATCTCGGTCTGCAGGAGCGCGTCTGGAGCGGCCCCGGTACTTGCGAGGTCAATGCCGACGGCCTTCAGGGTCGTCTGTTTTTCGGTGGATGGCTGCGCGAGCGCGGTATGCGCCGCCAGGGCCGCATCAATGGCGAGCTCGCCTTGCTCCAGGAAGAGCCGGCGCGGATGCTTGCCGGTCTGCGTATAGATGTCGATGGCATTGATCATCTGGTGGGCCGTGACCAAGCGGCCAATGACGTCCTCGCGCGGAACGCCGACTTCGAGCGCTTGCCGCAAGGGGACAAGAACCCCAAGCACAAAATACGGCGATTGGCTCGGTGGCAGCAGTTTGAGCATTTGGTCGAGGATGAGGCGAATACGATCGTTCATATCGGCACCGGCGCCGGGCGATGCGCTCCTTGCGCCATTGCAGAATGCGGTCCTCACCTTCTCGTCGCCGAGCTCGGTAATGGCCTGCACAATGTCCAAGTCGAGACCGCCGGTCGGAATCCGGTAATAGGCCAAATTGTCAATCTTGCTCCTTTCGAGCTTCGACAGCCCATCCTGCACTTGCCGCGCAAGATCGTAGGTTTCTTTGCGAGTCTTCGGCGAAGGATCGCAGAGCGCGAAGGACGACAGCATAAACACGATGTTCGTCTTGGCATGCACCTGGCACGTTAAATCGGAGGAGTCCGCTGCCCGCATTTCAGCCGCGATTCCATCCTGAAGCAGGCCGCGCCAGACCAGGGATAAGCCGATCATCACGTCGGCGGCGCAGTTATCCTTGCCAGTGCCGCGGGCGGCGAGCGCATCACCCTCCACGCGCTCCAAATCTTGACGCTTTTCATCCGGGAACACCGCTTGTGCTTGAGCATTGACGTCGTAAATGCTGGCGATGACCGGCGCGGCCCTCTCTAGCAGCAAGTTGGCGCTCTGCTGCATCGCTTGATGCAGGGCGCGGCGCAGACCCGGATTGACGAGCGGAATTGGGTATGAGTCCTCGCGGCTGCCGCTTGCTCCCGACAGAGTGACCAACAGCGCGCCCTGGGTGGCGCCGGATGCGGTGCACGAGAGCGGCTCGCACATGAGCTCGACCTCCACCACATCCGGGGGCGGGGCGCCGAGCACCTCGCGAATAAGCTGGGCGATATCCCCGCCCGGCGGATCAACCGCGAAAGGTTTTAAGGAGAGCGAATCCGAATGGGCGGCGCCGAGCAGCCCGGCGGAGCCTTGGTCCGTGATGATCTGCTGCACGCCGCGCACGCGCTCGTTCAGCGCATCAACGAGCGATGTGCGGAGATCGAGATCGGCGCCAAGCGCGCGGAGCGTCTTCTCGGCCTCGGGATCGACCACGATCGTGATGGCGCGGCGATGCTGGTCGTGCCAGACCACGGTCACGGCCACCACTCCCACAGCCAGGATCGCGAGCGTCAGAATCAACGCCTTCAGTACGGCAGTCACGGCGTCGCCCCAAGCTTTGATCCGTTCGGCGGGCGGAGGCCATGCTGCGGGCTGCTGTTGCTCCGTTGACGGCAACGCGCCGGCCTTGGACGATTGGCTTGACGCCTGTGGCTGTGCATCTTCCATAGGCCAAAGACTAGCATACGGGTGACGAAACCAAATCAGGAATCTATTGGTGCGCCGCGGCCTAAATCCGGCTTCGCCAATGATAGAGATAATGATCTCAACTCAAGCCGTGCAGATGGCGGTAGACGATGACGCGGGACACGAAGCCGGTGACGATCGCGATCCCCGCCGCGATGAGAGCGATCGCGCCGTAAATATTGAGACCCAGCGAAAAATCGCCGAACATGGCCTCCATCTGGTCGCCGCCGGGGGTTGCCCGCAGCCAAGCGGCAATTGTTCCCGAGGCCAGAAAAGCAAGGATCGCAAGGCCGCCGCCGATCGCGCCGCCGCGCAGGCCAAGCCGGAAGAAATGCCGCTGGAACTGACGCGAAATATAACGGTCCTCGGCGCCGACGAAATGCAAAACTTCGATGATCTCGCGGTTGCCAGCCATCGTGCCTTGGGTCGCGAAGGCGACCGCCAAAATCATCGCGGCGAGGACAAGGGCAAAGATCACCGCGGCGACGAAGACGACGCTCCTTGCCATGATGGCGAGACGCGCGAGCCACACGCGATGGTCGTCAATGCTCGAGCCCGGTATGGCGTCGGCGAGCTTCTTGCGCAGGATGGTGATGTCCAAGCGCTGCTCTTTGTCGAGGCCGATGATCACGAGGCGGGGCACTGGCAATTCGGAAAGATCGAGGCCGGAGCCGAGCCAGGGCTGCAACAAATCCTCGGCTTGCGCCTTGCTGTAGGCGCGGACCGAGGCAACACCTGGTGTTTTGCCCGCGAGATCGGCGGCCCTTGCCGTGTCGGCATCGAGGTCGCGGCCAGCCATGGGGCGGATTTGGATCGTCATCTCGCGGGCGATTTCGTCCTGCCAGCCGCGCGAGGAGTCGCTGATGAGGATGGCCGCGCCGGCGGTCAGCGAGGCGAGAAAGGTCATGATGGCGACGACGGTCACAAGGGCGCGCCCGGCGATCGAGGCCGCGGGCACCAGCGCCATATCGCGGTTGCCGCGGCGCTTGAACCCGCGCGTTATCGCCTCTCTCCCTTCCAACTCGTGGGTATTTCCCGCCACTGCTTGCACCCGCCGGATCGCGCCGGAGAAAATACTCATCGCGCGCCTCAATCGTAAATATGAAGGCGGCCATCGCCAAGGACGAGCCGCCTGGCGCCGTCGAACTGATCCATCAAGGCGAGATCATGGGTCGCGATCACGACGGACGTTCCCGATTTATGGAGCTCGGTGAAAAGCCGCAGGAGCCGGCGCGCCAAACTCGGATCGACATTTCCGGTCGGCTCGTCGGCCAGCAGCAGCTCCGGCCGCACGATGAGGGCGCGGGCAATTGCCGCGCGCTGCTTCTCGCCGCCGGACAGCACGGGAGGCAATATATGCATTCTTTCGCCGAGACCGACCCATTGCAAAAGCTCGCTCACCTCGGCGCGGTAGCTCGATTCGTCCTTGCCGCGCACGCGTAGCGGAAGCGCGACGTTTTCATAGGTCGTCAAATGGTCGAGCAGCCGGAAATCTTGAAAGACGACGCCGATCCGGCGTCTTAGTCCGGTGATCGCGGCTTTGTCGAGGGTAAGGGCATCGCTGCCAAACAGCGCGATCGCGCCGCGCGTCGGCCGTAAGGACAAAAGAATGAGCCGCAAAAGAGTCGTCTTGCCGGCGCCCGAGGGGCCGGTCAGAAACTGAAACGACTGCGGCCCAATGGCAAAGCTGATATCCTTGAGGATTTCCGCTCCCATCCCATAGCGTAAGCCGACATTTTCAAAACGGACCAAGAAGACCTCGCTCGCGGCACTCCCGGCGCTTCGCCTCCGGAGGGTTGCTTTATTCAAGTCAAATTAAAGCGAAATTTCGAGCGCCGCCTGGGAGCGGCGCCGATGGTGCCGAGGGCTCGAAAGGGCCCGGGCAAAACACTTTGGACGCGTTAGAGTATAAGAGAGACATCGCGCACGTATCGCTGCATTAATGAAACCTCACCCGATTATCGTGGCTTGTAGCATATAAATATTTAAATAATCAGTAAGCCAAATATCTTCGGCTTGGCTGGCGGCATATCGCCGTTCGATAGACTTGTCTTCATTCGAATGCTCCAGCCTTAACCTACAACTGTTCTCTTCCGTTCTGAGAATTCGGAACGGAGGGCACATTGGAGACAACCGACACTTTGATTATCGGCGCCGGCCCTGCCGGGCTGACCACCGCCTACAGTCTCGCCAAGTCTGGCCATGGCGTGACCGTGGTCGAGCAAGACAAGCACTATGTCGGCGGAATCAGCAGGACCGTCTCCTACAAAGGCTACCTCTTCGACATCGGCGGCCACCGCTTCTTTTCGAAGTCGCGGGAAGTGATCGCCCTCTGGGACGAGATCCTTCCGGACGATTTTCTCCTGCGCCCTCGGCTGTCGCGCATTTATTACGCGGGAAAATTCTACACCTATCCGTTGAAGGCTTTCGAGGCCCTGCGCAATCTGGGCGTTGCCCAAAGCATTGCCTGCATCGTCTCCTATGCCTATGCCCGCGCGTTTCCTATCCGCGCGCCGAAGACCTTCCATCAATGGATGCGCAATGAATTCGGCGAACGGCTCTTTTCGATCTTCTTCAAGACCTACACTGAAAAGGTCTGGGGGATGGATTGCGACGAGATATCGGCTGATTGGGCAGCACAGCGAATCAGGGGGCTTAATCTCGCCAAGGCGCTCGCCGATGGTTTGCGGCGCTCCTTGGGATTTAGGCCTCGAGGCGGCGCCTGCGCCAAGACCTTGATCGAATCCTTTCGCTATCCGCGCCGGGGCCCTGGCATGATGTGGGAAGCCGCCGCGCGAAAAATCGAAGAGTCTGGCGGCCGCATCGCCATGGACCGTAAAATAGAGAAGCTGCAATTCGATCCGGAACGGCAAATTTGGGCGGTGCATACCATCAGCGGCGACGGAACCAGTGAAAGTTTCGAGGCCCGGCATGTCGTCTCTTCGGCACCGGTCAAGGAGCTCCTGTCCGCGCTCAGCCCGCCGCCACTCACGCTCCTCCACGCGCGGTCGCTGAAATATCGCGATTTTCTGACCATTGTCCTGATCGGCCACACCCAACGCACATGGCCCGACAATTGGATTTATATCCACGACCCAAAGGTAAGGGTCGGCCGGGTACAAAACTTCCGGTCCTGGTCGCCCGAGATGATCCCGGACGCAACCGCGACCTGCCTTGGGCTTGAATATTTCTGCTGCGAGGATGACGAACTCTGGTCCATGACGGATGGCGATCTGATCGCGCTCGCCAAGCAGGAGATTGCGGCCATCGGGTTGATGCGCTCCGAGGAAGTCACCGACGCCTGCGTCGTCCGCCAGAAGAAAGCCTATCCGGTCTATGACGAAACCTATCTCGAAAATATGCGGACGATCCGCTTCGAGCTTGAGAGCCGGTTTCCAGGGCTTCATCTCATCGGCCGCAATGGCATGCACAAATATAACAATCAGGATCATGCAATGATGACCGGTATGCTGACCGCCGCGAATATTTTGGCGGGCCGGACGCTTTATGATGTCTGGGCTGTCAACGAGGACGCTGAATATGGGGAAGCAGGCTTTTCCGGCGCGCGGGACGCTCTTGCAAGCGCCCGTCTCGTGCCGCAAAAAGTCGCGTGAGGCCGTGGCCGTGCAGAGCCCGCCCGCCCGGCGCATGGCGGCCGAGAGAGGAATGCTCGCACGTTCTTCCGCGCGGCTAAAAAGTCTCCTCGCCATGGCAAAAAAATCCTGGGGGGCGATTTCGCTAACCGCAGGCCCGCGGACGCATGGCTTTTCGCCAATTCCCTTGATCGCTTTTCTGGTATTCCTCTTGAGTCGGCCCTATCGCGGCATTGTTCAGGACGCTTACCTTTATATGGGCCGCGCGCTTGCCGATCTCGATCCGGACGGCGTCGGCCGCGATCTGATGTTCGTCCATGACGGCCAATTCGGCTTCAGCCTGTTTCGCTTCATGGCGAGAGGGATGGTTGCGTTTTTCGGACCCGCCGCGGCCGCGGAAACCCTCGCGATCATGGCGGCGCTCGCCTGGTTTTTTGGCATTCGCGCCTTCGCCCGGATATTCGTGAGTGGCGCCACGGTTTGGATGGCGGTGATTTTTGCGGCTCTTCTGCCCGTGTCCTACGGTGCGCCTTATCCGTTTGGTTTCGCCGAGTTGCTTGCTATTCCGCGCCCCTTTGCCGAGGCCTTCGTACTGGCAGGACTTGCCGCCCTTGCGGCTAGACGCGATGCTGTCTCGCTTTGCTGTTTCATCGCCGCGGCTCTTTTGCATCCGCTCATGGCGTTGCCCGGTTTTGGCGTCTTTCTTGTCATTCTTGGCTTGGAAGACAAGCGCTGGTTTTTGTTTTGCGCATTCGCCGGGGCTCTGGTGATCGTAGCGGGCGCGCTCGGCCTGCCCCCCTTGAACCGGCTGTTCACGGCGATCGAGCCTTCCCTGAGGGGCTTCCACGAACAGCGAAGCCCATTTTTGTTTCCAAGCCATTGGCCAATCGAATCCTTCCCGCCGCTCATCGTTCAGGCAGCGACAATCGCCATTGCCGCGTATTTTCAGCAAGGACGCGGCCGGCGGATCCTTGCGGCGATCGTCTTGGTTGGTTTGGGCGGCATAGCCATTGCCGCGATTTTTGGCGATTGTCTTTCCTCGCTCCTTATTGTGCAGGCGCAGCCCTGGCGCACGGCTTGGCTCATGTCAGCGACGGGGGCGATAGCCTTGGGCGTCTGCGCTGTCGAATTGTGGCCGCGCGGTCCAAGCTCGCGGTTGGTCATGGCACTTTTGGGGCTTTGCTGGTCGTTCAATACGCAATTCGCGGTTGCTGGTCCCGCCGCGATCTTGGCGCTCCTTCTGCATTTCCGTGCTGCGCGATTTGCGCCGTTTATCAAACCGCCGCTCGCTGTCGGCGTTTGGATCTTTACCATTGTCGTAGGAGCGATTTGGCAGCTCCGCCTGTTTGCCTATCCTTGGCAATTTGCCTTGGCCTCGCCAGCGGGCTACGGCGATCCTGCCTATGTCTTGGTCAAGGGTTTCCTCGCCCTTCCGCTTTGCGGCCTTGCCGCTTATTTCGCCATCGTCCGGCCGCGCGTCTCCCCGCTCCTGCAAACCGGTTTCACGGTGCTTCTGCTTGCCGCGGTTGTGCCGTTTTGGGATCGGCGGCCGCAAGCCCAACGCATGTTGGAGCAAATCCACGCGCCGACAGAAATCTTGCACCTGATCGATCAGCAGAAAGGCGAAGTGCTCTGGATCGACGGATCGGCCGAGGCTTGGTTTTTCCTTGGCCGGCCGCAATGGTCTTCGCGGCTGCAAGGCACCCCAACCATCTTTTCGGACACGCTTGCCTCCGAATGGCGAAGCCGGACGCAATTCCTGATGGATTTGCGGCTCGCGGATCAAAAGAGTTTCGCGCGATGGAGCGCGCCCAAAAACGCGGATTTGCCGCGATTGTCGCAAGAGGGGATGCGGGCGCTTTGCGCGCGAAACGATGCGCCCGCCTGGATTATCGCACCGCTCGAACAGGGCAAGACTCCCCCGGCCGGGATTGCAATGACTCTCTGGCGGCTGCCCGAGCCGCAATTCCAGTTGAGCAAAGCCGATGACGACTACACCTGGCTGAAAATCGACGCCTTTGGAGTGATCGCCTGCGGTAACAGGCCCATAAATAAAGTTTTGCCATAGTCTAACTAGAAATATATGTTCGGCGGCGGCGCTTTGCCGGGACCTCTTCGGAAGGACCTCGCAAAGCGTGGCAATTCGGGCAGGGTTTCGGGGCGCGCGAAGGCTTGCCATAAAAGCAGTAGCGTTTTGCCGATTGTGCTTTTCGCTCTATTTGGGTAAGCGCCATCGCCTGCCGAACTTTTTGGAGTAACAGATGAATAAGAAAGCTCGATTCGCGTTTGCGGCAGCAGTTATCGCTACGGCGTTGGGGATCGCAGCGCCCGCGGCGCGGGCGGACGAGACCTGCCTCTCGCCTTACACGACGTCGCTGATCAAGGGTCAGGAAGCCTATCTGCATGTCTGGACGCTGGGCGAGAAAGGCCTCGGCGACGAATCCGACAAGCTTGTCACGATCGACGCCGATCCCAAATCGAAAACCTATGGCAAGGTGATCAGCAGCGTCTCCGTCGGCGGCCGCGGCGAGGCGCATCACGAGGGCTTTACCGACGACCGCAAATATCTTTGGGCCGGACGGCTCGACGACAGCAAGATTTTCGTCTTCGATGTCGGCACGGATCCGGCGCATCCAAATCTCGTCAACACGATCACGGACCTCACCGAAAAGACCGGCTTCGTCGGCCCGCATACATTTTATGCCATTCCCGGCCGCATCGTGATCGGCACTTTGTCGAACAACAAGACCCACGATGGCGTCACAGGCATCGCCGTTTACAGCAACAAGGGAGAGTTTCTCTCGGCGCATCCGATACCAACCGATAATGGCGGCGACGGCTATGGCTACGATATCGCGATCAATCCGCAGAAGAACGTGTTTCTGACATCGAGCTTCACCGGCTGGACCAATTACGAGACGGATCTCGGCAAGCTCGTCAAGGATCCCGAGGCGATGAAGCATTTCGGCAACACGCTGGTGTTGTGGAACCTCAAATCCTTTCAGCCCGAGAAGATTTTCAGCGTGCCCGGCGCCCCACTCGAAATCCGCTGGTCGCTCAAGGAGGGCGACGATTGGGCGATCACCGCCTCGGCGCTCACCTCGAAACTCTGGCTCGTCAGCCACGACGCCAACAATGAATGGCAGGCAAAGGAGGTTGGCACGATCGGCGATCCGGCAAAAATTCCGCTGCCCGTGGATATTTCGATATCGGCCGACGGCACCAGATTGTGGGTGAATACGTTCACGGATGGAACCACCCATTTGTTCGATATTTCCGATCCGACAAAGCCTGTGCAGATCTATGAAAAAGTCACCGGCAAGCAGGTCAATATGATTTCACAAAGCTGGGACGGCAAGCGCGTCTATATCACCTCGTCGCTTCTGCAACATTGGGATAAAACAGGCGCCGACAACGAACAGGTCCTGCGTGCATACAATTGGGACGGCAAGGAATTGACGCTCGCTTTCGAGATCGATTTCTTCAAGGAAAAGCTCGGCCGCCCGCATCATATAAAATTTTCTGGCGCGACCGACAAAGCCTCGCTCGATATCCCGGGACGCGCGGCATCCCGTTGATGCGCATGAGAGCCAGCGTCTTTGGCGCGCTTTGCATGAGTTTTGCCGCTTGGTCCGGGTTCGTCATGGCGAGCCCGGACGTTGCCGCGGAGCCCGGCGCCGGCCTCGCCCTTCCCGCTCCCGGAAGCTACACGCTCGACCATATTCAGCAGGTGCCTTTTGGGATCGTGCTCGACGGCAACCGTTTTCCTCGCATGCTTTCCCGCTATACGTCCGGGAAGATCACCCTGCTTTCGTTTTTCTATAGCATCTGCGCCGACCCCAGAGGCTGTCCGCTAGCCTGGGACGCGTTCGAGCAAGTTCGTAAAGCGATCCTGACGCATCCCGAATTGTATGGCCGAGTTCGGCTCGTCTTTTTGAGTCTCGACCCGGAGCACGACACGCCGGTCATGCTCAAGACTTTCACCCGGAGCTACGAGGCGAGCGCCGCTATCGTGCCCTGGTATTTCCTCACCACTTATTCCTATTTATTTTTAAATCCCGTGATCCGGAATATGGGCGAGGAGATTTCCATCGACCGGGAAGCATCAAGCACCGATCGGCTCGTTCTGAATCATCTCTTAAAAGTCTTCTTGATCGACTATCGGGGCTGGGTCCGGGAGATCTATTCGAACCAATCGCTCGATCCCGCCGCGATTCTCGGCGACATCAAGACGTTGGCGATCGAAGCTACCAATGGGGATGACCAGCGGCGGTGATCCTGGCCTGCGGGCTTGCCGCGCGGGCAACAAAACGCATACCGGCGCCCGGAAAATCGGGATGGGGACGTCCACTGGCTGTCTTGCCGGGACTGCGCTTGACACCCATGACCCCCTGCCATAT
>CAYTRB010000011.1:0-39991 GCA_964440215.1 uncultured Methylocapsa sp.
GGAGCGCCAGCTAGGCTATTTGGTGAAAACACCAAAACGAAATTGATCCCATAGGAGCGCCAATTCACCTTGCGCGTATTGGCGATTTTGGCGGTAATGGCGCGGCCGAGAACATTGACGGTCACCTCATCGCCGGTTGCAAGCCCAAGTCCGTCGGCGATTTCAGCGTCAATCGAAACCAAAGGCGGCCCGCTGTAATCCTTTGGCCACCAGTCTCCTTTGCTCACGGTGGAACCGTCCGGCACGGATTCGGCGAAGGTGATCCCCCGGTCTCCTTCGAGCACCCAAGCGACACTCTGCTTTGGAGTTGCCGCGCTAACCGCGATGCCGTTCAATTTGACGATGCGTCCCCGCAACATTGGGACAAGTTCTATTTTGCCGCCTGGCGCGCGGTCGTTCAAAAAATTTACGAAAGTACCGGCATTCGCGTTCTGGACATCGAGGAAGAAAAAGCTCGGAGTCTTGCGTGGAACAGACTGGTTGAGTTCGGCCCTGATGTTGCCGTCGATCAGAGTCAACGCAACGAGAAGTGCTAGTCCGAGGCCAAGCGACAAGACTACCGAAGATGTCAAAGCGCCGGGCCGATGAATGTTGCCGATCGCGAGCCGCAACGCAATGCTTCGCGTTCGCGGGGCTCTTTTTGCGCAAGCGACGATCAAAAACGATGCCGCGCGCAACACAAAAAAGGCGGCGAGGGTCGCGCCCATATAGATCAGGACGAGTCTGGGGTCGGTGGCAAAGCCGAGAACCGCCAAAGCGAGGCAAAGCGCGGCGGCCAGCGTCAAAAGAGTGTAGCGTGGTCTCGATCGGGTACGGCGGGGTTCGATCCCGGCGCGGAACAGTGCTTGAACCGGCACGTCATGGGCGCGGCCGAGAGGCCCTGCGGAAAATGTCAGAGCCGTCAGGAACCCATAGAGAAATCCCTTGCCGATCACAGACGGATAAATTGCCGGCGCCAGCGGAAACGGAATCATTGAACCGAATGCAGAGGTCACGGCGAAAGGCAAGGCGACACCCGCCACCGAACCTATGATCACTCCGGCGCTGGCGACCAGCATTGTTTGCGTAAGCATCAAGATGAAGACCGTGGAGCCGGTCGCTCCCAAGGATTTCAATGCCGCTATGGTTTGCTGCTTACGCTCGACAAAGCCGCGGACCGCATTGGCGACGCCAACCCCGCCGACGATCAATGATGTGAGTCCCACGAGGGTCAGAAATTCGGTGAACCGATCGAGATTGCGGGAAAATTGCGGAGAAATATTATCACGCGCGCGGATTTCCCATCCAGCATCGTGGAATTTCTCTTTCGCCGCTTCGATTAATGCCGCGACTTGCCGATCGCCCGGCGGAGCCCCCTCAAGGGCGACACGGTAAAACCATCTGACAAGCGAGCCAGGTTGGAGAAGTCCGGTCGCCTGTAACGCTTGCTGTGAAATTAAGACGGGAGGGCCAACTCCTATTCCGCCCGCGAGGCGGTCTGGTTCGGCGGCAATCCTTGCGCGCAATTCGAAGTGCGCGTTGCCGATCGTTAGCCGATTTCCGGCTGTGACATCCAATCTTCCAAAAAGGGCTGCGTCGGCGGCGATCCCGTAGAGGCCGTCATGTTCGGCCAGCGCATCGGCGAGCGGCAGCACCGGATCGAGCACGGCTTCGCCCGCCAAGGGATAGGAGCGATCGATAGCCTTGAGCTCGACAAGGGCCGCCTCGCCATCGTCACGCCGCGCCATGGCCCGCAGGATCGCCACAGACGCGACGTGTCCCTGACTGGCGAGAAAATTACGCTCCGGGACGGACAATTCGCGCTGGACCAGATTGAACGAAGCATCGCCTCCAAGGATCGCGCGGCCTTCCCGGGCTAGTCCATCCTTGAGGGAAAGCGACACCGAGCCGACACCAGTGATCGCCGCGACACCAAGCGCTATGCAGCCAAGAAAGATCCCAAATCCGCGCAGGCCGCCACGAAAATCCCGCAAGGCATAGCGAAGCGCGAGGGGCCAGCGAAATCCCTTTGAACGGTACCGGCCGATTTTCGAGAAGGACACCGAATGATTAAGGCTTTCCATACACTTCCTTTTCGATCACATGGTTCCATGTGAGCGGGCAATGCTCTAACCGGGGGAAATAAAACGGCTCCGGCTTTAACCGGTTTCGGGATAGTGGACGGCGAGCCAGACCGTCGCATGATCTTGGCTCGTCCATTCGACGCGGTGTTTCAAGTGTGCCGGAATCAAAACATAGTCGCCTGTGGATAAAACTCTTACCCCTGCCTCGCCTTCTAAACTAAGGCCTGCGGATCCGGCCAGGACGACAACCCATTCGGCCCACGGCTGATCGTACCAGAACCCCGGTGGACTTTGCTGGCCCAGGGAGACGATCCGTTCGATCTTCAGATTGGGCGTATTAAGGATGCCGGTGACAATTTCTTGGCGTCTATCGCCTAGCGCCGCGTCTAACAGATTGCCGAATGAGGCTAGCATTTACAGACAATCGGCTTACCCATTGGCATCCGCATCGAGAATCCGTTTCGCGGCCAGCCGGCGGCATAGCGCCCGGATGCTTGGCAGCCAATTGTCATGGATGAGGATTCCGGCAAGCATCATTGCGGCGAAAACATAAGACGGCACCAGTCCAAGCGCAAGGGAGGCGATCGCCGGCCCGGGGCAAAGTCCGCTCATGCCCCAGCCAACGCCGAAGATCGCAGCGCCGGCAACGAGCGGCAGGTCGATGTCTTGTTTCAACGGAAGATGAAACATGCTGTCGAGAAGCGGATGACGCAGCTTCCGGGAAATCAGAGTGCCAGCGCTCGAAATAGACACCGCCCCAGCGAGCACAAAAGCAAGACTAGGGTCGAAATGTCCGGCAATGTCGAGAAAACCGCGCACCCGCGCTGGATCGAGCATGCCCGAAAGAGAAAGACCGAAGCCAAAGATCACGCCTGCGGCGAGCGCCACGAAAATGCGCGCGAAAACATCGATCATTGTGGTGTCACCCGACGCGGTTCATCACGGCAACCGTGATTATCCCCACGGCGAGAAATGTGGCGACTGCAACGATTGATCTTCGGGAAAGGCGGGCCAAGCCGCAGACACCGTGGCCGCTGGTGCAGCCGGAGCCAAGCCGCGTGCCAAAGCCGACGAGAAGACCGGCCAACGCAAAAATCCAAAGACTTGCTTCGAAATGAATGACCGGCCAGCCGCCGAAACTCAGACGATAAATGACCGGTCCAAGAAATAAACCAAACAGAAAGATGAGGTTTCGCAGCTGATTCTCGCCGGCGGGCCGCCGGAGAGTGGCGCCGATGATCCCGCTCACCCCAGCGATGCGGCCATCTAAGAGCAAGTAGAGGGCGCTGGCGAGGCCGATCAGCCCGCCTCCAATCAAGGAATGAAGATAAGTCAATTGCATAATTTTGCCTCAGACGAATTTGAGGTTTTGCAGGAAGCATATTAAGGTCAAATTTATAGATTTACCCTGGTGTTTGCAAACCCAGCAAACGAAGCGATGCGGGAACACCGTCCCAACGCTATGCTGTTACTTTTGGTGCCTCGGAGGCTGCTGGGTCCTCGATGCGGCCGGAGCGCAAACTTATGATGCGATCGCATTTGCTGGCAAGCGCGAGATCATGCGTCACCAGAACCAAGGTCGCGCCGCGATCGCGCTTCAAGGCAAACATGAGGTCGATAATCGCTTGACCTGTTGCCTCGTCGAGGTTTCCGGTTGGCTCGTCGGCGACGAGGATCGATGGATTTGGCGCGAGCGCACGGGCGAGGGCGACGCGCTGTTGCTCGCCGCCCGACAATTGCGCCGGATAATGCCCGAGCCTATGGATGAGGCCGACGGCGTCGAGTCCGGCGCGGGCGCGCTCGAACGGCGCGGCGGCACCAGCGAGCTCAAGCGGAATCGCGACATTTTCGAGAGCGGTCATCGTCGGAATGAGATGGAACGACTGGAAAACAATGCCAATCCGCGCACCCCGGAAGCGGGCGAGCGCATCCTCCCCAAGGCGATCGAGGCCAGTGCCATCCACTTTGACCGCACCAGAATCAGGCCTCTCAAGACCCGCCATAACCATGAGAAGGGTGGATTTGCCCGATCCCGAAGGCCCGACGAGACCGGTTGTCTCACCGCGCCCGATTTTCAGCGAGATCCCTTTTAGGATATGAACCCGCGCCGCGCCGCGCCCCAGGCTGAGATGCACATTTTCGAGTTCAACCGCTGGTTCGTCCATCCATGCTATCCATAAATGCTCGCCCGACTATTTTTCAAAAAACGATGCGACATCCGGCTTCGCGCGGATATGGCCATCGCCGCGCTTTCCTGCAATCGTCGGCCGCGCTTTTGTTGGGAGCGCTATCAGGCCCGGCCCTGTCCGCCGCGAAGGAAGCGCCGTTGCTGAAAATCATTGCCTTCGGCGACAGTCTTGTCGCGGGTTTAGGGTTGGCCGCCGAGGCCGCGTTTCCCAACGTGCTCCAGGAGAAACTACGGGCGGAAGGCCACAATGTGACGGTAATAAATGCCGGCGTCTCCGGCGACACCTCCACCGGGGGCTTGGCAAGATACGATTGGGTCATTGGTGATGGCGCCGATGGCGTCATTCTGGAGCTTGGCGCCAATGACATGTTGCGTGGCGTTGACCCGGAGGTGACCAAGGCCACGCTCGCCGCCATTCTTGCAAAGCTCAAGGCAGGCAACATCAAAGTCCTGATCGCGGGCATGAAGGCCAATCCTAGCCTCGGCCAGGAATTCAAAACACGCTTCGACGCAATCTATCCAGATATCGCCAAGAAATATGAGGCGCTCCTCTATCCTTTCTTTCTCGACGGTGTGGCGGGCGTGCCTGCATTAGAACTTCCCGACCATTTGCATCCCAATCCCGCCGGGGTTGAACGCATGGTCGAAGGCATTCTTCCCACAGTGCACAGCTTTTTGAAACAGTTGGGCGAAAAAGCCGCACCGAAGCCGAAAGAATGATGGGCAATTTTCCACGGGCAACAATTCCCTTCCCGCCGAATCTTCGTTATAAGCGTTCCGGCTTTATGTCTCAGCATGGACGCGGTGATGATTCGCTGCTTCCTTGCATCGGCAGGAGGGATCCATGCCCCGTCTATTCACGGGTCTCGAAATCCCTTCCGATCTCGCAACGGACCTTTCCATGTTGCGCGGCGGACTCTCTGGCGCACGCTGGATCGACGCCGAAAACTACCATCTCACCTTGCGCTTCATCGGCGATATCGACGATTCGACCGCACGGGACATCCATTCGATCCTCGAGAAAGTCCGGCACCCGCCGTTTACGGTGACTATTGAAGGCCTGAGTTCCTTTGGCGGCGCGAAGCCCAGAGCGCTCATCGCCAGGGCCAAGGCGGCCACTCCGTTGCTCGAACTTCAAGCGCAACAAGAAAGACTTATGCGGCGTATCGGCATCGCGCCAGAGCCGCGCAAATTCACGCCCCATGTCACGCTCGCGCGGCTGCGGACCGCCTCTTGTGCCGCGGTCGCCGAATATCTTTCCACGCGGGGATATTTTTTCTCTCGCCGGTTCGAGGCAAAGCGATTCGTCTTGTTCTCGGCGCGGGCATCGACCGGCGGCGGTCCCTATGTCGTCGAGGCAGCATACCCGCTCGGCTGAACGGTGGCGGCGCGGGCCGCAGAGCAAGCGCAATTGTCTCGCCGCCGCAAGATCATCGGCAACCCCCCCTGGGGCCGCAAGGTAATCGTTTGCACAGGAATCACGACGTGATTTTTCGGAAGTTCAAGCGAGAACGACCGCACGATATGGGAAAGGATAATCGCCGCCTCCTGTAGCGAGAAGGATGCGCCAATGCAGACGCGCGGACCTGCGCCAAACGGCAGATAGGCAAATCGATCGATGTTTTCTCGCGCACCAGGAAGGAACCGGCGCGGATCGAAGCAATCCGGGTTTTCCCAAAGCAAGCGATGCCGGTGCAAGACCCATTGCGACACGATAACCACGCTATTTTTCCGGATGCGTTTGCCGGCGAGATCATCGGGGCCGATTGCCTGCCGGCTCATGCTGGCGACGGGGGGATAAAGACGCATCGCTTCTTCGATCACGGCCTTCGTTTCGATAAGCCGCGCAGCATGGTCCTCGACGGGACCATCGAGAACCGTGCTGGCCTCCCGCTCGAGCCGCGTCCGCCATTCCTCGGATAGCGAAAGCAGAAGCAAGGACCAGATCAATGTATTGGCCGTGGTTTCATGCCCCGCCAAAATGAAGGTCAGTATGTTGGCTTTGACTTCGGCATCGCTCAATCCAGTACCGGTCTGTGGATCTTGTGCTTCGAGGAGGAGGGTCAGGACATCCCGAGGGGCAGCCCCTTTGTCCGTTGCGAGGAGGCGCTTGCGTTTGGCGACGATTGTCTCGACAGCCGAGGCGAAAAACGTTTCCGCCGAGGTGCTCCCGAGCTTTGTCAAGCGCGGCACCCATTCGGGAAAATCGAGAAGATCGAAAGGGTCGAGCCGGCCCATTTTCATTAGATAGCCAGAGATTGCGGCCACGAACTGGTCAAAGTCCCGTCCGATCCCGTCCGAAAAAATCGTGCGCCCAAGCACGTCGAGTGTCACCCGCGCCATTTCCGGCTGAATGTCGATAATCCGCCCCTCGCGCAGCCGCATCCATCGCGCCACGAGGTCTTCCGCCGCGGCGTTCATGGCGCGTGCGAAGGAAGCCACTGTTCTGGGTGTGAACAAAGGCGCCAATGTGCGCCGCTGCACCCGCCACTCGTCGCCCTCGACGTCCAACAGCCCTCCGCTGACACCTGGCCCGAGAACGCGTTTTTGTAAGGGATCCTTGCGATAATTGATGGTGTTGTCGACAAATATGCGGCGGATAGCAGGGGGATAGCTGACCACCGCGATCCTGCCAAGGATGGTTGGACCTGCAACAATCGGCAATTCGTAATGCGCCTTGGTCCAGGTCTCGATTGGGTTTCTGCGCAGAACGCGTAGCGTGGCGATCGGCCCGAGCGGCGCATCGAGAGGCTGAGGCGCTGGTGGACGCGGCAGCTCGATAGAAAGATCTGTCATGGCGTTCATATCTATGGTTGATAATGCCGCTTAGAATGTTAGGGGCGCAATACGGATTCCGGCAAGAGATCAATAAAAAGGCTAATCTTGCGCGCTTGCACGAGCAGATGCGCAAGCTTGCGGCCCCACCCGTCACAAGCTAGAAACCCTTTAGGCTACTTTAGGCTCCCTTCGTCTAGCGGTCTAGGACGTCGCCCTCTCACGGCGAAAACAGGGGTTCGATTCCCCTAGGGAGCGCCAATAATATCAATAACTTATATTATAAGACGAGCCAGAGTATCCAAGATTTGTCCAATATACCAGCATGGATTTGCATGAAGCTGGGTGCGCTTATAGGGGCTGGATTCTTCTTCTCCGCGGCCGCGCCGTGCTCTACCGAGCCCGCGCCGATAATGGCTTAAATTTTGCTTAATTCATTGCAGCTTGGTTTCCTCCCCAAGCCTCTACTGCCTGCCCTTGATCTGGCCCAGGACGCCAGATCAGGGGCTTTTTGCAGCTCCCTCCCGCCCATCACTGCACCTAGCTGACCGGGAAGATCGGTGCAGAACTCTTGCTGCCCGCGCCAAATGATCTTTAGCGCCTGTGGCCGGTCTCGAAGCGGGTCAATAAGACTGGCGCCGGGGATGATGACCCGAGCTTGATTGAGGCCGTCGAGATAGAAGGCAAAGGCCACCCGCTAGCCAAGGACGCGGCATGGCGCACCGTTGCCGCCGACATGAATAAAAGAGGTGAATAATGAAACTTGAAGAACGCGAGTATGGCGTCCTGGCTTTTGTCGACGGCAACGGCCGTGTATGGGCTCAATGTGCCAAGTCCTCTCCAAACTCGGCCGATTATGTGATTGAAGGCCCATTAAGCGGCTTCGTGAGTGACGAAGGAACCTTCACAATGGAAAGCGAGCGAGAGTTCCAAGATTGGCTCAGCGATCACCTATTAGGTGAAGAACTCTTCCTCGTGAAGGACAAGGAAACCGCCTTGGATTTTGCCAAGCGTATCGCCGAGGCGGCGTGTCAGATTTTAAAAGATCGGAAAACGCTATGACCAGGACACAAAACGCGCGGTGACGCTAGCTGTGCTCAATGCAGGCAAGACCATGGATCGTTTTGGCGGCACAGTCTTTTTCGTAAATCCTCCGTCGCTCATTTCGCTTTTCTTAGCTTGAGCCATTCCGTGACACGGGTGCGCACGGCACTCAGAGTGATAACGGCAATGAGTAGAGCCCTCAGAGCCGCCAGCCCGTTTTCATGAGTCCGCATCGGGCGTTTTTTGGGCCGGTCAATTCGACAGCCTCTTTTTCCGGCCCTCAAGCCAAGCCGCCAATATTTTCGCCACAAGGCTCGACGTCGCCCTAGCGTATTCGCGCGCGGCTTTATCAATCGCAGTCTTCATGTCTTGCGAGATCCGTCCTGTCAAAACAACAGCGGGCGCCGGAGTTTCAACCAGATTTCAGGATAACCCCATGACAAAACCACATCACTCCGTGATGGTTGCGGAAGCATAGGCTGCGAGGCGAACAATCTAGCGCAATATACGCAGATGGGCGGTCGCTGACCCTACGAAATATCCGTAGTATACATTACTTATTCTATCGAAATTACAAATATTTCCATATACTGTTACGGGTTGTTCTGTTAAGACTAGGTATCGCTTGTTTGATAATGCTTTTAACACCAAGACATTCTCCGCTATACCGCATACGCCATCCGTCGACAAGTGTCCGCATGACAGGAGCAGGGTAAACGCCCCAAAAATGCGACGCATGCCCCAGTGATGTAAATAGATGATGAAGATAAGATCCTTCCGGCGGGAGAAGGTATTTACATACGCCTATTCTATCTAGTATATTATTGTATAAGTGGACTGTTTTAGCGTTTTTGCATTTATGGGCGCACTCGTCGGCGAACTCTGGTAGAACGAATTTGTAATACTCACGATGGTGTAATGGCATAAACTCTTCGGGCTGTTTTAGCGATTCAGTCATGTCCTGAAACTTTTTTCTGTATGTTTTTCGAATAAAGCTTTGAGTTGCCGCCCACGGGACGTCCTTATCAAGAACAGATTCTGTTTTCGCGATAATTTCCTTTAATTCTAGCGAAGTACTATTCATACGCAAAAGTGCATTGCAGATGTTATATCCATCTTCAACGACAAAGAAATTATCGTTTGGATTTAGTTTGAAGCCTTGCAACATGAATATATCGGTATCAGTCCAGCATAGATTTGTCTTTTGAAACATAAGGTAGCGAAAATAATCAGAGAAAAGCGCTACGCTGGTCGCTCCATTTGTTATAAAACGATGAAGATAAGAACGATCAACAATTTCGCTAGCATCAGCTTTTAGCACGCCGGAGGGAAGATCTCCAATTTCTTCATAGCTGTATAGAACGACCTCGAATCCATTTTTTATGAATGAAGCCAAACATGAGGTTTCATAAGGTGTGAGAGTGCCAGACCAGAAAGTACCAAACTGGGTCATTTTTTTCCAAGCTAAATTATAAATGCCGGACTTTATATTTCATGTTACTGTAAACATTAAGTGATTTGCGGATTCGTTACGCTAAATTCCTCCAGAATAAAAAGATATAGCGCACATTTGCCCGAGCGCAATGGCCAATTCTGTCACAGCACGACGCGAGGGGCGGATTTAGCTTTTGCTGCGACCTTAAAGCCACTGCGTAATTTGGCACCTTTGCTGATTTTCGGCAATTGGATTTTACATGAATGGCCTCATTTCTCGCGCGCTGAGAAAAATATTATACTTTACTTTTTATGTTTATATTTTCGTAAATATTATAATACATTTATATTATAATAAAACACATTCCAGTGTTATTAATATTCAGATCATCCTCGCATTCGGCATGCAGTGCTCCTTCATGCGCATCCTCATTGGCTCCCGCCGGTTCAATCTCGTTGCTGCCGGTTCTTTCGCCCATTTGCTTGGCGCGACAGGAGCCGCGGTCTCCGTTTTTCCAACCAAGGTCATCGTCACATCTTCGATTGGCTTCGTAGTTTGGCGCGCCGGAATCTTCAGCAAGAAAGCGGCGCGGCTGGATCTCTGACTTCCTCATTACCGGCGAAGTTTCGGTCGCGCCTTCCCGGAATTCACGGCCTTCTCGCCGCTTGAATGATCAAATTGAATTGATTTCGGCAAGGCGCCGCTTGGGAGCCCCATTTCTTGCTACGCGAGCGCATTTCGTGCTTAGTGATCTCCAAAATAAGTCTGTCTTGGTTTTTCGATGGATTGGAGGAAGGGCCCATGAAAGTTTCGGTTTCCTTGTTTGCTTTGGCGGCCGCTCTTGTCGTAGGCGTCGTTTTGCCCGGCTCGGCGCATCAAGAAACCGCCGGCAATTTGAAGATCGGACATCCATGGGTTCGCGAGGCACCAGCGGGCGCGCCCAGCACTTATTCTTGCATCATCGAGATCGATAACGAAGGCGATGAGCCAGAGACCCTCCTCGGTGCCACCATCGAGGGAGCAGGCTCCGGCACTATTTATCAGATTATCGAAACGGACGGTAAGTTTAGCTCAAAACCCGTCGAACATGGATTGCTCATTAAGCCGCATGGCCACATCGAACTCACCCCCACCACCTACCAAATTAGGTTCGGTAAAGTAACCAAGGCCTTAACCGAAGATTCGATGATCGACGGAACGCTTGTGTTCGAGAAGCTGCACAGTGTGCCGATCCACTTCATGGTCGAACAAGACGATACGGCCCCCAAGGAAGAGCAAGACCATCACCACGGGACGTGATTTGTGTATCTGATTGGAGACTTTCCGGCGGCTGCATGGACCACCGGGCTGACGGCAGCTATTCGCTCCTGAAGCGAGGCCGCCCCGCATTAGATATATGTTTAGCGGAAAATCCTTCCAGTGCTTACTTCTCTCCCTGTTCGGAAACCTCAGGAGCGCATGTGCGATCGGGACGGCGTGCTTGAATTCCTTGCCCCAAGAGACGGGCACAGCCGAACAGCTTGCAAACGAAATTCTTGCGGCTGCCTCATGCGACGCTGAAACAATCAAGAGCAGAGAGGCGGTGAGACGCCAGATCGCAAATCGCGTGCGCCATGATTTCGCACAGGGCGCCATTATAAGCGTCGACGGATGCCTGCTCTCCTTAACGGAAGCACGCGTTTACGCTCTGGTGACGCTCAGTTTGGGACACCCCAACAAAAATTGAATCGCAATCTGCTGTGGTGCGGGAGGGTCTCGGGGTTGGGGATTCCGGTGCGCTGCTATGGACGCGTGCGCCTGATTGAGGCAGATGCGCTGTCCGCTCTGCGCGAGCTTCCAGCCGTCAGTCAGGACTCAGTGGAGTCAGCCTATACGGTGCATCATTTTTTTGACGCCTAGCGTAACCAAGTGCTGACCGAGATGTACCGGGTCCTTCGGCCTGGCGGGATATTCGTCAACGGGGACCGCTACGCTCTCGACGACACCGATCCTGTCGAAGTGCTTTTCCGTAACGGCATTAACTCTCTGCTGACCGCCGTCAAGCTTTCTGTGCGAGCCGGCGGTTCGTGGGCCGGAACGAGTGAAAGCGCCTTGTCCGCCTCTGGCAAAATCATTGCCTGGTGTATAAACTCTACCGGCTCCAAGCAATATTCGTTAATCAAGGGCGGGCGGCCAATTCCCCCGGATCCACTGGAAGCCAGTGACTTAGCATGAAAACGCCGCTCTAGAGACCGCCGAAAGCCTGCGAGCGAGGACCTTGCATGAACAAAATTTTTCCCGATGCACGCTCGGCCCTGGCCGATATTCTCAAAGACGGCATGACCATCATGTCGGGAGGTTTTGGGCTTTGCGGCATCCCGCAAATCCTGATTCAAGCCATTTACGATCTGAAGGCCAAGGATTTGACCGTGATCTCGAACAACGCGGGCGTCGACGGCGCGGGTTTGGGCATTCTGCTCGAGACGCGGCAAATCAAAAAAATGATCTCTTCTTATGTCGGTGAGAACAAGCTTTTCGAGCGGCAATATCTTGCGGGCGAACTCGAGCTTGAGTTCAATCCGCAAGGCACGCTCGCTGAGCGAATCAGGGCAGGCGGTGCCGGGATCCCGGCGTTTTTCACAAAGACGGGCGTCGGTACTCTTGTTGCCGAAGGGAAGGAACTGCGCGAGTTCGACGGCGCAACTTATGTCATGGAACGCGGACTTGTCGCCGATGTCTCCATCGTTCATGCCTATAAGGGCGATACGGAAGGCAATCTCGTCTATCGCAAGACGGCGCGCAACTTCAATCCGATGATGGCGGCTGCCGGCAAGGTCACCGTGGCGCAGGTCGAACATCTCGTTCAAGCTGGCGAAATCGATCCCGACTCCATCCATACGCCGGGCATTTTCGTCCAGCGCATCGTCCATACGCCAAACGCCGCCAAACTGATCGAAAAACGCACGACCCGCCAGCGCATCGCTGCTTGAGGAGAAACCCGATATGGCTTGGACCAGGGATCAGATGGCGGCGCGTGCCGGCAAGGAATTGCGCGATGGCTATTACGTTAATCTCGGGATAGGCATTCCTACTCTCGTAGCGAATTTCATCCCGCCCGGAATGGAAGTGCAATTGCAAAGTGAAAACGGCATGCTCGGCATGGGACCGTTTCCGTTCGAGGGCGAGGAAGACGCCGATCTCATCAATGCCGGCAAGCAGACGATCACCGAACTTTCAACGACAAGCTATTTCTCTTCGGCCGACAGTTTCGGCATGATTCGCGGCGGCCATATCGATCTCGCGATTCTCGGCGCGATGGAGGTTACCGAACGCGGCGATCTCGCCAATTGGATGATTCCCGGCAAGATGGTGAAGGGCATGGGCGGGGCGATGGATCTTGTCGCTGGCGTCAAGCGAGTGGTGGTGGTCATGGAACACACGGCGAAGGGGCAGCCGAAGCTCCTTCATCAGTGCACCTTGCCGCTCACCGGCACGGCGGTCGTCGACCTCGTGATCACCGACCTCGCGGTTCTTTCGATCGACAAGCACGGCAATGACGGCATGACGCTGATCGAGCTCGCCGATGGGGTCACGCTCGATGACGTCAAAGCGAACACCGAGGCCAATTTTAAGGTGGCGCCGGACCTGAAGACCAAAGCGGCTTGAAACAAAACTTTATATTGCCCGCGCGAATACCAAGACATCGACACTTTTGGCGCCGCCTCGCAGAAGCGCGCGCGAAGCGGCGTTGGCGGTCGCCCCTGAGGTCATGACATCGTCGATAAGCACCACGGCGCGGCCTTCGATCTTTGGTGTCATCGCGTCCGGCACGCGAAACGCGCCCTGTAAATTAAGAGCCCGCTGCGAACGCGAAAGCCCAACTTGAGATGGCGTCGGCTTGACCCGCGCGAGGACGAAAGGATCAGCCGGGACGCCGCATTGGGCAGAGATAGCTTGCGCCAAGGCGTGCGCCTGATTGAATCGGCGCACCGCAAGGCGGCGGCGGTGCAGGGGAACCGGCACAAGCAGATCGGCCCCGGCCAAAATTTCGTTGCCGGTGCGCGCCATCCATGCCCCGAGCGGTTTGGCAAGTTCCATTCTGTCGCTATATTTCAATCTATGCACCAATTGCCGCACCGGGCCATCCTCGAAATGCGCAACGGCCCGGGCGCGGCCATAAACCGGCGGATTGGCAACGGCATCGGGTGACAAAAGCCCGTCGTTGCCGAGATCCATGGCGAAGGGTGTGCCGAGACGCTCGCAAAATGGGCGCTCGATGAAACGCACTTGTGCCCAACAGGATGCGCAAAGCGAGTTTGTGGTACCAGTGGATTGGCGGCAATTCAGGCAGGCGGGCGGAAATACCGTGTCTATCGAGGCATGTGCTAGACTTCGCAAAACCGGTAAAGCCAGGGTGGCGGCCGCCCTTTGCAGGAACTCTGGTAGCAATCGCAAAGCGGTCCGGGCGGCGGCCATGCGTCTAAACCCTAAGGCGGTCCGAACGCCAGGATTTCCCTGGTGTAAATCTCACTGACTTCGGAGAAAGGCTCGTGGGCCCCATTGTAAATCAAGGCGCGATGCTGGAAAAGCCGCAAGGGTATCTCCATAGCAGCCCCAGGGTTTTCGTCAGCGGGTGGGGCAAGCTCCCAGCCATCAGGAAGCGGCTTCCAAAACCTCTCAACAGAAAAATTCTCGCGTGTGGGCTTTAAATCCCGCACCGCACGGCCGAAAGGCGTGTCGGTTGTTGTCAGCAGGTGATTGATTTCCGGCCCGACCCGGCGGGGCACGTACCAATTGTCAGCTTCGACCAGGACGTGGTCACCGCAGGTAAGCTCGACATGCCGGTAGGTGACCTCTTCTTGGGGGCCGACTTGAAGTCTTTGCCGCTGCTCAGGCAAGACAGGCTTCTCCGTACCAGTGATCCGCCTTGCGTGGATAACCGGTTCGCTTGCCAGTTTGTGATCGGCGCACCATTTGGTGAGAACTTCGGTCGCGGTACAGGAGGCACAAAGAAGTCGGGCGTTAAGGGTTTCGATCAAGGCAAGCGCCTCGACCCGCGCGAGCAAGGTGTCCGGCCACGGCGCGCCGCTCCGCCTGATAACGGGCTCGGCCGAAACCGCGGAGGCGCAAAGGTTCAACGTCACTATGCTTCCAATCAACCAGCGATGGCGCATGCCGGTATTTCCTTAAGGCATATAGTGGATTTGTGGCAAACGGACATCAAAAACCGCATAACAATCATAGCATAAGCGCCTTGATCCAATCCTACTGGTCACACGGATGTATTTTACCGGCAGGTGCGCGCCACCTACTTTTAACCATCCGGCTTGAATGACGCTACCGGGGGATATAAGCAAGGGTCCGCTGACTCTTCTCTGTTCCGTTGCCTTTGGCCACGGATACGCTCTCTTGCCAAGCGGAAAACATGTTTCAAAAGCTTTATCGTTGGACGTTAAGCCTCGCGGAGAGCCAGCACGCACCCTGGGCGCTCGGCGCCATTGCCTTCGCGGAGAGCTCGTTTTTCCCGGTGCCGCCGGACGCGATTCTAATCCCCATGTCGCTCGCCAGGCCGAAGCGAGCTTGGATCTATGCGCTGATCTGCACGGTTTGCTCAGTCGCGGGCGGCCTGCTCGGCTATGCGATCGGCGCGCTTTTATTCGAGACGGTCGGAAAATGGCTGATCAATCTTTACGGCTATGGTGCACGTGTCGACCAGCTGCGCGCGCTGTACGCGCAATGGGGCTGGGCCGTTATCCTCCTTAAGGGCTTGACGCCGATTCCGTTCAAAATCGTGACGATCACCAGCGGACTCTTGGCTTATAGTCTGCCTCTATTCATTCTGTTATGTTTCCTAACGCGCGGCGCGCGGTTTTTCTTTATCGCGGTGCTTCTCAAGCATTATGGCGAGCCAATCAAGGCGCTGCTCGATCAATATTTCGGCTGGTTTTTGGCGATCCTTGCGGCTGCGGTTGTCGCGGGCTTCTGGATTGCCGCGCGTGTGATCTGACCGCCGCGATGGGCATCAGAACGCCGCTTGGGATCGCTCTCGCCATACTGGCCATAGCAGTCGCGTCAATCTTAGGAGCCTTCCTATTCCAGGCCTTGGGTTTCACGCCTTGCGAGCTCTGCCTCAAGGAGCGCATACCGTATTATGCCGCCATTCCGATAGCAGGGTTCGCGGTCTTATTCGCTGCACTTGGCCAAAGCAGCCTATTGCGCTCGGTCTTCGTGGCCCTTGCACTGATCTTCGTGGCGAGCGCGGTTTTCGGCGCCTATCACGCGGGCGTGGAATGGGGATTTTGGACGGGGCCAACGGAGTGCACAGGCGCGCTCGATCGTGCCGCTTCCGTCTCGGATTTTCTTAAACAATTGGAAACCGTGAAGGCCGTGCGCTGCGATAGCGCCGCGCTGCGCATTCTTGGCCTGTCGCTCGCGGGCTGGAACGCGGTGATTTCGGTGGGACTGGTGGTGCTCGCCGCGCTTGGGTTGCGTGCAAAACCTTAAACCTATTCGTAGTGCACCGCGAGCCTTGCCCTTGCCCGCAGCTTTTCCGTCTCGCTTTTCAACTGTCCGCACGCAGCCAGAATATCACGTCCGCGCGGGGTGCGCACGGGGCTCGCGTAGCCAGCGTTGAACACGATATCAGAGAACTTTTCGATTCGCGTCCAGTCTGAACATTCATAGGGCGCGCCGGGCCAGGGATTGAAGGGTATGAGATTGATCTTGGCCGGGATGCCCTTCAAGAGCCGCACCAGTTCGCGCGCGTCGGCCGGCGAATCATTGATGTCCTTCAGCATCACATATTCAAAGGTGATCCGCCGTGCATTGGAGGCGCCGGGATAGGTCCGGCACGCCGCAAGGAGCTCCTTGATCGGATATTTTTTGTTGAGCGGCACGAGCTTGTCGCGCAATTCATCACGCACCGCATGGAGCGATATGGCCAGCATCGCGCCGGTCTCGCGGCCAAGCTCTTCCATGCGCGGAACGACACCGGCTGTTGACACCGTGATCCGGCGCTTCGACAGCGCAAGGCCGTCACCGTCGGACATAACCGCCACGGCATCGCGTACATGATCAAAATTATAGAGCGGCTCGCCCATGCCCATAAAAACGATATTGGACACAGCGCGAAGACCATCGCCCGGCACGAGTCCATCGTCTGGCGGCTCGGAACCCGGAAAATCGCCGAGCCTTCCCCGCGCGATCAAAACTTGGCAAATAATCTCGCGCGCTGACAGATTACGGACAAGCTTCTGCGTTCCGGTGTGGCAAAAGCTGCAGTTTAGCGTACAGCCGACTTGGCTCGACACGCATAACGTGCCGCGGTCGCTTTCGGGAATATAAACACATTCGACCTCGGCGCCTTTGTCGTGGCGGTCCATCGGGTCGAGCCTGAGCAGCCATTTCCTGGTGCCGTCGCGGGAAATTTGTTCGGTGACGATGCGCGGGCGGGCAAGCGTAAAGTGCTCCCCAAGGGTGGCGCGCAGAACCTTACTGACATTGCCCATTGTATCGAAGGACGTCGCGCCGGCATGGTAGATCCAATGCCAGAGCTGCGTTACACGCATCCTGATTTCGCGCTCGGGCACCCCTGCCTCGGCAAGAGCCGCGCCAAGCTCACGCCGCGTCGCCCCGGCAAGCGAAGCGAGGCCCCGGCCGACTGGATGTTCATGCTGTTCAGGGCTTGCGGCGAGATGTGTCATCATTGGGAGATGTCCTAGCATGGCGGCCTGGATATCTCCAGGCTCTCTCCGGTTAAATGCCCTCTTATCAAATCGTATCGCCGTCGAAAAACCGCCATGGAAGAAGGCTCTATAGCGCTAGTCAATGCCCATTCTTGCGCCGTTGAAAGATGCTCATGTCAACCAGCTTCCGCTTTTCCTTCTTGTTTGCAAGGCTTGCTTTCCTCGCCACGCTCCCGCTCGGCATCGGGACGCAAATTGTTCAGGCCCAACAACAACTGTTTCCGACCTTTAAGGATTCGATGCCGTCCATCACCACGACCGGCGTCGCCAGCACGGACGTCGTCCCCGATATAGCAACGATTTCGATTGGTGTTGACACTGAGCGGCCGAATGCCGCGGACGCTGCCCATGACAACGCCCGCGCTGCGCAGGCGGTCGTCGGCGAGATCAAGGCGCAAGGGATCGACTCAAAGGACATCAAGACGTTGTCGATCACGCTCTCGCCGGTGTATGATGAATCGACCGACGCCAACGGCCGTATCATCAAGCGGACCTTGCGCGGCTACAGCTCCCACAATTCGATGAGCGTGCGGGTCCGGGACATCACAAAGGCCGGTGCTCTGGCGCGCGAATTGATGGACAAAGGCGCCAATAGCCTCGAAGGCATAGAGTTCGATTATTCGCAAAAGGACGCGAAATACGATGGCTTGCGAGGAGACGCTGTTCGCGACGCCTTGCGCAAGGCCAATAGCTACGTCAATGGTCTCGGTATCAGGCTCGGGCGGGTCCTCGAAATCGCGACAGAACCGCCCGCACCGGCTCCCGTTGCAATGTCGCCGAGAATGCTCGGCGCTGGCTCGCACGAAGCCGCCGCTGCCATTCCCGTCGAGCCTGGCGTCCAGACTCTGCGCACTGACGTTCAGGTCACCTGGGAACTCACGCAGTGACAAACAGAAACTTACCTTGATCGACCGAACTTGAAGCGATCAGGTTGAGCTGTCAGGTTGAGCTCCCGGGAGATGATTTGCTTTTGAGCGCATCGGCGAGCCGCATCTTGGCGGAGCCAGGCTGCAAGGGCTTTTGCTGGCTCTCATGCGGTGCCCAGCCGGAGAGAAAAATCATCTCGAAAGTCGCGCGCACGCGGCCGTCCGGGTCGGCAAATCGTTTCGCATAGACTTCCGCGGCGCGCATAAAAAGCCCCTTCGTCGCGGGTTTGCGCTGCCGCGCCACAAGCGCATTGGCCGCGCCCATCGCGCGGAGATCAGTGATGAGGCCAAACATGCCGGCGTATCGAACGGTGAGAGGTTCGCTGTCGGCGACCGGCATGGCGAACCCGGCTCTTTGCAGAAGCCCCCCCATGTCACGCACATCCGCGAAAGGTGCGACCCGTGGACTGATCCCGCCGCAGATTTCTGTCTCGGCTACGGCCAAAGCGGTTCGCAGCTCATGCAAACTTTGACCACCAAGCAGGCAGCCGAGAAAAAGCCCATCCGGCTTCAAAACACGGCGGAGCTGAATGAGCGCTCCAGGGAGATCGTTGAGATTTTGCAAGGAAAGCGCCGAGACCGCCAAATCGAATCGTTCCGGCGCGAGCGGCAAATTTTCCTCATCACCCACGAGCAGCGGGAGAGAAAGCCCGCTGGCGGCCTCTGATGGCGGTGCCATCCGGATGAAAAGGGAAGGATGAAGCAGTTCTGAAAGCCGGGCGGCAAGCTTTGAGGAAGGCGTTCCTGCATCGAGGATTGTAGAAAATTCGCGTTTGATAGTAGCAAGCCGCGTGCTGAATTCCTCTATTGCATGGAGAAGAAGAAAATCCTCGGGCCCTTGGGCCGCCGCCCGGGCAAGCCGGCGCCTAGACAAGTGACGGTCGAAGATGGGGGGAGGAGGGGTTGCCATGCGCCACACCTAACAACAGCTTCTCAGGCCAGACATATGGTTGCCAAGGCTTTTGCGCGAAGCCTTTACATAAGGTCGCGGGTGAAAAGTGGGACTCGCTCTGATTGCTGTTTTGGTGGTTTCATCGAAATGGCTAGTCCGCCGGGCTGTTGGTCATTTGTGAGTGACCGGAGGAAGTATTCCGCCACTTGATTGCTGAGATGAGACCGCCATGTACCATATCCTCAATAAAAAGATTGGGGAGCGTATCGATGACGAACCGTATTGATATCCTAAAAATCCTAGGCGTCGCCGCAACCCTCGGGATTGTGTTCTACTATCTCGCGCATCACGGTCTATAGCTATTATGCCGCGCTGATAGTCCAGCTCGCTACAGCGCGTCGCGAGATTTTGGAACCTCGCGGCGCCGTGTGGTTCTTTCGTTCAATCCTCATCGCGGCGGGCAGCGCGTGTAGGCACGAGATTTGCTTATTGAAGATCTCACGCAATCGGGCGATCCAATGATCGAACCCGTTCATCATTTTACAATTGCAAAGGTCTAGCGCCATGACCTTAAGGAACGCACGCTCCGCCGTAAAAGCAGAAACTCTCAAGATTCATAGTAAGCTTGTATCTTGGCTTTTTATTTTCTGCACGCTTTTGATGATTGCGAGCGTCATTCGCATGTGGAGCCATTGGTTCGATATCTCCGCCACGCTTGGTTTCTATCGAGCTGCTGGCATCCTTGCTGCCGTCACCAGTGCGGCGCTTATCGTTTCATGGTGGGTGAACACAGACAACGAATAGGGCGTCGCGTACGCAAAAGGCGCCGCTTAGAAGATCACTGCGAGCCTGCAACGGCGCGATGGTCTGGTGCGCCGCAGCCATTCCAGGCGATGAACTCAGTGTCGGGCTAATTAAAGTGCGTCGATTACGATCAATGTGCAGATTGACGCTGCCGCTTGGTTTTGCGTCTCGACGCTCATCCCGAAGACCGGCGCTTGCCCACCTACCGCTCGTTCAACTTTTGTGCGGCCCGCGGCATCGTATTCAACGCCGCAAATGATGCGATGCTGCCTCTGAAGAAACTCAAAAAACCGCGGCCGGGAAATCAACTCGGTCGCAGCCTCGTTGATGCTTCAGTATCGTTTAGCGAGACTCTATTGCACGAATCCTCGTGCGTGGCCGCCGTAGACTCTGCAGGAACAGCCAGTCCCTAGCCAACCTGGCTCAGAGAGCAAGCACGTCCTCGCTGGAGTCGCACAATAGTTTCCGGAGCCAGCCGCGGCGGAGACCGCCACGCTTCGGCCAGTCATCAGAGGCCCGGTCGCATCGGCAGCTATCGCCAGCGGTGCAGTCGCGATGGCCCCAAGTACACCAAGTCCAGAGCCATAGGGGTACCCACTTCCATAGGTATATCCAGGATACCAGACGCAATCATGCAAGCCGCCGTTATACCAGCAACCGACTTCAGTTGCTGAAGCCGGGCGGCTCGCCCCCAGCGCAGCGCCAAACGCGGCGATGGCCAATATTATGCCAAACCGTTTCATAGTATTCTCCTTTTCGACGCTCTCTTTTGCGGGCGGCGCCCGAACCTTTCGAGCGCCATCACCATTAGACGCCTTCAAATGTTTGCGTAATCAAAGCGAGCGCGAAACGCCAGGCGCAGGAGAATGTTCCATGGTTCCATTCCGGGCTCTTCCAAGCTGGTATAAGTCATGGGGCCAAGGTCGGGGGGTGGACCAGCTGGAAGGCAACCGGCACCGCAATCATCGCAATGCGCCAGCATTTCCTTTACTAAACCGTCGAATGTGGCCGTTGGGCGGATACGTCGTAGACTATAGTAAAGTCCCTGCTCCTCGCATCGGCCTGCTACCTTGAGCAAGCCGGTGGAAGCTCGACGCGAATGTCTCGGCGAGGTCACAAAAGATCTTTGCTGGCGGTCTCGTTAAGTGGGTGCCATTGAAATAAAAGTGCATCTTGACGCTGAGTTCGGAAGCATCAGTGAGCGCTTGCATGATCGGCATTTCATGCTCGGCATGGCCGATTTACGCCACGTCGACATGGTCGAGAGTCTCTGCCGGCGCGTCATGAATAGAACGGCGCGGGATCAGCTAAACACGGCGCCTGCGAGGCTCGCAAGAGAGTGGCAGTAATGGAAGCACGAATTCTGTTCAACGCGGCCGCCTAATCCACATTCGACGCTTTGAGTTCCTAGGATGGAACCGTAACGCCGGTAGTTCTTCGCAACCTCCAATCGGCTCGCCGCCGTTCTCGGTATGGAATGTGACGCCAGATTATTCGCCGCCCGCGCAGTGGACCGGTTTAGCAAGGCGTGTTGCGGGAAGTGCGTTGAACTGGCGAACGCCTGGATGAAGGCCCGGGAGGACGCTCCGAAACAGCCGAACTCTTCGAAGCTGATGCGATCCGAGGAGTTGTGAGCTCACGGCGAAAAACGATCAGAGCCGTTATAAAGAGAACGATTATAGACGGCAGAACACTGGACATGAGGGAATCCCCCGAATGGATTGTTGCAAACTGGCAACGGATTTGATCAGGGCTTTTGCCGAACCCATCGCAGTCCAATTGCTTCATCTCCCGCGGCAACAAGCGGATTTACCGCGCCAGTGATTTTGGGCGCGGCAATTCGTTAAAACTTTGACAATATGTAGCCCGGCATAAGAATGAATAGCCGGTGTGACATCGGTGCAACACGAGACGGGGAAGCCGATGGCAAAAGGGAAGGCCGTATCTGACCGGTGGCGCCGTGTCGGTGTTGAATAAAGGCCGTTGTTGGGGCTCTCTTAGCTCCGGTCGGTGTGCGTCAAGTCAAATTTAGTCAATAGACCGAGGAAGGAGCTGCCGTACGGCAAACCTTTAACAAATGTCTCTGTGCGATCGGGTGCTTGGCCCCATGCGATTAACAACACCGCTAAAAGCAAAAGCAGCACCGAAATGAGAACCGATGTGAGCCCGGCAACAACCGCTACCGCGATGGTGATACCCAGCTTAGTTCTACTGCTCAACGCCATTCATCCTCCCCCCAATTATCGTGAAAGTCTAACACAGGTGCCGATTTCGTCCAGCATCTTAATGCGTGGACTGTGCACAGCGATTCAAGCAAATTCACGCCGAGATGCCAAGACATTGAACAATTCTTGGAGTCGCGGCCCGTTTTATGAGGTAACCCATTGATTTAATTGGCGCGCCCAAGGGGAATCGAACCCCTGTTTTCGCCGTGAAAGGGCGACGTCCTGGACCGCTAGACGATGGGCGCGGAAGTTCACTGCCGGCGTGTTCATAAGTTTTACGTCAGCCGCGCGGACATATAAAGGCCGCCGCCCGCGCTGGCAAGGTCACATCAAGCGCAGCGGTAAGTGCGCGGGCTCGGAGCGGGATGAGGAAGAGGGAATACCGATTTTCCGCCCGCATCCCGCTCTAACTCTAAGAAAGGAGCGCGATGATTATGGAGTGAATCAATCCAAGATCAATATGATCTAGAGCTTCCCAATCAAATGAAAATTTCTAATCGATAGGACGCGGCTTAAATTCAAAGAGCTGGCGCATGTCAGAACCGAAAAAGTCGAGCAACTTTTTTGAGACATGCCCTAAACCGCAGGTGCAAAATCGAGCAATCTCAATTGCACCCGGTCGCCGCCGCTAAAGCGATCCGCTGCCAGAGTTCCTGCCAGATGAACGAAGGTGCCTCGCGCGGCGTGCAGCTGTTGACCTAGCGGAGCGGTGGCGGCGCGAAACGCAATGCCGGCAATTTTGGTGCCGTCGTCTGTCTCCGCGCGCAGTCTCACATGACCGTTGCCTACGACCGCAACATCGACGAGGCGGTGCGCAGGCAAGACAAACACCGGTTCGGGGTTGCCCGCGCCATAGGGGCCGCCGCGCGCAAGCCCGGCGAGCAAAGCTGAATTAGCGCCGGCCGCGGTCAAGACCGCGTCGATCAGCAAGGATTCGCTGCCCCGCGCCGCGGCGACATGCGTGGCGAGGTTCGCTTCGAGGAACCCTTTGAATTCGTCGAGCCGCTCCCTTGCCAATGTGATACCCGCCGCCATCGCATGGCCGCCGCCCTTGACGAGAACTTCGGCTTCGACCGCCGCGCGCACCACGCGGCCAAGGTCGATGCCCGAAATCGAGCGCCCGGACCCGATGCCGAGTGAGTTCGTGTCGAAAGCGATTGCGAATGCCGGCCGCCGGAATTTCTCCTTGAGGCGCGCGGCGATCAGCCCGACAACGCCCGGGTGCCAGCCCTCGCCCGCCGCGATGATAGCCGCGCAATTTTCGAGGCCGGGGTCGGCCAGCACCTCGGCCTCGGCTGCGTCAAGCGTGGCACGCTCTAACTCCTGGCGTTCGCGATTGAGCCGTTCAAGTTCTTCGGCGATTGGCCGGGCTTCCAGCGGATCGGTCTGAGTTAAGAGCTTGGCGCCAAGCGAGGCATCGCCGATCCTTCCCCCAGCATTGATTCGCGGACCAATCAGAAAGCCGAGATGATAGGGGGTTGGCGGTCCCGTAAGCCCAGCGATGTCGAGCAAAAGTTTGAGACCAAGGCGTTTCCGTGCGTGCATCAAGGCAAGCCCCTTGGTAACGAAGGCGCGGTTCAACCCAGTCAATGGCGCGACATCAGCGACGGTGGCGAGCGCCACGAGATCAAGCCCGGCGAGAAGGTCAGGTGGCGGCCTGGCGGGCGAAAAAAAGCCGCGCTCCCGCAGAACACGCTGCACCGCGACGAGTGTCATGAAAACGACCCCCGCAGCGCAAAGTTGGCCAAGACCGGATAGATCGTCCTGACGGTTTGGGTTGACGACGATCGCTTGTGGCAAAATCTCGGGCGCCTGATGATGATCGAGCACGATCGGGTCGAGGCCGAGCCTTGCCGCCTCGGAGAGCGGCGCATGGCTCACCGTCCCGCAATCCACCGTGATCAAAAGATTCGCGCCATCGCGCGCAAGGTTCTGGATCGCCTCCGTGTTGGGGCCGTAGCCTTCGAAAATCCGGTCCGGAATATAGATCAGGCAAGCTGCGCCGCAGCCCCGAAGATAATCATAAAGCAGTGCCGAGGAGGCAGCGCCATCGACGTCATAATCCCCAAAAACCGCAATCTTTTCGCCGCGCTCCACGGCCTCCGCTATGCGGCCAGCCGCCGCCTCCATTCCTTTCAAGGAAAACGGGTCGGGCAACAGATTTCGCAGGGTAGGGTCAAGATAATCTTGTGCAGAGTCCAGTGTGACGCCGCGTCCGGCGAGAACGCGGGACAAGAGATCACCGGTGCCATGAATTTGCGCGATCGCAAGCGCGCGCGCCTCGCCTGCCGCATCCAGCCGGCCGCGCCACGCGCGCCCCATCACGGAGCGCTCGACCCCTAGAAACGTGCGCGGCGGGAAGGCTAGCAGCGATTTGTTCATACCGGAGCCTAGCCGGAAGGTTCACGGATTTCGAGTGCGGCTATCGTAATGTGCACAGGGAAAGGGTAGGAATCCTCGCCTTCGCACCAAGGTCGACCAGTCCACCTTCGACAGATCCGCATGGGAGCAGTACGTCTTCAGAGGGTAATCATTTCAGTCTTCGTTGCGGCTCCCGTTCTCGCTGGTGTGAAGATCGATAGCGTGGAAAAATTCTTTTGATGCCGCAGTAAGCCTTTCTCGACAATCTTGCCTAGGGGTTGGCGCTCGATTCGGGGCCTATCGTGCATCTCAATGCGACGGCTACCGCCGCCTTGACTTCGTCGACCGCGCGCTGAACTCGAGACGGGGACCGGAATGTGGATAACCACGCGGCTATTGCATGGCACTAAGACGAAACACCATTAATTCAGAACCAAGAGCGGGGCAGTGCTAATTTTACAACAGCCGGTGCATTTCACGCTTGGCATCCAACGGCAAACTTGCGCAAGGGTCACTCCGAGGCTTTTATTGGTCAGCAAGATCGGGACAATTGGAATGCACCATATTTTGAGCGACCGCACCACATTGCACTTCGTAGAGAAATCCTCTGCTTTTATCCGCGGGCGTCAAGGCGGAAATTTCCTGGCGGGGATTTTCTTGTGCTTCGCCCTTGCGGCAGCGGCGTGGCCGGCCCGGGCCGCAGATTTGCCTTCCAAACCGGAACCGCCGGTTTTTCAATCGCCGCCGCCTGCTGAATTCAGTTGGACGGGATTTTATGCCGGCGTCAACGTCGGTGGCGGGATCGATCATTTCGCCTTTCCCTATACCATCGGCGAGCCGGGACTTAACAACAATATGGAAGCGAGGAGTGGCATCACGGCATCGGGTCCCTTCGGTGGCCTTCAGGCCGGCTATAATTACGAGCTTCCTTTCTTTCACGTTGTCGCCGGCTTTGAAATCGATTCCGAAGTGGCTGGCATAAGAGGTCAGACGACCGTCAATGGCACATTTCTCTCCGGGGTGCCTGTGAGTGCGACCTTTGGCTCTAAATTCGAAGATTTTGGTACGGCCCGGGTTCGTCTCGGCTATGCGTTGGGCCGGTTTTTGCCCTATTTGACGGCAGGATTCACCTACGCAACGACTGAGACTTATTATAGCCTCGCCACGCCAGGATTGTTTTCCTCCGGTTCGATCACTGAGACGCGCACCGGCGTGTTCCCGCATGTCGGTGCTTTCGGTATCGGCCTCGAATATGCCATCGATTCACACTTTACGGTGAAGGCGGAATATTTCTATGAATTCATCAATTCGCGCGCAGTCCTGTTCACACCGGCATTGGCATCAACGGTCGATTTCAATACGCGTACGATGTATCATGTCGGTCGCGTTGGCTTGAACTATAAATTCGATTGGTTGTCGCCGCTCGCGGCGCCGGTTGTCGCAAAATACTAAACCTCTAAGCGCATCGGACAGTGATCCTTCCCGGTCCTGTGGGCGTATTTGACCGGGAACGAGGCGCAATCGCAGCAATAAGTTTCACGTGGGTCACTTTGGTGCAATTGAAGAAAACTGCGCGCCGGCTCTGCGGCAAGATTATGCGACGCTTTTCATCCGCTCGGCGAATCTCCCATAGAAGGTTTCGCCTGCCTTCGCCATATCGATAAGGATTTTTGGCGGCGCGAAACGATCTCCGTATTTTTGGCGGAGCCGCTCGCAAAGCGCGACGAAATTGGCCGCGCCCATTCCATCGATATAACTCAATGTGCCTCCACTGAATGGCGCGAAGCCGAAGCCGATAATCGAGCCGACATCCGCCTCGCGCGGGTCCGTCACGACGCCTTCCTCGATCACGCGTGCCGCTTCGACCGCCTGTGTCACGAGGAAGCGTTGTTTAAGTTCGGCGATATCGATCTGGTCCGGATCGAGTTTTGTCGATTGAAACTGGTCGAGGCCAGGCCACAGGGTTTTCGTGCCCCGCGCGGGATAATCATAAAAGCCCTTGCTGTTTTTGCGCCCATAGCGGCCATGATCGATGACCATGGTTTTGAGCAAGTTCTCCTGCGTCGGATCGATCCCCGCCGGTCCCAAATCACGCTTCGCCGCCTCGATTATTTTCAGCGCGAGATCGAGCGCGACCTCGTCGTTGAGGGCGAGCGGCCCAACTGGCATGCCCGCCAGTTTGGCGACGTTCTCGATCATCGCGGGAGGAACGCCCGCGAGCAGCATGATATGGCCTTCGTGGATATAATTGCCAACGCAGCGGTTGGCGTAAAAGCCGCGTGAATCATGAACCACAATGGGTGTTTTCTTGATCGCGCGAACATAATCCAAAGCGGTCGCAAGCGCCCGGTCTCCGGTTTTTTCGCCTAGAATCACTTCGACCAGAAGCATTTTTTCCACTGGCGAGAAAAAATGTATCCCAATAAAATTTTCAGGTTCGCCATAGGTTTGTGCAAGCGAGGTAATCGGCAGGGTTGAGGTGTTCGAAGCGAAGATCGTGCCCGGTTGAAGCACCGCGTGCGCCCTTTGTGTCACATCGGCCTTCACCGCGCGATCCTCGAAAACCGCTTCGATCACAAGACCCGCCCCCGCGAGGTCCTTGTAATCGGCGGTCGGTTTGATCCTGGCAAGAAGCGCTTCTTTATCGGCGGCTTTCGCGCGGCCCTTGAGCACTTGGCCAGAGATAAGCTGGTTGCAAATCTCCTTGCCCTTATCGGCTGCCGTCTGATCCTGGTCGATCAGCACGACATCCATCCCGGCGGCTGCGCTGACATATGCGATGCCTGCGCCCATTAACCCGGCACCAAGGATGCCAATTTGTTTAATCGCAGCGGCCGGAATCTGCGCGGGACGCCGCGCGCCTTTGTTCAATTCTCCCATGGAAAGGAATAGAGTGCGGATCATCGCAGCCGCCTCGGGCGAACGCAAAATCTTAGCAAACCACCGCGATTCGACGCGCAGCGCCAGATCAAAAGGCAATTGCAGACCCTCATAGACGCTGTGCAAAATCGCCTTCGCCGCCGGATAATTATCATGCGTCTCGCGCCGGTAGATGGCGTTGGCGGCGGGCCACACCATCATGCCTTGGGGTGAAAATACTTTTCCGGACGGAAGCTTGAAACTTTTCTCGTCCCAAGGCGCGACGCCTTTGCCGCCTGTCGCTATCCAGGCTTTGGCTTTGGCGGCGATTTCGTCGGACGGGGCGATTTCATGGACAAGATTCATCGCCTTGGCCGCCCTCGGTCTGATCTGCTCACCCTTGAAAAGCATTTGCAGCGCATCGCCGGTCTGCATCAAGCGGGCGACGCGCTGGGTCCCGCCCGCGCCTGGAAACAGCCCGACCTTGATCTCCGGCAGCCCAACCCGCGCCTTGTCGTCATCCGCGATGATTCGGTAGTGGCAGGCAAGCGCGAGTTCGAAGGCGCCGCCAACGCAGGTGCCGTTGATCGCAATCACGAAAGGCTTACCGCAGGTTTCGAGCTTACGATAAACCTGCGAGAGGCGGCTAGCGCGCACGAAAAAAAGTTTTGTGGCTTCCTCTTCGCCCTTTTCTTGCCGTGCCTTTTGATATTCGGCGGCGACACTTTGCAACATGGAAAGATCGGCGCCGCCGGAAAAATTGTCTTTGCCCGAGGTAATCACGCAGCCCTTGATCGAAGCTTCAGTCATGACGTGATCGACGACCGCGTCGACTTCATCGATAACCTCTGGCGTGATGACATTCATCGAGCGCCCCGGCATATCCCAGGTCAGTAAGGCAATGCCGCCGGAATCGATCTCGAAGCGGAAATTTGTCAGGTTCATTAGTTGCTCCTTACAATCGCACAGCTTGGGCAAGCATGGCGGGGACAATCATCCGATGAAAGGGCAGTACAACCGCCAGATAGGTTCGGTCGAGCAGATTATGCGGGTGCACTAAAGCCGTCGTCGTGATCCGACTATGCGAGACGTCGATCCGGAACACATCGACGACGATACGAAAATCAAGATGCTTGTCATCAAACCCAAGAACTACGCGCTCCGACGAACGGCTGATGACGGGAAAGGCCCCAATCTGGACGCGTCCATCCGGCCTCTCCTGCAGCGCCAGCTGCGCCGGCTTTAGACCCATCCGCGAGGCAATTCGATTGCGCAAGGACATGAGCCGACGAATCCATCCCGGTGCGCGTTCCAAGACGCGGCGGGCCGCCGTGATTGCGTCGATGTCTGGCTCATCGACAATCAGGCGATAGGCATCGGCGAAAGCAGCGCTTGGGAAAAGCGCGATAGCCGTGGCTTCTGGCCGGACCTTTTCCACGCGCATGGGAGGAGATTTCCTTGTTTTCGATGCTGTTTTACACCCGCTCGATGATCGTGGCGGTGCCCATCCCGGCTCCAATGCAGAGCGTGATGAGCGCCGTCGTCTTTCCTGAGCGTTCGAGTTCGTCGAGCGCCGTGCCAAGCAGCATAGCGCCAGTCGCGCCAAGCGGATGCCCCATCGCGATGGCGCCGCCATTGACGTTGAGTTTCGCCGTGTCGAGATCGAAGGCTTGGGCGAAGCGCAGCACGACCGAAGCGAATGCTTCATTGACCTCGAAAAGATCGATGTCATCGAGCGTCATGCCCGCGCGGGCTAGGACCTTGTGCGTGACATCGACGGGACCTGTCAGCATCATCGCGGGCTCCGAGCCAATATTCGCGAAGGCCCGAATTTTTCCGCGCGGCTTTCGCGCCATGGCCCGTCCGGCTTCGGCAGAACCAATGAGGACAGCGGCGGCGCCATCCACAATGCCCGATGAATTGCCAGCGTGATGGACATGCAAAACCTTCTCCACTTCCGGATGGGCATCGACCGCAACCGCGTCGAAGCCGCCTTGCTCGCCCATCATCACGAAAGATGGTTTCAACGCGGCGAGCGACTGCATATCCGTTGAAGGCCGCATATGTTCGTCGCGATCGAGTAGGGTGATGCCATTGATATCGCGTACCGGCACGATAGACTTTTTGAAGCGGTCCTCGCTCCAGGCCTTTGCCGCACGCTGTTGCGAAGAGACAGCGTATTGATCGACATCGTCACGGGAAAATCCATATTTCGTTGCGATGAGATCGGCGGACACGCCTTGCGGCATGAAATAGGATTTGATTGCGATTGCGGGATCGACCGGCCAGGCGCCGCCCGAGGCGCCGATGCCGACGCGGCTCATCGATTCGACGCCGCCGCCAACGGTAAGCTCATGCTGACCGGCCATGATTTGCGCGGCGGCGAAATTGACCGCGTCGAGGCCGGAGGCACAGAAACGATTGATCTGAACCCCAGGTACATGGTTGCCATAGTCGGCGGTGAGCGCCGCTGCGCGAGCAATGTCGCCGCCAGCCTCGCCGACGGGATCGACGCAGCCGAGCACGACATCATCGACGAGATGGGTGTCGAGATCGCTGCGCTCCTTGATGGCCCGCAGCACCGTCGTGGCGAGTCCGAGGGTCGAGACCTCGTGCAGTGCGCCATCTGGTTTGCCGCGCCCGCGCGGTGTACGAACATGATCGTAAATGAATGCCTCGGACACCTTGTCCTCCCGGTCTTGGTTCACGTCACCGCGCAGTGGGCGCAACACTCAGATAAGAACGATGCGGATGAAAAGCACTGTTGTCGGTCACCATCACCAACAATTCTGTAACGAATGAGTGTGTCAGGTAACTCATGGCTGGCAATTCCTGAACGTGAGTTGAACTCCGGAGAGTGAGCGATCGACCGCGTCCGGATATTTGGCATCACTGTGTCGATCCACCTTGCCACTCCAGCGCTGAGTTCCATGCTCATACTTTCTGATCAAACAACTAATATTTTACTATACCCTCTGGTCACCTCGCATATCCCTTTCATGGGGCTGAGCTCGACGTCTTCAATCAAAACCGCTCGGCTTCCAGCGCCATTATCGTAGCGGCGCCGGTGGAGATGCGGGCGAGATGGGCCCCCGTCTCGGGCATGATGCGCTCCATGAAATATTTGGCCAGCAGCAGTTTCGTATCCATCACGGCAGCGGCACCATTGCCTGCGTGTTTGATCGCGCTGGCAGCCTTGGCGATTTGTGCCCACATGAAGCCAAGCACGACTAGCCCGAAGAGGTGCATATAATCATATGAACCGGCCCCCGCATTGTCTGGCTTGGCAATCGCGTTCTGCATGAACCACAAAGTCGCCTGTTCGAGATGAGATAGGCCTTGCTTCAGGCCAGTAAGATAAGGCGCCAAGGCGGCATCACCCTCATTGTCCTTGATGAAGGACTTGACCTCGCCGAAGAATGCCATAATCGCGCGGCCGCCGTCCTTGGCGAGCTTGCGGCCAACGAGATCGAGCGCCTGAATGCCGTTGGCGCCTTCATAGATCATCGCTATGCGGGCATCGCGGACGAATTGCTCCATGCCCCATTCCTCAATATAGCCGTGGCCGCCGAGGATTTGCTGGGCCTTGACAGTGTTGTCGAAACCCATATCGGTGAGGACACCTTTCAACACGGGCGTGAGCAGCCCCAAACAATCCGCCGCAGCCTGGACCTCGGATTTGTCAGCGGATCGATGCGCTATGTCGCTCTTGAGCGCGGTCCAAATCACAAGAGCCCGCGCCGCCTCGTTGAAAGCACGGATCGTCATTAAATTGCGCCGAACGTCGGGATGAACTATGATCGGATCGGCCGGTTTCTCCGGGTATTTTGGCCCTGACAGTGAACGGCCCTGCAAGCGCTCCTTGGCATACGCGGCGGCATTTTGATAGGCCACCTCCGAGACCGCCAAGCCCTGGATCGCGACGCCGAGGCGCGCCTCGTTCATCATCACGAACATGGCGTTCAAGCCCCTATTCGGCTCGCCCACGAGCCAACCCTTCGCGCCATCGTAATTCATCACGCAGGTGGCATTGGCATGAATGCCCATTTTGTGCTCGAGCGAGCCGCAGGTCACCTTGTTGGCAGCGCCGAGCGACCCATCCTCTTCGATCAGGATCTTGGGGACGACGAAAAGCGATATGCCTTTGACGCCGGCGGGTGCGCCCTCGATGCGGGCGAGCACGAGGTGAATGATATTATCGGCGAGATCATGCTCGCCAGCCGAAATGAAGATTTTTTCGCCATAAATCGCGTAAGAGCCATCGTCATTAGGGACGGCCTTGGCTTTGAGGAGGCCAAGATCAGTACCGCAATGCGACTCGGTAAGGTTCATCGTGCCCGACCAATCGCCGCTGATCAGCTTTGGCGCGAATTTCCTTTTCTGTGCATCCGTGCCATGTGTCATCAGGGCGGCAAGGGCGCCTTGGCTCAAGCCCGGATACATTGCGAAAGCCATATTCGCGGAACTCGTGAACTCATTGATGATCGCGGCGAGCGTATAGGGCAGCCCCTGGCCGCCAAATTCGGGACCGGCGGCAAGCCCGATCCAGCCGCCCTCGACAAAAGCACGGTAGGCTTCCCTAAACCCTGGCGGCGTGGCAACGGAGCCATCCTTGCCGTGAACGCAGCCCGCCCGGTCGCCCGGTTGATTTAGGGGTAGAAGCGTTTCCTCGCAGAGTTTCGCGGCTTCCGACAATATCGCCTCGATGAGATCGGGCGTGGCGTCGGCGAAGCCGGGCAAATTATTGTAACGCTGGATTGGAAAAACATAACGGAGCAGGAATAGGACTTCTTCGACCGGTGCCTTGTAACTCGGCATGGACTGTTCTCCCAATTCCTCAATTAAAGGGTTTCCCCGCACCCTCGCCGGGAAAATCTGTAATTTTTACAACATTTCTGAGTGCAAGCACCAAACCTCTCCCTTGTAATCGTCAGCTTGCTCCCAACTTCTATTTGGAATAACAAATTCGTGGTATCGCCAATATGCGGAAGTAGGCGAGCTAGATAAGTTGCCCCCGGGAGGTGATAGCTCCCGAGGGGTAATGTTTGGTGGTCAACCTCCGTGGGTTATTGCCAAGGCCGCGTAAGCCAAGGCAAGGCCCGTGTGCAGAAACGCAAAAATAATATCTAGCATCGCTTTTCTCCTAAGCGGTGGATGTTATGGGCGCCGTAACGGGCGCCCATAACAAGCACTCTTCCCGCGCTTGCGATGTCTATATAGTTGGCGGTGGGGCGTCCAGCAAACGCGCATTGCACAAATGTTTAGTGACAGTCGTCCTGCTTCTTTGACACTTTCTTGGCGTTGGGACGCATCCTTCGGGCCGATCCTCTCACTCGGCCTACAGAGATTGCTCTTCTTCTTGTTCTTGTCTTTTGCGCCCGGCAAGGTTCGCGAAGTGAAAGGCGGCTTGGCTCGGCACTGATTGAGGATTACATCCGGCGCCTGGCCTGGGTGCCTCTCGTCTTGGAAGTCGGCGGGACCAGATGCAGATTTCCAGAGTGCCCGGAACAACGGACAATGGAGACCGTGATCGTTTCAAATCAAATCGCTCTTGGTTTCTACCTCTTTGATTAAACGCATGATCTTCTCCGGAGAGTCTGCGGCTTTCTTAAGATCAATTTCTAAACAAGGGAACACGGATACGTATGATCCTGCGCCGGCTTTGGCCTGCGGCATCAAACCGGGTTCGGCTATTGTCCTGATCGATCAGGCCTCGCCCCTCTCGAGGGTAATTCGAGCAGGCGTCTATTGGCCTTGCACAAGGTTTTGATCGCCTCGTCGATTTGGCGGCGCTGACGTTCGAGGTAGTCAATCTGCGCGGTGATCTGCTCCGGCAATAGCCCCATCTCGAGCTCCATTTTGCCGGAATCTTCCGTCCGGCCGGCAAGGATTTCGGCTATCTCGGACAGTGTGAATCCAAGGGATTTGCCCTTGAGAATCATCTTGAGGTTAAGCCTGTCGCGGGAATCATACCGGCGATTGGTGCCTTCCCGTCGCGGGCGCAATAAGCCGCGGTCTTCATAAAAGCGCAGCGTTCGGATGCTCACCTGAAAATCCATCGCCATTTCCCGAATCGTATAAAGGCGCGCGGTCCCTTCGGGGTCCGGAAAATCGCTGGGGATTTCCGCTTCAATAAGATTACGCTCGGATCCGTGCCGCAACCATTGCCCGGTTTCGTGTTGTGGGTTCGTCTCCATCGCTAATCCCGATTGCTCGAAACTCAATTCCATCTCAAAGGATAGCGAATATTTTTCGAAAATTCAACTAAAAAGCGTAACCAATATAAATACACTTTTTAATACGCCTTCTCATGTCAGGAGATCCAGATGCCTTGGGCGCCTGCGCGTGATTCTATCCATATTATTTTACGATTGATCAAATGGGAATTTGCCGGGCACCGGGGCTTTGCCGCATAATGGGCGAAGCAATGGGTTTCGTTGACGCGGAATCTGATGAGTTCAACCCAAAATAGGACCGAGGAAACGTGCAAAAACTTGAATTGGGCGTCGCTGCCTTCCGACGCCTGATGTTATGGTCCGCTCCGGGCAAGCCAGCGGCACGAAAATGAGGAAATTCCGTATTTATTTGGCGTTGAAAGGTAACGTGTGTCGTCAATTTCTCCCAAGGGCACTGCTGGCTCCGTCAATTCGAGCGTTCCAGAAGGGCTGGATCAAACCTCGAAGGACGGTCACAGAGCCACACCGGTCGGGAGCTGGCAACAGGCCGCCGGCATTTTTTCGGCGATCGCGAATATGCTTTCGTCTGATTTGACCACGCATGAAACGAATCGCCAAAATCGCGCGGATTTAATCCAAAGACTGGACGAATTGGAGACAACGCTGCGGAATGGCGGCTCCGATGACAATGACTCGCTGAAGACAGCACTGGCCAGGCTTGAAACCGAGCTACGGGCTTGGCATGGAATGACCCGAGAAAGCGAACTGAACCGCGAAGACAAGGCGGGAGTGCACGACGCGGAACCGGGGGAGGGTGCCGGGCTTGCCGTCGAGGCTCCAGCTCGCGATACCAGCGCGAGCGTCAAAACCAAACGGAATAGCGAATCCGCGGGTTCGCGGGAACAATTCGGCCATCACGCGCACGACGTTCAGGATTCATTGGCGCGACATGGGTCCGCGAAAGTCCGATTGCCTTTGATCGAGAGGTGGGGAGCGGCGAATCGCGTAACCGAGACGTTTCCGGCGCCCATCATCGACTATGGCCACTTTGATGCCCTCGCAAAACGGATCGAAACCTCGCACCGAGAGCTCGCAGCGCGACTTGAAGAGGGACTAGCCACCGCGACGAGCGAGACAATCACACTCAAGGATCTGATCGCCAACACCGCCAAAAAAATCGAATTCGCCCGGGAAGCAGATCAAAGCCAGCAGGCGGACGCTGCCTTGGGACGGGAAATCGCCAATCTTGCGGGGCGTCTCGACCGCGCCGGCGAAGGCTTTGCTTCGCTCACATCGCTTGAACATGCCATTGCGGGCCTATCGATTCAACTTGAGGATGCGTGCCGGAAAACGAGCAGTCTGACCATTACGACCGGAGCCGAGCCCCTGGCGGGTTTGATGAAACCCGCGATCGAGTATGGCGATGATACGAAAACAGTCCTGCGCGATATCGCGGATATGCGGGCTCTTCACGAAAATACTTGGCAGCGTGTCCATCTCGCCTTAACTAAGATTCAGGAATCCATCGAGCAAATCGCAAAAGCCACGCTGAGCGGGGCGGGCCTTAATGGCGCTCCGCTTGTCCCTTCCTCTTTAGACCCTTTCGCGCCAATCCTGACGTCCCTTGCCCAACACAACCAGGACGGGCCGTTGGCTGCCCGAGGTATTAGGACGGGGACGAACGATCCGGGCGCAAGGGATAAGGAGATTCTGCTCGCCGCAGATCGTTTGCAAGCGGCCGGGAAGCGCCAGCCCGGAGCAGCAGCGAATGGCGATACTTTAGTCGGCGGAAGCGAGGAGGGCGCCGCTGGTTTTCTTATTGAACCCGGCCGTGGCTTTCCGGGCCAGGACGAAGAGTGGGAACCGCACGGGCAAACCAACGCGCCGCCCAAGGCCACGTATGATCGCCAGGGGGGGACTAGCCGCACAGATTTCATCGCCGCCGCCCGCCGTGCGGCGCGAACGGCACAAAAGGAGTTGCGTGGGGCAGAGACTAAATCAGCTATTGGTAATAATGGCATGGTGGAGACGGGCTCCCTCCCATTGCGCCGTCCAGGCCGGGACCTTCTCGTCCACTATAAGCGGCTGCTCCTGGTGGGTGGTGTCCTTTTGTTCGTATCGATTAGCGCCTATGTCTCGGCAAGGACACTCACTCATAACCGGTTAGGCGATTTTGTGTCGGAGTTTCTGAAGCAGTTCGATGGGGGCGCCATTCGTGCGAACCCAGCGGCCAGGGGCGAAGCGTCAGTAAACAAGTCTCTCGCAAGCCAGAGCTTGCCTCGCTATGCGCCGCGAGCCCAATCGCAAGCAAGCCCATCGCCAGGTCGCCAAATGCAAGCAGGCGAGTCGCTAGGGGGGCAAGTCCCGATCAAGGGCACGGCAGCAATGGCTGCCATCCCGCTGGATCCTATAGCGCCGGCGGAATCCGGTTTTGCCGCGAATGGCGCCGTGCGCACCGGAGATCTTATGTCGGCCGGAAATTCCAGTCTCGCAACGCGCGTGATCGCGGGCAGCGATGCGATCGTGGCTGGCACACTTGGCCGGAACAATGCAACGAGCGATTCTGCGCGGTCGCGCCCTATTGCCGCCAGCGTCCCCATGAAGGCCTCGTCAGATACTGCCAAGCCAGTGGCGCTAGCCGCCGGAGCGTCAACCGCGGCGGCCGCCGAGCCAGCGAAGAACCTGCTCGATGAGGCCAAATCAGGAGAAGCGGTGGCGCAATACGATCTCGCGGTTCGTTATACCGAAGGTAGCGCCGCCGAGCGGGACTATGAATTGGCTGCGCAATGGTTTGGCAAGGCGGCGGAACAAGGTCTTGCGGTGGCGGAATATCGGCTCGCGTCCTTATACGAAAAGGGCCTCGGCGTCAGTCAGGATATGCAACGGGCCAAAAATCTGTATCAGCGCGCCGCTGAAAAGGGCAACACGCGCGCCATGCATAATCTCGGCGTTCTTGCCGTTGAAGGCTCCGACAGTAAGCCCAATTACACAAGCGCGGCGTTATGGTTTGGTAAGGCGGCTGAATATGGTATTCGCGACAGCCAGTATAATATAGCGGTTCTGCTCGCCCGGGGCCTTGGGCTGCCGAAAGACCTGGTCAAGTCCTACACTTGGTTCGCGATCGTCGCGGCGGCGGGTGATGCCGACGCCGCAAAAAAGCGTGACGAGGTGGCGGCAAGGCTTACGAGTTCCGAACTCGCCGCCGCCAACGCCGCTGCGGCGGCTTTTGTGCCTCGACCGAACCTAAGCGCGGCGAACGAAGATTCGCCAGCGGCCGCTCATCCGGAGGCCGCTACGGCAACACCAGAGCAGCCAGCCAAACCTAAGGTTTCGGGACTCTGAGGGAAAGCGAATCTCGAGAAAATTGCTCGACTCTCTCGATGAGGACATGCCCTAGTCTTGCAACCTGAGCAGTACCTTTTCAATCATGGGATTTAATGTGTATGGCAGCGGCATTAACGATCGGAACAATCCGTGCCCACATAATAACGCACATTCCAGAATCCGGTGCCGTGCTGTTGCCGGACGCTGTAATCCGGCTATTGGCGCCTGTTGGTGTTGATTGCCGAGCAAGCTATTCCATTGCCGCCGCCTTCAAAATACAGACCATTGTGGCCGTGGCCAGTTTTGCCGACACATTGCGAATCGCATGCGGGCGGTCGCATCGATAGCGCAAGGTCTCGCCGGCCTTTGCGCGCTCGATTGCGCTGCCCACTTCGACCTCGAGCTCCCCTTCGCTCACCGATAGGCTTTCCACCGAGCCGCGTTGATGCGCCTCCGACTCCAGAACACCACCTGGATCAGCTGAAAAATCGTACCATTGCAACCATTCGACCGTTTTGATCCATCCGATGATGGCGAGCCGGCACTTGCCGTCCTCCGAGACCAGCATCGGCGTGTCGCCGCGTGAGGATTTCTCCAAGAAGGGTCCGTCGTCGGCCGCCTGCAGCACCCGTTCGATCGAGACATCAAGAGCTTGCGAAAGGCGCCAGATCGTGGCAAGTGTTGGATTGGTTTCGTTGCGCTCAATCTGACTGATGATCGATTTGGCGACGCCTGATTGCTCGGAGAGATCGGATAGCGAAAGATTATAGGCCTTGCGCAACCGTTGTACCGTCTTGCCGAGCTGATTCGACAGGGCCGACGCGCCGGTTTCCAGCGCTTTTATTTTGTGGTGCCCCTCGATACCCATGATTCCTGCCCGCCGGACTGAGTTTGAGTGTAAACAATAGTCAATTTTACCTCAACCCCGGTAAGTTCAAGTCGAATCACGCGCGGTTCCCATCTATTGATCTGACGCATGATCTTATCCAGAGAGTATGCAACTTTCCGGCTTCCTACGCTAGAAGATCGAACAATTGCCGCGCTTGCCGCTGGCACTGCACGGCCCCGCCACTGCAGCTCGCGGGCGCCACAATTGCAGTACAGCCAAGCGTATGGTGGTCGTCTGTCATTCAAAAGCCATACGAATCTGCTTTCGCTTGGTACAATTTTAGAGAGCCAGCCAGGTTATGCCATTGAGCGTAGAGCTAGAGCTAGAACTAGAACTAGAACCAGAACCAGAACCGGCCGTTTACCGAACGCTTTTCCTATCCGACATTCATCTTGGCACGCGCGGTTGCCAGGCCGAACTTTTGCTGGATTTCTTGAGACATAATGACGCTGAAACAATTTACCTCATCGGCGATATAGTCGATGGTTGGCGGCTCAAGACCGGATGGTACTGGCCGCAGTCGCACAACGATGTTCTACAAAAGCTGCTGCGCAAAGTGCGCAAGGGCGCCCGAATGATTTACGTGCCGGGCAATCACGACGAGTTCGCCCGTGATTATATCGGTATGGTGTTTGGTGGCGTCGAAGTCGCCGATCACGCCTATCACATGACAGCTGACAAAAAACGGCTCCTCATCGTCCATGGCGACCAGTTCGATATCGTCGTACAGCACGCGCGCTGGCTTGCCTGGCTTGGCGATTGGGCCTATACACTTGCTCTATGGTTGAACCTCTGGTTCAACAAAATACGCCGCAGGCTGGGTTTTCCCTATTGGTCATTTTCTGCCTGGGCCAAACTCAAGGTGAAGAACGCGGTGAATTTCATCGGCGCCTTCGAGATGGCACTGGCCGAAGCCGCGCGTCGGCATCATGCCAATGGGGTTGTCTGCGGACACATCCATCATGCAGTAATCCGTGACATGGATGGTATCACCTATATTAACACCGGTGATTTTGTTGAATCCTGCACTGCCGTCGCCGAGCATGAAGATGGAAGGCTTGAGATCTTGCGGTGGCAGTTGACCGCCGAAGAGCAGCGCGTCGCGTCGATCGCCGCCGATAAGAGAACAAGGCCATCAGCGAGGGTGGCGGCGTGACGCGAATCCTCGTCGCGACGGATGCATGGAAACCACAAGTCAACGGTGTTGTCCGTTCGCTTGAGTCCGTGGCCAGGGCTCTTTATGAATTCGGTGCCGAAATCGAGTTTTTGACGCCACAGGGTTTTACCACGGTTCCCTTGCCCACTGATCGAGAAATCAGGATCGCCCTCGCGAGCCGCCGGGCGGTTGAAAAACGGCTCGAGGGAGCCGCAATTGACCATATTCACATCGCGACCGAGGGCCCGATAGGTTTCGCTGCGCGCCGTTATTGCTTACGCGTGAAGCGGCCCTTCACGACGAGCTATCATACTAGATTTCCGGAATATATCGCCACACGCACCAGGATACCAGAAGCCGTCACCTATGCTTTGCTGCGCCGCTTTCATAATGCAGGCTGCGGTGTGATGGTATCGACCGCGTCGATCGCCGATGACCTGAACAAGCGTGGGTTTCAACGGTTGATGCATTGGTCACGTGGCGTTGATCACAGACAGTTTACGCCAGCCAAGGCGGCAACCTTCGATATGCCGCGGCCGGTTTTTCTTTACGCCGGACGTCTCGCGCCGGAAAAGAATGTCGAAGCCTTTCTGGAGCTCGACTTGCCAGGCTCGAAAGTCCTCGTCGGCGATGGTCCCTCACGACGGGCCTTGCAGGCGGCTTACCCGCAAGCCCATTTCCTCGGCACGAAAACAGGCGATGCCTTAGCGGTTCAATATGCCTCCGCGGATGTTTTCGTGTTTCCGAGCCGGACCGATACTTTTGGTATGGTCCTTATCGAAGCACTGGCCTGCGGCCTACCGGTAGCGGCCCTCCCAGTGCCGGGTCCGATCGATGTCATCGGCACGAGTGGCGCCGGTGTTCTCGATTTCGACTTGCGCGCCGCCTGTCTCGCCGCGCTCGACATTCCGCGCGACAAAGCAAGAGCGCATGCGCTCACTTTCACCTGGGCGAATAGCGCACGCCAGTTCCTCGATAATATTTTGCTCGCCAAATCAGCCGATCCGTGCTGCTTGTCTGCGAATCCCGGACTTTCCGGCTGAGCGCTTGGGCCTCACGTCTACTCTAGCACGGCGCGCAAATCCCTTTGCATGATTACTAATATCCCAAGCAAACAGATGACTATTCAAGCAGCGTAGCGCACATGCTT
>CAYTRB010000012.1:0-38306 GCA_964440215.1 uncultured Methylocapsa sp.
TCGCTTGCGTGGTAAAGAGGCGCGACGCCGATGCCCTCGGGCGTCATCCAGGGCTGCCCGTGGCCATCACCGGACTCGACCGACGGCGCGACGAAGGCCAGCTTGGAAAAATCGGGAACGCGGCTCACGGGGCAAGCCTTCCGGCGGGTTCGCGCGAGGGAATGCCGGATTATAGTCCGTCCCGTCTTACAAGGCCATCATGGCTGGAGGGAAGCCGCCGGGCTTACCAAGCTCATCCCTGCCGGAGTGCCCGCCACGAACCCCCGCATCGCATGGTCGTCGAGGACCAGGTGCCCGAACCATACCCTTTCGCGACCCTCCCGGTGACCGTGGCGACTTGGCCCATGCGCTGGAACGCCAAGGCCACGACGCCGCGCTGGCTGATTTGGCCGCTCGCCTCCATCGGCGTATCGCCGGTCGAACTGACGCGGCCGCCGGACACGGAAATTTTCCATTGGTAGCTTTTGTCGCAATCACCCTGCTGCGTGGTGATGTAGACGGCATAGATGCCATCGGGATTTTGGGTTGAGATCAAATCGACTTGCGCATTCGCAGCGGTTATCGAGGCCGCTCCCATGAGAACGGCGGCGAAGAAACGTGAGTATCCTGCCGGAGTCATTTGGTGGTCTCTCTGTTATGGATAGTTTAGTTACGAATATTATATTCTGTTATTATTTTCTAGCTTGGCGGATACTGCAGTACCGCTGCTGCTAAGTCTTCCAGAATAGCCAGGGCATCGCGGTTCGCGCAAATCAATTCCTTATTTCTAACCTCTAGCACAACCATTGACGCCGCATCCGGCTCCCGCCCCGCGAGGCAAATGCGTATCGCGCCTGCGTCACGAAGCCGCACTGAAAAATCGATCAAATTATCCGGCGCAATTGCAACCGGCACGCAAAGACAAGCGATCTTGCAGCCGGAAGCGCGGAAAGAATCCACCGCTGCCTGTGCCGTTTCGAACCCCTCAAGGATCAGGCTCTCGATCCCCGCCGCCGCGAAAAATTGCGCGGCAAAGGCTGCCACGGCCGATGAGCCCTGCGGTTCCCCAAGATTGACAAGAAAGATTTTCGGCCGTTCCCCGGTTTTATGAAACCGCGCGTCGGACGCCACGCGCAATCGCTCATATGGCTCGGCATCGCGCCGCGAGGGCAGGGCTATGGTATCTTGCGCACCGGGACTTTCTTGATCTGCGGCGGGACACGGTGCGAGCACAGGGACGGGTGCTTCCGCGAGGAAGGGAAACGCGCTCGTCCCGGTGATCGCAAACCTGCCTTTCGCGATGGCCGCGCGCCGCGCCGCCGCCACGGCCTCAATCGCCCTTTGCGGTACGCCGTCTTGCAGACTTTTGAGCATCCCGCCTTGCGCCTCGAAACTTTGGAACAAGCGCCACGCCTCCGCGCAAAACGCATCGGTCAGCGCCTCGAAACTCCCGGCGCCCGCGGCGGGATCGGCGACCTTTGCGAGATTGGATTCCTGGATCAGAATCGATTGCGTGTTGCGCGCGAGGCGCCGCGCCAATTCATCGGGCAAGCCGAGCGCCAAGGTAAAAGGCAGGATTGTGATCACATCGGCGCCGCCCGCGCCCGCCGAAAATGCCGCCATCGTCGCGCGTAAAATGTTTACCCAAGGATCATAGCGCGTCATCATCCGGAACGCGGTCTCGGCATGCAGGCGCACCGTTTTTGGCGCGAGGCCGCAGGCGGATTCAACGCGGGACCAAAGACGCCGCAAGGCGCGGAATTTGGCGAGGCTCAAAAATTCATCGGCATCGGCCGCGAGCAGAAGAGCGATGTCTCCGCGCGCCTCGTCGAGCGTAAGGCCTTCTTGTTCAAGCATCCGCAAATAGGCGACAGCGGTTGCGATCACGCAGGCAAGTTCTTGGGCTTCTCCGGCGCCCGCCTCATGAAAAATCCGTCCGTCGGCGAGAAGCAGATGCCCGGTAAAACCGGCGGCGCGCAGGCGCGCATGGGTCTCCCGCAAACCCTCGGCGGGATCATTCGGCAAGAGGCCGGAGCGGGCAAACTGTCCAATGGGGTCATGGCCGAAATCCACATCGAGCGCGGCCGAGGTCAAGCGGCGGTTTCCCGCGAGCGAAACAAAGGAAGAGGCGAGTTCCAGCGCCCGCGCGCCCGCATCAAGGCGAAGCGCGATGCGATCGAGATCAATCCCCGCGAGCGCCGCATCAAGATCGCGCGCGTCCTCGATCCGCACGCCAAAACCCCTTGCGGTGTGTGCGCCAAAAATGGTCAGCGTAAGCGCATCGGCGCCGCCTTCGAGATCCGCGCGGGCCATCGCATTGGCGGTGGCGATCTCGGGATGATCCATCCTCTGCGATATTGCCCAGGCGCCCGGCTTTTGCCGCGGCGCATGGCTCGCTTCGGCGGCTGGCCGCTGATAGAGCGGCGCGATGGTGAGCCCCTCGAACGTCGTCGAAATCAGGCTGTCAAAAGGCTTGCCATCAAGCGCCCGTTCCACCAGCCGCCGCCACTCCGCTTCCGTGGCGGGCACGGCCTCTGTCATGGCTCTCGTTTGCCGGTCCAGCTCGGCTCGGCTTTCATTCCGCCAAGGCTTTGAAGGTGTCGCAATATTGCTTTGTGAGGCGCTCGCCGAGCGTGATCTCTCCCGTGATCGCCGGATCGTTTGGCGTCAAAAGATAGCCTTCTGCTGTCTCGACGGCATACAAACTATCACCGTCAGCAACCTTCAGCCGGGCCAGCATTTCCTGTGGAATCACCACCCCGGTCGTGGTGCCGATCGCCGTCAGTTTGAGCGCGGTCATGGCGGGTCCCTCCATTATTTTCTAAAATTATAAAACAGATGGTTAGAGCCAGTTGGTATTATGCCTGCTCAAAAATAATCGATTTGAACGGATTTCCCAAGCCGTTCGCATATTCACCCACCGCCCCCACCAATTCGGCTACCAGCTGCGCGTTATGCTGAGTATGCTTTGGATCAAGATCTAAATTTGTTTGAACGATAAGAGTCTCGCAGACCAGACCGCCGCCCGGTGCGTAGGCCCATTGCAACTTCGTTCCCGTAATGTGTTTATGCTTAAGCTTATTCATGCAGGTCTCCCAATGCTTTGCGCTAAGCATAGCATTGGCAATTGGACGCTACCAATTGAAAGTCTACGGGTTCAGGTTTCAAACCGAGACACGACCCGGCGGAGCGCGGAATGCCTCGGATTCGGGGTGCAGAAAAAGCGAGCTTAATTTGCGTCCCGGACCAAAATCGTGCGTTTCTTCTTTCCAACATTATCTTCAATTTGCGTCCAGGCGCGCTTCGTATAAAATTCGCGCCGGTCTTTGGCCGCGCACAAAAATGTCCGCGCATAACCCAAGCCAAAAGCGGTTTGGACGGCGCGATCGACGAGCGCCGCGCCGACGCCGCGATTGCGATACTCGGGCTCCGTCCAAACAGCGGCGACCCACGGCGAATACTGCGGGCGTTCCGCCATGTCCGATGGGATGACCGACGCCGTGCCGACGAATTTCGATCCGTCACTCGCAATCAAGGCAAAAGGGATCGGCTGATCGAGCAAGTTCTCGCGAAGGCGCTCGGTGATATCGTCAAGCGGGTAACCGCCGGGCTTCCACCACGCCCGCCAGATCCGGTCGGCGGCGCGCGCAAAAAACTCCGGCCGCTCGCGCAGGTCGGAAATCACCAGCCCTTTCTTGCCTATGGAGCTCATGGCGCCCATCGAAAATATATATTTAAAAAAACATATTATATCAGCAATCGCCTGCCGCACCTTGCTGTTCCTGAAAGCCTGGCCTTTGCAGGGGAGGGCGGGCTTCCGACGGACGGCCGTTGAGAAAAGGCCAAAAAGACCAGCGCCCTGTCCAAAAATACATCGGCCGCGCCTTGCCCCTGTCCGCGCGTGCCAAGTGTCAATCGTACCAAAATGTTTCACGTGAAACATTTTTGTCCGATCGAGGGGCAAAACCGGACGGAAATGATGGCTAAGGCATCAGCCCAAAATGGATCAAATGGTCATTTCGGCGTGGCGCCGATCACGAATTTCTGCATGAACGGGCCGATATCGCCGCGCGGCTTTCGGGCCGCCCGCGCGCAATTCATGTCGATATGGGATTGGTTGAACATCGAGGTGAGAACGACCCCATCCGGATTGGCCGCGAACGCATAGTCCAAAAGCATTTCGCTCGCCATGAACGGCGGATTGTAGGCGAGCTGGGACGCCAGCGATCCGAGCCGGCCGCCGTCCCCAACCAAGAGATGCGACAAATGTTCGTGGGCGCCCGCGCCGATTACGCTGTGCGTGACGAAAAAAAACTTTGCGTCGCTGGCGAGCGCGTCCTTCACGCCCGCGACCGTCTGCGCGAACGGATTCTCCGGAAGCTGGGCGATCTTATAGAGGTCGGGCGCCCTTGCGCCCGCGATGATCGCCTCTGGAGCCCCGGCGATCGCCACGCAGCGCACATAGCCCTTCTGGACGATGCGTCTTAATTCACGCAAAACGGCTTCATTGGTGCAATCCTGGGGGCTTGGGTCGTCAAGCGCCAGCACATCGATGTAATCGGTCCGCAGGCGCCGCAAGCTCTCGACGACCGAAGCTTCGATATGTTCCGCGTGCAGCCGGTCCTTGCTTCCGATCCGCTTCGTCTTGATTTTTATGCTGCCCCAGCGCGGAAGCGTCTTCGCCACGGTGCGCGCCAGGGGCTTCAGAAGACGCAACAACGGCGACACCACCGGCCTTGGAACGCCGAACTTCGTGCAGACCGTGACGCGGTCCCGGCGGCCGGCTAAGAATTTCCCCAATATTCCCTCTGCCTCTCCATCACCGTAGGGAGGGGCGACGTCATACCAGCTAATGCCGCGCTCGAACGCATAATGGAGCGCCCGGAGCCCTTGCGATTCGGAATAACGGGATCCGAGCGATGCGCAGCCGAAACCCAGAGCCGAGACCTCACGGCCGAGGCCTGTAACGAAGACCGTTCTCACGCGGATGTCTCCCGCTCGTTCATCTCAAGAGTCCGAAGTTTTCTGTCCGAGGCCGCGCTTCCGCAGTATGCCGGGCCAACCGCAAGGCGAAGGCCACGGCGGAGAAGGCCAGAATACCATGCCCAGACGAAGGAAACACAATCGCCAGCACGACGAACAAACTATATAAATTTGCGCTGCAATGTATAGGCCATTTTGACCCATCACGGTTGCGCGCCATGCATGCTCCGCGCGCGTTGCTTCCATGGGCGTCATGGCCGTCAAAAGCCGCTGCGGCCGGCGTTCTGTTACCTCTGACTTGGCATCAATAGCGTCGAAGACGCGAGCCGTGCTGGATTGAAGGCGTGAAACATCCTCCCCTTGCGTGCGCGCCGCGTTCGGCCGCTGTGTCAAAGCGGCCTCATTTTGCGATACGGTATTGCGCTTGAACCCTATCTTGCGATCAAATAGGGCCAAGCCACGCCGCCGCTAAGGGCCGCATATATATATTGCCATGACCCATGTTGCCACCCTTGTTTGCGATCCGGCGCGGCCGGTTTTGAGCCGCGATTTGCTCCAGCGGGCGGGCGGCGCCCTCACGAGCGAAGCCGGGCGGCGGCAACGCCCGCCGCGATGGCTCGCGCAAAATATCTCCGCCGACATTTTCTTCGAGCCTGGGCCCGCTGTTGACGCAAAAGCCATCGCGGACAGGGTGCGCGCCGCGCTCGATCATGCCGCGGTCGATGTCATCGTACAAAAGGCGGGGGGGCGGCGTAAGAAGCTTTTGCTCGCCGATATGGATTCAACCATGATCGGTCAGGAATGTCTCGACGAACTTGCGGCTGAAATCGGCGAGAAGGCCTATGTTGCGGCGATCACCGAACGTGCCATGCGCGGCGAAATTGCCTTCGAACCGGCCCTGCGCGAACGCGTCGCCCTCCTCAAGGGCATCGACCGCGCGACGGTCAACCGCGTCATCGCCGGTAAAATCACCTTGACGCCGGGCGGCCGCGAGCTGGTGCAAACGATGCGCGCCAATGGAGCCCATACCGTGCTCGTCTCGGGCGGGTTCTCGGTCTTTACATCCATCATCGGGACAAAAATCGGCTTTCACGAACACCGGGCGAACGAGCTTCTTTATGGCGAGGACGGCAGGCTCGCCGGGCTTGTCGCCGAGCCCATCCTCGGCAAGGATGCCAAGCGCGCGGCGCTCGAGCAATTGCGAAAAACCCATGGCCTCTCCGCCGCGGAGACTCTTGCGGTTGGGGATGGCGCCAATGATCTCGCGATGCTCGAAGCGGCCGGTCTCGGCATTGCCTTTCACGCCAAACCCAAGGTCGCGGCAGCCGCCCATGCCCGGATCGATCATGGCGATCTCACCGCGCTGCTCTATGCGCAGGGTTTTAGGCGCGAGGACTTTGTGACCGAAGAGCCGGAACAAGAGCGCGAGGCAATCTTACAACGATCGCCGCAATAAGAGTGCGAAATCATGCGTAGCGTCGATCTGAATTGCGATTGCGGCGAGGGGTTCGGCGCCTTCCGCACCGGCGACGACGCCGCCATGCTCGAACTTGTTACGAGCGTCAATGTCGCCTGCGGCTTTCACGCCGGCGATCCGGAGATCATGGCGCAGCTTTTCAGCGCCGCGAAGGCGAAGGGCGTAGCGATCGGCGCGCATCCAGGCTTTCCCGATCTCTGGGGCTTCGGCCGCCGCAGACTGCCTTTCACGGCGGGTGAAATCGAGCGGCTTGTCGCCTATCAGACGGGTGCCGCGCAGGCGCTTTGCAATTATGCGGGGGCAAGGCTTGGCTATGTGAAAGTTCATGGCGCCTTGAGCAATATCGCGGTGGAGGATCCGACGATCGCGCGGGCGGTTGCGCATGCGGTCAAAACGGCCGCGCGCGATCTCTGGCTGCTCGCTCCCGCTGGCAGTGAATTGGAGACGGCGGGGCTCACGCTAGGGCTGAACGTCGCCCGCGAAATCTACGCCGATCGTGCCTATACGGATACGGGCTCGCTTGTCGAAAGATCGCAGCCCGGTGCCGTGCTGCATGACGCGGACGAAGTTGCCGGGCGTATCGAAACGATGGTTTCGGAAGGCGCCATCATCACCGTTGCCGGCAAGCGTTTAGCAACCCGCATCGACAGCATCTGCGTGCATGGCGATAGCCCGAACGCGGTCGCCATGACGAAGGCCGTGCGGGCGCGTCTCGGAGCCGCCGGGATCGTGCTCGCGCCTTTCGTGGGCGTTTGAGGAGGCATAGCAATGCTGCCCAAGCCGCTCTATCTGGCCGCCGGTGAGTCGGCCCTCGTTGTTGAATTCGGCGCGACGATCGATCCAAATATCCATGATTGCGTTCTGGCGCTCGATGCCGCTGTGCAACGCGCGAACATCGATGGCGTGACCGAAACCGTGCCGACCTATCGGTCGCTGATGATTCATTTCGAGCCGCGCCGAGTCAGCGCCGAGACTCTTATCGCGGCACTTGCGAGCCTCGATGCCACGGCGAAGCCTGAAAGAACGCGGGTGCATCGCTGGCACATCCCAGCCTGCTATGACCCGCCGCATGACGAGGACATCACCGAAGTCGCGGCTTTTCTCAATATGCCCCGTGCGAAAATCATCGATCTGCATCAAGGCGCGCGCTACCGCGTCTATATGTATGGTTTCGCTCCGGGGTTTATTTTTCTCGGCGGCCTCCCGCCGGAACTTACAATTCCGCGCCGCGCCGTGCCGAGGGCGCCAGCGCCGCCTGGGTCCTTGCTGATTGCCGCCGGGCAGGCGCTGATCGCCAGTTGCGCCATGCCGACCGGCTGGTATGCAATCGGCCGCACGCCGGTCAAAGTGTTCGATCCAAAGCGCACGCAGATTTTTCTCGCTGGCATAGGCGATGAGATTTGTTTCGAGCGGATCGATGGCGATACCTTCGATGCTTTGAGCCTCGCCGCCGAAGCGGGAGAGTTTTGCGTCCGCCGCGAAAACATCGATGAGCGCTGAGATGGGCGGCCACCTGGGCGTGCTGCGCGCCGGTCCGGGGGTGACCATTCAAGACGGCGGCCGCCATGGTTACCTGCGCTATGGCGTAACCCCGGCCGGGCCTATGGACTGGACCGCCTATCGCACCGCCAATTTCGCTCTCGGCAATGATGACCGGGCGGCGGCAATCGAAGTATCCGCTGGCGGGCTTGAGGTTCATTGCGAGAACGCGCCGCTATGGGTTGCCTTCGCGGGCGGGGCTTTTGTCTGGCGGCGCTCCGGCGTGGTGCTGCCAAGGGCGGCGCGGATTCGTTTGGAGCCTAGTGAGATACTCACGGCGCGGGCGGGCGAGTTTGGGGCTTTTGCTTACCTCGCAGCGGAAGGCGGCTTCGACACACCCCCCGTGATGGGCAGCCGGGCGACGCATATGCGCTCCGGGATCGGCGGAATCGAGGGCCGCATGCTGAGAGCGGGCGATGTCTTGCCCGCGGCTGTTCCGGCGGCGGGGCAAAGGGGTGAAAACTTCGAGGCCATCATCGACGCGCCATGGCTCGACCGCGATTCCGGCCCCTTCCGCGTCGTGCTTGGCCCGCAAGACGATTGTTTTAGCCCTGAGACTCTTGGCGATTTTTTTGCTTACGCGTTCACGCTCACGCCCATAGCAGATCGCATGGCCTATCGGCTCAAAGGGCCGGACATCGCGCATGCGCGCGGTTACGACATTGTGTCGGACGGCATCGCGCTGGGCGCGATCCAAATCCCCGGCGACAGGCAGCCGCTGATTCTGATGGCCGACCGGCAGCCGACCGGCGGCTATCCGAAACTTGGCCATGTCGCGCGCGCCGACATTGGCAGGCTCGCGCAACTGCGTCCGGGTGAGTCCTGCCGCTTCCGCGCGGTAAGTGCCGCCGAGGCGCGGACGGCACTCTTGGCACTTGAAGATGAGATTGCAAAGACGCACCAGCGCCTGCGTCCGCTGCGCCGGGCGCTGACCTCGGAAAGATTGTTCGAGTCCAATCTCATCGGCGGTGTCGTTGATCCGCTGGATAGCGAAGAGACCGGGGGAGAGTTTTAGGAGCGTTGAGATTGCCCTGGTCATTTGGCATCAATGATTGCATTGATTACAATGATCTCAAAAGGTCAGGCGAGTCCGTGAGCAGTATTACCATCCGCAATCTTGATCCGGCGATCAAGGAACACTTGCGCGTCCGCGCGGCGGAACACGGTCACTCCATGGAGGCCGAGGCAAGGCGAATCCTGCAGACGGCCCTAAGCGCATCGGGACGCCGGAGGTGTGCTAATCTCTATGAGCGTATCCAGGCACTTTTCGCGCCGCTTGGCGGCGTTGATCTGGAGCTGCCCCCGCGCGCTGTCGCCCGCGAGCCGCCCCGCTTCGGCTGATGTTCGTCCTCGATACGAACATCCTCTCCACCATGATGGCTGCAAGGCCTGCTCCGGAGGTGGCGGCGTTTGTCACCGGGCAGCCTATGGAGCTGCTGTTCACCGCGTCCATCTGCCAGGCGGAGATCCTCTCCAGCATCGCGATCCTGCCAGAGGGCCGCCGCCGCCTCGGCCTTGAAGCTGCGGCACAGGCCATGTTCCAGCAGGATTTTGACCGGCGGGTGCTCCCGTTCGATGAGGAGGCGGCCCTCGCTTATGCGGAAATTTTCGCGGCCTGCAGGCGGACCAGCCGGCCGGCGGCGACGGCCGATCTCATGATCGCGGCTATTGCCTATTGCCGGAACGCGAGTGTCGTCACCCGCAACACCGCAGACTTCGACGCCTGCAACGTTACGGTCGTCAATCCGTTGGATAGATAGCCGCTCACCTTGCCATGAGCCCGTATCCGATCGCATAGCTGTTGGCATGAACGATCATAAAATTATGATTCTCGTTGCTGCGCTGTTTGTCGCCGCCCCCGCTTGCGCGCAGCCTTCGGTTCCCGAACTGATCTCGGGCTGCGTGCCCTGCCACGGCGCCGACGGGATCGCGCGCTTTGGCGAAGTGCCCATTCTCGCCGGCCAAAATGCGCCTTACCTCCTCAATCAATTACACGCATTCCAAACCAGCAGGCGTGTACATAAAGAGATGCGCTTCATGACTCGCAATTTGACGGAAGCGGAGATGGAGGCCATCGCGGCTTATTTCTCAAGCCTGCCGCCGAGGTGAATTACGGTGATGGGAGGCTGAACTGCAAATGTCGGTAATAACGGGTTTTTGACGCCAGTCTGCGCTTTCTGCTCTACGGCCGGCCCAGCGCTTCGAGCATTATGCCATCGTTCCCGGCAATGACCACATCGATCATCTGCGAGGGCGGAACGCCGCCAATTTTCACCCGCGAAAAATCTTCGGTGCGGCCGGTGCCGCCACGCTCCGTCAGCACGCGAAACGTCTTGCCGGTTTGGGCCGAAAGATGCGCGCGCAATGCCGCCTCGCCGGCCTCGCGCAGGCGCTTGGCCCTTGCTTTCACGATTTGCGGCGCGACGGGGGGCATTTTGGCGGCCGGGGTTCCGGGCCGCGCGGAAAAGGGAAAGACGTGAAGAAGGGTCATGCCGCAATCGGCGACGAGCGCGAGCGTGTTTTGAAACATCGCCTCGGTCTCGGTCGGAAAACCGGCGATGACATCGGCGCCGAACACCATCTCCGGCCGCATTCTTCGCAGCCCGGCGCATAGACGTATGGCGTCCGCGCGGCTATGGCGCCGCTTCATGCGCTTTAAAATCAGATCATCGCCGGATTGCAGCGAAAGATGAAGATGCGGCATGAGGCGCGGCTCATTGGCGAAAGCATCGATGAGGTCTGCGTCCGCCTCGATGCAATCGATCGAGGACAGCCGCAGCCGTTCGAGATCCGGTGCCGTCCGCAAGATGCCCGTGACAAGTTCGCCAAGCTTGGGGGCGCCGAATAAATCCGCGCCATAGGAGGTGAGATCGACGCCGGTCAGGACGATCTCGCGAAAGCCTTTGCGCGTTAAGCGTTGAGCCGCAAGAATAACCTCGTCCATCGGCACCGAGCGGGAGGGGCCGCGCCCGAATGGGATGATGCAAAAGGTGCAGCGGTGATCGCAACCCGTCTGCACCGCGAGAAAAGCGCGGGTATGATCCTCGACGCCCTCGCTCAAAACATGCGGGCCGGTTTTCACCGACATGATGCCGGAAACCGCGATACCAGCGCCGCCATCGTCTTTCCAACTCGCCGGATTGGTTTTTTCCGCATTGCCGATGATGCGGAGAACTTCCGGCATGGCGGAAAATTGAGCGGGATCGATCTCGGCGGCACAGCCGGTGACGATGATCTCGGCTCCCGGCCGCTCCCGCTTGACGCGGCGAATGGTTTGCCGCGCCTGCCGGACTGCTTCCGCCGTCACCGCGCAACTGTTGATGATCACGAGATTGGTTCTGCCCTGCGCCAGCGCGGCACGGCGCATCGCCTCGGACTCGACGAGATTGAGCCGGCAGCCGAAGGTCAGGACTTCGACATTTTTCGGATCGCGCTCGGGTAAGTTCACGCGGCGATGTCCTTGAAGAGGGCGGCGTCAAGAAGCGTCTCGAATTCGAATTCGACCGGGCCGGTCATCAAGACGCTTCCATCGCTCTCCCGCCATTCGATATCGAGATCGCCACCGGGCAGGCTGACGACGGCGCGGCGGCCGGTGAGGCCCTTCCGTGCGGCCGCAACGAGTGCAGCGCAAGCGGCCGAGCCGCAGGCGAGGGTCAAGCCGGTGCCGCGCTCCCAAACTTTTAGCGCAATGTGTTCGCGGGTGATGACGTGAGCGAGCGAAATATTGGCGCGCTCGGGAAAGATTGGATGATTCTCAAGCAGGGGGCCGATTTTTGCCAGATCGAAGGCCTCGATGTCGCCGACCCAAAAGATCGCGTGCGGATTGCCCATGTTCACGGCCGAGGGCGTGTGCAGGATGGGCGCATCGATGGGACCGATCTGCAATTCGATTTTGCGTGTATCATGGAACGGATCGCGGAGCGGGATTTCGTTCCAGGCCAATCGCGGGCGGCCCATGTCGACGGTGAAAACCGTCTCGGCCCGGCGCCAGCATTCAAGCCGCGCGGTAACGGTCTCCAAAACCAGCTTGTCGCGCGGCGTGCCACGCGTGAGTATAAAGGCGACGCAGCGAGTCCCATTGCCGCAACTCTCGGCTTGCGAGCCATCTCTATTATAGATGGTCATGAAGGCATCGGCACCAGCCGAGCGCGGCGCATGCAAGACCATGAGCTGATCGAACGCAAGGGCTTTGCCGCGGGAAATCGCGCGCGCTTCCTCCCCGCTGACGGTCAAGCCAGTGCCGCGCAGATCGAGAACCAAAATTTCATTGCCGATCCCGTTCAACTTGGCGACGGGCCGATTTGCGAGAGGGCTCAAGAGGACAGATCCATTCATTCACGCATACATTTAAGGCATAACATGCATTGGCCATTCATCCGGCGTATGGCTTCATTCGGATTTTGCCAAACTTTGGCGGTGCCTTGCTGGAAGCGCGGCCTGTGCCTCCCATGGCTTGCGCAAACCCGCCTTGACCAAGGCCGGTCAAGGCGTCCGTCTAGTGGAAGCCCAAGCGCGGCATGAATTCGCATTCATATATAGAAAACCTGTTCTTAGTTGCGAGTTTTATCGCAGCTTCTTGCGCTTTTATGCAACGATAGGCCACGTTTCAGCCACGCCCAGGGAGAGCACAACCCCAAAAAGCTGCATATATTTTAGACATGATCATTAAAGAAAATAAAGAAACAGGGATCATGAGCGATTCCCCCTTGAAGCGATCCCAATTGGGCGCGAAACAGAGCTTCACACATTTCCCGAGCGGCAGGAGCGGCACATGAGGATAGGCAACTTTACCCGCTTGCCGGGCCTTGGACTCGTCTTCGGCCTGGGTCTGGCGATGCTGGCCTTGCAGCCCGCGCTCGTCCTCGCGCAGCAGGCTGCGGGGACTCCCGCGCCTGGGGTCCCCGGCACACCATCCGCGCCTGGCGACACTGGCGCCAAACCTCCGCCGGGGGTGCCGGACGATAACTCCGCGACGACGCTCGAACTCGCACCACGCCCGGTCGCCTATATAAGCGCGAACGCGGAATGGGCGAATGGTTTCAAATCCGTGCAGAGTGAGCTCGCCAAAGTCGACGCAGCGGTCAAAAAAGCGGGATTAACGCAAGCGGGACACCCTTTCGCCGTGTTTCTGGCAACCGACGACAAAAGCTTTCAGTTCGAGGCGATGGTGCCGCTTGCCGGAAATCCCGAGGCCAAGGATCTCTCGGCTGGTGTAAAAATCGGCGAGTCGCCCGCCGGCAAAGCGATCAAATTTCTGCATCGCGGCGCCTATGACGATATCGATTCGACCTATGAGCTGATCACCGCTTTTCTCGATGAAAAAGGCCTCGAATCGCAAAATCGATTCATCGAGGAATATCTCACCGACACGACGGAGCCGGATGACACAAACCTCGAAGCGGATATCTATGTTTTTCTCAAATAGGTGATATGGCCGGAGCCGGTTTCGAAACCTGCGTTCTAATGCTTTCGACCGAGGCACGCTCCAACTCTCCGAAGCATTCCGATAAATTTGAGAAAAGAGCCGCGTATCATGAAGATGACCAATAACACGATCCTCATCACCGGCGGTTCGTCCGGCATTGGGCTCGAACTTGCCGCCGAACTTCTGAAGCGCGGCAACACCGTCATCGTCACCGGCCGCGATCAGTCAAATCTCGGCGCGGTGCGCGCGAAACTGCCCGGCCTGAACACAATCCAAAGCGATGTGAGTGACCCGAGTGCCATTCGCGATCTCTACGAAGAGGTCACAGCGCAATACCCCAATCTCAACATACTGGTAAACAACGCAGGGATCATGCGGAAGATCAATCTGCATCAGACCAGATCGAACCTCGAAGGCATCACTCGCGAAATCGAGATCAATCTGAACGGCACGATCTGGATGGTGTCGCAATTCTTGCCGCATCTGAAGAAACAGCCGGCGGCTGCCATCGTGAACGTCTCATCCGGACTAGCTTTCGTCCCGATGGCGATCTCTCCTATCTACTGCGCAACGAAGGCGGCGATCCACGCCTATACGCAGGCGCTCCGGATGCAGCTCAAGAACACGCGGGTCGCCGTGTTCGAACTGGCGCCTCCCGGGACCGAAACGCCGCTTTTTCACGGCGATTTCAGCGATCAAGACATCGGTGGTTTCAAACCCATGCCCGTAGAGAAGCTGGTTAGCCTGGCGATCGCCGGGATCGAGAAGGGCACGCCTGAAATCAGGCCCGGTCTTAGCAACGTCCTCAAGATCATGAGCCGTGTCGCTCCGAACTTCATCTTCAAGCAGCTCAGCCGGCCCGTCGACCACATGCTTGCGGAGTCGGAAAACTAGCAGGCCTCCGCGAAGACACCTTCAATCATTGCGGACGCTATGACCCAAATCCGATCGAGGCTATTCCCCCGGTGTGTAAAACAGGGAAAGACACCGCAACCGAAACTGGCGATGTGCCTCTTTGCTAAGCCGGTTCCCAGAATTCCGGGCGCGCTTGTGAGAGTCTGCCGCCGATCCGCACCGGCGCGATTTTTGTGGCAAGGCCCTTGCCATCGAGTTCGACCGCGATGCCGCAAAGGGTCGCTTGGCCGGACGCCGGCTCGAACCGCGCAACTGGCAGCTTGGTTGTAAACCGGCGGATTGGCTCTTCCTTTTCCATGCCGATCACCGAATCATAATCCCCGGTCATGCCTGCGTCGGTCACGTAGGCCGTGCCCTGCGGCAAGATTTGATGGTCGGCGGTCGGCACATGGGTGTGAGTGCCCGCGACCAGCGAGACACGGCCATCGATAAAATGCGCGAAGGCTTGCTTTTCGCTCGATGCCTCGGCATGGAAATCGACAACCGACGCATCGCAGCCCGCGCCCAGTGGGCAAGCCGCGAGTTCATGTTCAATCGAAGCAAAGGGGTCGTCCATCGCATCCATGAAAATGCGGCCCATGAGATTGATGACAAGCACGCGGGCGCCCGAGAGTGTTTCAATGAGATTGGCGCCGCCGCCTGGTGTCCCGCGCGGATAGTTGAGGGGCCGGATCAGCCGCGGCTGGCGGGCGATGAAGACGAGCGCCTCGCGCTGGTCGAAGGCATGATTGCCAAGGGTCACGCAATCGGCGCCCGCCGCGAGAAAATCGGCGCAGATCGCCTCGGTGATCCCAAAGCCGCCGGCGGCGTTTTCGCCATTGACGATCACGCAATCGAGGCTCCACGCATCGCGCAGTTTGGGTAAATGATCCAAAAGAACCGCGCGGCCAGCGCGGCCAACGATGTCACCGATGAAGAGGAGGCGCATGCTAAGGCTTGACCCGGCAGTCGATCAACTCACGCTCCGTCAGCACGTAATCGAGCCTTTCGTCATGCGCGTCGTGCGGGACTTCGGGATATTCCTGGCTTGCATAGGCGACGCCCACCGCGAAGATGTTCTTTGTGGCGCGCAGCCCCGCCAAAGTCCGGTCATAGAAGCCGGCACCATAGCCGATCCGGTGCCCCGTGCGATCGAAGGCCGCCAATGGCACGAACAAGAGATCCGGCGCCGTCTCGGGCGCCTCGGGCAAAGGCTCGCTGATCGCCATTTTTCCTTTCACGGTTGGCTCGCCGGGGCGCCAGAGCCGGAACACGAGGGGCGTGCCAAGTCGTCCGGTGACCGGCAAAGCGGTTTTGACCCCGGCTTGCCCGAGGATTTCGAGGAGCGGCAAGGTCGAAGGCTCGGCTTTGAGCGGAAAATAGACCGAGACGGTAGCGGGGCGCAACCGCTCAACAAGAGCGAGGCCTTCGGCCGCGAGATGCGCCGCGAAGGCTGCCGCGGCCTCGGCGGAGGTCGTGCTGCGGCGCGCCAAGGCCTGCGCGCGCAGGGCCGGTTTGGAGGGGGTGAGGGACATGGCAAACCGGCTGGACCATGAAATGCGCGGGGCCGCGATGGCCGTGGGATATCGATCCCGGGAACCTACAACGTAGGTGGGCGCCATGTGGCCAAGCCCACGAGCGAGGCCAGGGACAGCTCCCTTTGAGATCGATAAGGCCCCGGGAATACAGATCCAACACGCACCCCGCAGCTCCGCCCATGCAATGTAAGGGGAGACTGGGGGAAAGGAAAGGCCACTTCAAAACACAAAGGCAAAACCCGAATGTAAAACGCAAAGGATAGTTGCGGTTTCGCCGCCAAAGACGCATTTAGTCGGTGAAGTATCTGGGATGGCGCGCCGATCGACTCTTAGTAGGCGCCAGGGGGAGAGCCGGAACATGGCGGGACTATTCGGCCTCGGCAGGGGTAAGGAAGGCGGCCAAGCCGCAAGCGGCCAGGCCAAGCCACAAGCTACGGCTTCGCCGCTCGTAAAGGATGCCACCACGGCGAGCTTCAGCGCCGATGTCATTGCGGAATCGGCGCGGCAGCCGGTCCTGGTCGATTTCTGGGCGCCCTGGTGCGAACCCTGCAAACAGCTCGCGCCAATTCTCGAAAAGGCCGTCAAGGCGGCAGGCGGCAAGGTCAAGCTTGTCAAGATGAATATCGACGAGCATCCGGAAATTCCGGGCCGCCTTGGGGTCCGCTCCATCCCCGCCGTGATCGCTTTTCAGCGCGGCCAGCCGGTCGATGGTTTCATGGGCGCCTTGCCGGAAAGAGAGGTCAAAGGCTTCATCGAGCGGCTCGCGGGCCCGATCGCGGATGATGCCGATCGTCTGGCAGACGCCGAGGCCTTGGCCGCCGCCGGCGATGGTGAAGGGGCGGCGGAGCTTTATGCCGCGATTCTCGCGGAACAACCCGGCGATCCCGCCGCCGTGGCCGGTTTGGCGAAACTCTTCGTTGCCTCGGGCGAAATCGAAAGCGCCAAGAAGCTTCTGGCCTCGGTTGCCGCGGGCGGCGAGCGCGATGCGGTGATCATTGCCGCCAAGGCCGCGCTCGACCTCGCCGAACAAGCCGCCGCGGTTGGGGATTCTTCGGAGCTAGTGAAAAGGATCGCCGCCAATCCCGAGGATCATCAGGCGCGGTTCGATTTCGCGATCCTCCTCAACGCCCAGAACCGGCGCGAGGAGGCGGCCGCCGAACTGCTTGCCATCGTCAAACGCGACCGGGCTTGGAACGACGATGGCGCGCGCAAGCAATTGCTGCAATTTTTCGACGCCTGGGGGCCAATGGATCCCGCCACGGTCAGCGCCCGGAAAAAGCTCTCCACGCTGCTCTTTTCTTGAACGCGTGTCGTTTGAAGGTTTGGAAAACCGGCATCCGGCTAAGGGTTGCGCCGCGCGTGCGAGAGCCATGGTGCGGACGACGGGAGTCGAACCCGTATGACCAAAGGTCGAGGGATTTTAAGTCCCTTGCGTCTACCTGTTTCGCCACGTCCGCTTCTCGTCATGGGCTTTAACCCGTGCATGCAACCACAGGCAAGGGGTGCGCCCCGGATTAGGATCTGCCGTGGTATTTTCTTGGGTGATTTGAAACGAAGTCCCGAAAGCCGATGAACGCCGGAACGGAACACGGATGATTTGGACGCCGCAGCAGGAAGAGGCGCTGAAATCCGTCGGCGCGTGGTTGAAATGCGGCGAGCCGCAAGTGTTCAGGCTCTTTGGGTATGCCGGCACCGGCAAGACCACGCTCGCCAAGAAAATCGCCGAGGATGCCGACGGCTCTGTCGCCTTTGCGGCTTTCACCGGCAAGGCCGCGCTCGTTATGCGTTCCAGGGGCTGTGACGGCGCGGGCACGATCCACAGTCTGATCTACCGGCCGCGCGAAACGGATACGGAAGAGCCATCATTCGTTCTCAACGAAGACAGCGCCGTGACGAAATCATGCCTCGTCATCATCGACGAATGTTCGATGGTCGATGCGGACCTCGGGCGCGACCTGTTGTCTTTCGGCAAACCCGTGCTCGTCCTCGGCGATCCGGCGCAACTGCCGCCGGTCAAGGGCGGCGGCTTTTTCACCGAAGGCGCGCCGGATGTGATGCTGACCGAGGTCCACCGCCAGGCGGTGGATAATCCCATCATCAAAATGTCGATGCTGGTACGCGAAGGCGGCAGGCTGTCCCTTGGAAACTATGGCGAGAGCCAAGTTATCGAGCGCAGCAGCATCGATTCCGGCGCGGTGACCGCGGCCGATCAGCTGCTCGTCGGCCTCAATCGCACGCGGCGCTCCTACAACAAAAGGATGCGCGAACTCTTCGGCCACGCCGATCAATTTCCGGCTCCCGGCGACAGGCTAGTGTGTCTGCGGAACGACAAAACAAAGGGGCTCTTGAACGGCGGGATTTGGCTCGTCAAAACCATTGCGCCGACCCGCAAGAAGAAGCTCTCGCTGAATGTCGTGCCGGAGGATGATCCGGCCCGCAAGCCGCTGCGCATCGGCGTTCTGCCGGAGTTCTTTCAGGGGCTCGAAGAAAGCCTTAGCCCAAAAATCCGCCGGGACTCGGATGAATTCGATTATGGCTATGCGCTGACCGTGCATAAGGCGCAAGGCTCGCAATGGAACAATGTCATCTTGTTCGACGAAAGCTTCGCGTTTCGCGAACACCGCAACCGCTGGCTCTATACCGGCATCACCCGCGCCGCCGAGCGGCTGACCATCGTGGTATGACATGCCGACGCGGCGCGTGTTTCTAGCTGGCATCGCCACAACCCCATTCGCGCGGTCAAGCTCTGCCGTGCCGCCCGTCGTTGTCGGTTCGAAACTCGATCTCGAAGGCGGGCTCTTGGGCGAAATGATCCTGCTCGCGCTTGGGCAAGCCCAAATCGCCGCGGAGAACCGTCTGAGACTTGGACCAACTTCGATACTGCGCGCGGCGCTTTTGTCGGGCGCGATCGACCTTTGCCCGGAATATACAGGCAATGCCGCGTTTTTCTTTCATGAAGACGGCGATCCTGTCTGGAAGGACGCGGCGGCCGGTTTTGCGCGCGCGGCAAAGCTTGATTATGAGACAAACCGCCTAGTGTGGCTCGCCCCGGCGCCGGCCGACAATAGCTGGGTGATCGCGGTCCCGGCCGTGCTGGCGCGGGAACAAGCGCTGCGCACCATGGAGGATTTCGCCAGTTTTGTGCGGGACGGCAATCGGGTGAGACTTGCCGCTTCGGCGGAATTCGTGGAGAGCGCCGCTGGCCTGCCCGCCTTCGAGGCGAGCTATGGCTTCCAGCTTAATGCCCGCCAGCTTCTCGTTCTCTCGGGCGGCGAAACCGTGGCCACGATGAAAGCGGCGGCAGACGGAATTTCGGGCGTGAATGCCGCGATGGCCTATGCCACGGATGGCGCCCTCAAAGCCCTCGATCTTCACGCGCTCGAAGATATACGCCATGCCGAGCCGGTCTATGCACCGGCCCCCGTGATCCGGGAAGCAAGCCTCGCGAGCCGTCCGGAAATCAGGGATATTCTCGACCCTGTCTTCGCGAAACTCGATCTTGCGGCCCTGCGTGATTTGAACGAAAAAGTTGCGGTCGAGGGTGCCGATACCGGCGCCGTGGCACGCGAATTTTTTCGCGTGCAAGGGCTCTTGCGATAAGCGCCGTCAATCTCATTTTCGAACGCGGACTGGCCCGGATGCCTAACCTACATAACCGCGTTCTCCTGACGCTCTCTTGTCTTGGCTTCGCCGCGATTTTTTCCTGTGGTTTTTTGAACCACGCGCAAAACCGGCTCGCAAACGGCTTCGCCTATTCGGTCTTTCAAGGCCCAGCCTATGAGGCCTCGGCCGCGATGGCAGGGCTTTGCGGATTGGCGATCGCAAGTTTTGTGCGGAACGAAGGACACCGCGCCTTCGCAACGATCCTGGCAGCGGGTTTGATCCTTTGGGGGAGCATCGCTGGCGCTGGCCACTTCGCGGCAATCCTGATGCAAGCCGGCCCGCCCGCCGCGCGGGTGTCGCTTGGCCCCGCTTTCTGGATCTTGGCAAGCGTCTCGCTCCTCGCGATCGTCGATGCCGTGCAAAGAGGAAACTTCGGTTTGTTCGTCCGCATCTCCCTGGGGGCCGTATTGTGCGCGGGCTTAATAGGGATGACCGCCGCTGGCGATTTCGATCATCTCGCGCTCGTCAGGGAATTTTCGAATATAAGGAGCATTTTCTTAACCGAGCTTTGGCGCCATCTCGGGCTTGTCGGCGCCGCGGTCATCGCCGCTCTAATCATCGGAGTGCCTCTGACCGTGCTTGTTTTGCGCAAGAAAGCCGCGGCCGGTTTTGTCTTTGCGAGCCTTGGCATCGTGCAAACGATTCCGTCGATCGCGCTTTTCGGTGTGCTGATCGCGCCCATGACAAGATTGAGCGAAGCGATGCCTTTCCTGCGCGCGCTCGGGATTAATGGAACCGGCCCGGCGCCCGCGATCCTGGCCTTGACGCTCTACGCTTTGCTGCCGCTGGTGCGCAGCTTTCATACGGGGTTGAGCGAAGTCGCCCTGGAGGTCAAGGACGCGGCCGCAGCCATCGGCTTTGATGCGCGGCAAATGTTCATCGAGGTCGAATTGCCGCTCGCCTTGCCAGCACTCCTGTCCGGGTTGCGGGTCGTGACGATCCAGGCGATCGGCTTGGCAAGCGTCGCCGCCTTGATCGGCGCGGGCGGGCTTGGCACCTTCATCTTTCAAGGCATTGGACAATATGCGCTCGATCTGGTCCTGATCGGCGCGTTTCCGATCATCCTGCTCGCGCTTATTGCGAATTTTTTCTTTGAAACATTGCTTGGTCTTGCGCGGAGAAGACTGTGATCGTGCTCTGCAACGTGTCGAAGACTTTTGGCGCCACGCCGGCGGTCTTCGATTTTTCGCTGAAGATCGAGAGCGGCAGTTTTTTCGTCCTGGTCGGGCCATCCGGCTGCGGCAAGTCAACGGTGCTGCGCATGATCAATGCGATGATTGTTCCCGACAAAGGGGAAATCGAAGTGCATAACCAAAACATTCGCACGATCGACCCTGAAAAGCTCCGGCGCGGGATCGGCTATGTGATCCAATCAGCGGGGCTTTTTCCGCATTGGACGGCGGCCGATAACATTCTGGCGGTGCCTCACCTCCTCAAATGGAGCCCTTCGCAATGTGCCGCGCGGCTCGACGCGCTTGTCGCTCTGCTGAGTATCGACCGAGCCCTACTGGCCCGCTATCCGAGGCAATTGTCCGGCGGTCAGCAGCAACGGATCGGCGTTGCCCGCGCGCTTGCCGCCGATCCGGACATCGTTTTGATGGACGAGCCCTTCGCGGCGCTCGATCCGGTGAGCCGCGCGGCGTTGCAAGACGAAATTGCCGCCATTCACGCTCGCACCGCCAAGACGATCGTCTTCGTCACCCATGACATGGACGAAGCCTTGCGGCTCGCAACCGGCCTCGCGGTGATGAACAACGGGCGGCTCATCCAGACAGGCACCCCGGCTGCTATTCTTCTGGCACCGGCGGATGATTTCGTGCGCGGCTTTGTGGGTGGCGAAGATTTGCCGCTCCGTCTTCTCGACCTCGTGCCAGTCCGCAAACTTATGAAACGAGGCAACGCCGCCGTAGCCGCGACGATTGCCGCTGGAGCGAGCCTAAAGGAGGCCCTGAACCTGATGCTGGCGCGCCGCTCTTCGTCTCTTTGTGTCGTGGATGAGAATGGGGCGCGGCTCGGTGTAATCCACTTAGCCGATATTATCGCGAGGCGCGATGCGCTCTGATCGCGGAATGCTCACCACAGCCTTGACTGGGTTGGGGCGCGGAACGGGGCTCTGGCTTTCGCTTTTTTTGATCATAGCGATGGTCCTTATGCCGAAGGCCGAACCGCTCATGCGCTGGCTTTTTCCCGGCGATCCGCGGCCAATCTATACGCGTGCGAGCTTCTTCGAACTCACGCTCGCCCATGTGGAGCTTGTCGCGATCTCAAGTTTTGCCGCGGCGGCGATTGGGATTGGACTGGGCATATTCGTGACGCGCAAAAGCGGCCGCGAATTCGCCGCTATGATCAGCGCGCTTGCCGCCATCGGGCAGACGTTTCCACCGGTCGCGGTGCTCGCGCTGACGATCCCAATGTTAGGCTATGGCGCCGCCCCCGCCCTCGTGGCGCTTTGCCTCTATGCCATTTTTCCCGTCATCGAGGCGACGCTGACGGGCCTGCACGCGGTCCCTGCCGCTATCCGCGAGTCGGCGATGGGAATGGGCTTTTCGCCGCTTGATGTTTTATGGCTAATCGAGCTGCCGCTCGCGGTTCCTTTCATTCTCGCCGGCCTTCGCAATGCGGTCATCATCAATATCGGTACGGCGGCGATCGCCTCCGCCGCCGGCGCTTTATCGCTCGGCTCTCCCATCATCGAGGGACTTTCCGCGTCGAACCCAGCCTATGTCTTGGAGGGAGCTTTTCTCGTCGCGCTGCTCGCCGTGGTGGCGGACCGCTGTTTTGCCTCGCTCGCGGATTTTACGTGGCCCGGCGGATCACAGACGAGGTAATCAAGCCGTTTTATCCTTCCATCGGCATAAATCGGAAATGAGGCAGCGCGCGCAGTCCGGGCGGCGGGCCTTGCAGATATAGCGGCCATGCAGGATCAGCCAATGGTGCGCATGCTGCTTGAAGGCGCCGGGAATGATCTTCTCAAGCCCGCGTTCGACATCAAGCGGTGTCTTGCCGGGCGCCAGGGGAATGCGGTTTGCGACGCGGAATATATGCGTATCGACGGCGATGACAGGCATGCCGAAAGCGATATTCAAGACCACATTGGCGGTCTTGCGGCCAACGCCCGGAAGCGATTCCAGCGCTTCGCGGTTTGCCGGAACCTCGCTGCCAAAATCCTTGATGAGACGCTCCGACAAGGCGATAACGTTCTTTGCCTTGGTGCGGTAAAGGCCGATCGTCTTGATCATGCCGCGGAGCTTTTCCTCGCCGAGCGCAAGCATTTTGTCCGGGCTGTCGGCGAGGGCAAACAGCGCGCCTGTGGCCTTGTTGACCCCTATATCGGTCGCCTGCGCCGAAAGCACGACCGCAACGAGAAGCGTAAACGGATTGATATAGTCGAGTTCGCCTTTCGGGTGCGGATCGGCGGCTTCGAAACGCCGGAAAATTTCGGCCGCCCTCACAGCGCTTGGCTTCGTTTGCCGCGTGCTTTGCAGCTTCGGCGAGCGCCTGGCGGTCTTTCCGGATATCGTCATCGACGCTGCATAAGCGCATGTCTCGAAAAAATTGATCGACTTTTTCGATTGCTACATGGTTCAGCTTTATAAGCCTGAGCCTGTTCCGGAAAAGTTGACCGGCATTTTCGATAAAGCCATGCGACAATTGTTTGAATGAGAGCGTTTCCTTATCGATCGCGTCAATCCGCTCGTTCGGGAATTGTGTTGGGCGTGATGGCGGCTCTGACAGGAATTTTGGCCTCAGATCGTTTGATCACAATGTTCCCTTCGCGCGGCCGCGCGATTTAAAATCCTCCCGCGCTGGAGGGCAAGGGGGGCCAGGCTTTTATTGAGGAAATCCGATGTCGGGAGAAATTTTGGCTGGCGGGCCTGAAAATTTGCGGCTCCTCTCGGTGCGGCTGAAGCCGCACCGTTCTCTGGACCGGCGCAATTTTCGCGTGCTGATGGGGATTTTTACAGGTGCCAGCCTTTGTTCGACTCTGCCCTTTGTATTCTTAGGGGCTTGGCCGGTCGCGGGTTTCATGGGGATCGACGTCGCGATTTTCTATTTTGCCTTTCGTGCCAGTTTTCGTGCCGCTCGCGCCTATGAAGATGTGGAAGTTACTTTTTTCGAACTCCTGCTCGCCAAGGTCAGCGCTAAGGGCGAGCGGGCGGAATGGCGCTTCAATCCAGCCTTCGTCCGGCTGGAACAAGAGCAGGACGATGAGTCTGGTGTACAGAAGCTCGCACTCGTGTCACGTGGCGAGGCGGTGGAGATCGCGGCTTTTCTCGGACCTGCGGACAAAGCGGATTTTGCGACCGAGCTGTCCCGGGCATTGGCCAAGGCCCGGCGGGGACCGAGGTTTTCTTGACGTGCCGGGCGCAAGCCGCTGAGGGCTAGACGGGCGTTACGGAAACAGGACGGAATCCTCATACATGCCCCGCGACTGGCAAACCACAGTGGGTCGAAAACGCACGGTGTCGCCAACAAGGTTTGCTTGGGGCATGGGAACGATCCGGCATCTTGGATCGAGGACGGGGCTAAAATAGCCATAAGGGGGCCCAGCAATTTCCACGGCGGGGACCATTTCAGGCCCCGGGCCCGGCCCGGGCCCCGGAGCGAGATCGGCGGCATGCGCCGGGCCGATGCCAAGCGCCGCTGCCAAACTCACGTAGCAAAGCCAGGCGCAGCTCCAAAGTCTGGTTGATTTCGTCATGTTTGTCTCCGGCACAGTCATCGTCGGCGGCAAAACCGGCTCGTCCGGCGGGTCCTCGATAGCCATGTTTGATGCCTGATTCGGACTAACAATTCATCAAGCGGGGAGCGAAGGCAGATTTGCTGGTTTCGCGTGGCGAGACGGCCCCCTGAATATGCATCAAGGCCGGAGACCGGGATTTTCCGGCTTGACGCAAAGTTTATTCCTTGACCTTGAGGTCGGTCAGCTTGGCAAAAACGGAATCGACGTTGATCTTGGGATCCGATCCGGGTTTTTCGACATTGGACACGCCAAAAACACCCGCTTCGGTTGTTGGCTGTTGAGGCGCTTCGCGAGTCGTAACTTCACTGGGTACCAGGGTTTGACCGCGGTCCTCCTCGACCGGTGGACGATCCTTGGCGGCGCGGTTGACTTCCAAATCGAGATCCATTTGCGAACAAAGCCCGAGGGTGACTGGGTCGATCGGCGTCAACGCCGCCGAATTCCAATGCGTCCGTTCGCGGACCGCTTGCAGCGTCGTTTTCGTGGTGCCGGCAAGACGCATGATCTGCGCATCCTTCAACTCGGGATGATTGCGGACCAGCCAGAGAATCGCATTAGGACGATCCTGCCGCCGCGACAGAGGCGTGTAACGAGCGCCACGCTTTCGGCTTGGTTCGGGTAGCCGCACCTTCGAGACCGCGAGTTGCAACAGGCGCTTCTCATTCGCTTCCGACGCCGCAATTTCCTCGCGGGTCAACTGGCCGGAGGTGATCGGATCATGTCCCTTGATCCCAGCGGCGACTTCACCGTCGGCTATGCCCTTCACCTCCAGCGGATGAAGCTTGCAAAAATTGGCGATCTGTTCGAAGGTGAGCGACGTATTCTCGACGAGCCAAACGGCGGTGGCCTTGGGCATCAGCGGCGCATTGCTCATATGTTTTCTCCTTTTGCGCTCCAATACGGATTTGCGCTCGAAACGGAATATTCCGCCTTGTTCGCGGAATGCCTCCAGCGAAGCTCAAGAAAATATCCAAGAAGGGAATGTAGCGTAGTGTATATGCGCTGGGCTGATTGAACGCAATCGGAACATCATTGACCGGATAAAGAACGGCCCTACGGCCAAAGTCCAGCGGCTTGGCTAATGAAATTGGCCGGATGCATTTAATTTCTGCATGGAAGCTTATTCTGTACTAAATCTGGAGAGCGCTTCTCCATCCCGCGAAATCACACGGGAGACTAGGAATTGCTCAATTTTAGGAATTGAAAATACCGATTAAGCCGTTTATGGACATGCTCAAGGCGTGCGCAATTCCGTTGGCGAGACCCGAGATGGGAAGGGGCATCTTCTGATTAAAATCCGGCTGGGGTTTCATCAGTGTTCGGATCTTATTCAGGGTTTTCCCGCTCGGGCATTCTATCCAGGGGCGATGGACGGAAATCATGTTTCGGCTAGTTTTGCGTCTTTTGGGACTTTGCTTGCTGGCCGCCGCCTTCGTCACGCTGATTGTTGACGCAACGCGTTCCGTGACGGTTGGAACACTCTCCGTGACATCAATCGATGCGAGCTTCATGGCATTGCTGCCTCTGAAATTCGGCTTGGCCCGGGACTTTATTGAAGGCCGTGTTCCTCCCGTCGTTTGGGACCCCGTTTTCGTTGATCTTCTGCGGTTGCCCACCTGGATTGTGTGTGGTGTCATCGGGGGCCTGCTCATCGGGCTTGGCAGCAAACCAGCGCCAAAATTCGGTTATTCCAGCCGATGACCGCTCGCGGCGAACATATGCAACTCTGGTTTTCGCGCCGGTTCCGGCCGTAGTCTTGTACGTTTGCTGCATCGGGCCCATGTTTGGGGACGATTGATGATGCTCGCGAAGGAGGCGGTCCGTGTTTTTGTTCCGCAAGCGCCAGTCTTTGCCGACCGCCGCCGAGGCTCTGCCCGGCCGGCCGGAACCGGTCCCAACCGCTGAAATCCACTTCGTCAATGGGCACAAGCTCCAGCCGCCCTTTCCGCCGTCGATCGAGATTGCCGTGTTCGGGATGGGATGCTTCTGGGGAGCCGAGCGCAAATTCTGGCAGCTCGGCGAGGGCATCCATGTAACGGCGGTTGGCTATGCAGGCGGCCTCACCCCAAATCCCACTTACGAGGAAGTCTGCTCCGGGGCCACTGGCCATGCCGAAGTCGTGCTCGTGGCTTTCGACCCCGGAAAGATTTCCTATGAGGCGCTTTTAAAGACTTTCTGGGAAAACCATGATCCGACGCAAGGAATGCGGCAGGGAAACGATGTCGGTACCCAGTACCGTTCCGCGATCTATGTGGCGGACGCGGCCCAGCGTCCGGTGGCCGAGGCAAGCCGGACGGCCTTCTCGAAAGCACTGGCGGCGCGCGGCTTTCCCGCGGTTGCCACGGAGATTTGCGATAATCCGGAGTTTTATTACGCCGATGCCTATCACCAGCAATATCTGGCGAAAAATCCGGAGGGCTATTGCGGCCTCGGCGGAACCGGCGTTGCTTGCCCCATCGGGATCGGGGTGCCGTAGAGACGGCGCAACATTCGCGCAAGCGAAGCGCACCAAATTTATCGGCAGCGCTGTGCGATGGTGCGGCAGCGCACAGAATCAATAAAATCTTCATATTAATCTGAGCATGCTTCGCTTCGAAATAAATAAAAATCAGGTGTGGCGGCAGCGCAACATTTTGGCATCCACGGCGTTATGGTGGTTGCGGGTGGTTGCGTAACCAAGTCCCGTTTGTTGGAGACATGGAATGACATTTTGTAATGTTTTCAAAATCCTTGTTGTTTTGAGCCTTACCGCGACGGGAGCCGCAATGGCCCGGGACCATTCCGGCGTCACGGCGGGTGCCAAGGGTAAGACAGCACATATTGTTAAGGCAGATAAAGTTGTTAAGGCAGATAAAGCAGGCGCCAAGAACGGACAGGTGCCAGTTAAGAACGGTTTGGTTCCGGTGAGCGTCCGCCACGCCGTGGTGCCCCAAGCGCCTATCGTGATGGGGCGCAGCGTGAGTGTCCACCATAAGACTAAGATCCACCACGTAAAAATGCAGTCGCTGGAGTCCCTCGACTCCGCCGTTGCCGCGGATGATCCGAAGTAAATCCTGCCTCGCGCGCAAAAACGTGCGCGTTGACGGATAATTTGTCGAAAATCCTCAGCGCGCGGTGAGGACCTTTTCACATTCGGGGGGCAGTTGCGCCATCGTCAAGGGTGGTTTTGGCTTCCCCGGTGGGCCGGGCTTGGGATGAATAATCCCTTCCGAAAACCACCAAGCAAGCGAGGCATCGCAGCCGTCTCCTGGCGGGACGGGATCTTGGTCCCGGCAAGCGTCTTCCCCGGCCGGACATGCGAGGCGAACATGAAAATGATAATCATGCCCATAGTATGGGCGGACCTTGTTCAGCCATGACCGGTCGCTCCCTGCCTCCCGGCACAGCGCCTTCTTGATTGCCGCGTTGACGAAAATGCGTTGCACCCCCGGGTCTTGCGCGGCCGCCTTGATGACCGCGAGATGGTCCGGTGTCCATTTCGCCGGATCGACGTCAAGCCTGTCCGCCCGCACCATGTTCGCCGCCGACATTTCCTCGCGCTCCAAGCGCGAGAGTTCGCGATTTGGCATGGGCGTCAGCCAGATGTCGGCGTCGAGACCGATCTGATGCGACGCATGCCCTGTGAGCATCGGGCCGCCGCGCGGCTGCGACATATCGCCGACGAGAATCCCCGGCCAATGGCTGACGGCCGGCACTTTCTTGGCGAAACGTTCGAGAAAGGCGATCAGCGCCGGATGCCCCCAATTGCGGTTGCGCGAAAGCCTCATCACCTGCCAATCAGAGCCGTTGACGGGCAGTGCCTCGCCTCCTGCGAGGCAGCCGCGCGAATAAAAGCCGATTGTGCGCGCGGCCAAAGCGGCCGGAACAACCGCCCGCCCGAACAGTTGCTTCGCCGGCGTGGCGGGATCCTCTGGATGCGCGAGCGGGGGCAGCGAAGCGGGTTCGAGCGTGCCCTTATCTTGCGCGAGCGTTCCTCCCGCGAGGCCCGCTAAAGCTAGGGTGGAAACCAACACAATGAAACGCGGATGCATCGGCACGTCTCCCTGCCGGGTTGACCGATCAAAGTGAACTCTCGGGACTAAATACTAAAAATGGAATAAAAATGGGTAATGCGCTTTTTGAGATTTGCAAGCTGCGGACGCGGCTGGGATCGCAAAGGGAGGGGCCGTTATCACCAGCGAGGGAACGGGAGCCCGGCTTCTGCCGCTAAAACGAAGCCCTGGCACCCTGCGGAAATGGGCCAGCGCGGCTACCGCGTTGGCCGGCCTGACCGGCGCGAGCGGGATCATTTTGGCCGACATTAGGACATTTCATTCGACACCGCTGTCGGCTAATTCAAAGTTCTGGCCCATGGGTTTTTCCATGGCATCGCAGATCAATACGAAGCGCTAAATGAGCAAAACACTCGTAGTCTACGAACAAGCCGTCTTAATTAGCTTCGGCCATATTCACGCCATTGCACCCGCGCGAGATCAATTAGAGTACACAGGATCAGACATGCGAACACCCAGCCGGCTAGGCGATGAAACTGCGGCCCGCTCAGTCCCCAGATACGCACCTCTGCGAAAGCGTCCCCAGCGTATAAAAATCGGGTTATAAGCATGGGAAGAGAAACTCCCCACAGGTGCACGGTCAGCGGGTAGATGGTGGCGGATCGCCAGCACTCAGGCCAGTTCCAGGCCCGCCAAGTCATGTAGAAGGCGGAGAGTACGAAAAATCCTCCCGCCAAAGCGGCGGCCAACAGCCTTGTCGAAATCAGGCTGAACACGGCTCCCGCCCAAACTACCGCGAAGAACTCAAGGCCCAGAAAAATATATAAATCACGACGATTCACAAAATCCTCCAGGGTTGATAGCGCGATGCGGCGTCGGAGAAACCTTCATGATTTGTATTTCCATTGGTCGTTTTAAGCAGAGAAAGCACTCTTAATTTTGGCCGAGCACCGGTCACGCCTTGATTTCCAGAGCACCCCGTGAGGCGCGGCGCTAGGGCCTGAGCAGCGCGCGTTGACTCAACTCAGTGGCCACGGCCGCGCATGACGTTCCCGGCCCGAGACTGCAAACGGCGGCCAATTTTATGCTGCTCCACGCGGCGGCGTCGCTCGCCGTGTGCGGGCTCTCTTTTGCGGCGCCGCAACGCGGCGTCTGGTTTCTTGGTGCGGCGGGGCTGTTCCTTTTCGGCAGCGGTTTGGCGGCGATCTCGCCACGCGCGCGCTCGCGGGAACAAGACTATTTCCCATGGCGGCTCCCGTCGGCGGAACGCTTCTCATAATCGGTTGGTTTTTTGTCGCGCTGGCGGCCCTTGTTGTCTTCCGGCAAACCGCTCGCGGGAAACCGGATCAAATTATTGATGAATAATTAATTTTCTGGACTTTGACCGCCAAGCGGAGCAGAATACTCCAAATTTGAAGTTATCAAGAAGCAAATATCATGGCCGCCGCTCCACAGGCATTGCCCAAGAGACAACGTATTTTAATCGTTGAGGATGAGCCGTTCATTACGCTCGCTTTGGAAGCGATGCTGCCGGAACTGGGCTTTGACGTGGCGGGTTCCGCCTCGCAAGTTTCCACCGCCCTGGAGTTGATCGGCCGCGAACCGATCGACGGCGCTATCCTCGACGTCAATCTTGGGTTGCTAAGGATTGATCCGGTCGCCGACCTTCTTGCTGCGCGCGGCTGTCCTTTTATTTTTACGACGGGATATAGCATATCGGGTCTGCCAGCTCGCCACGCTGGTCGCGCTGTGCTGCAAAAGCCGTTTGGATTGGAGCAGCTGTCAACGCTCTTGCGCGCGGTGTTCGATTCGCCAGGAGACGAGCAATCCCATTACAAAACGGACGCCGCAAGTTCGCCAGACGATCGTCGGCCCGTGGATTGCCGGCCGCCGGCGCGCTGCGCCGCGGATGCGCCGACACCAAGCATTTGAGACTGTAAGCCTTTGGCGGCGGCGGTTGAACCCGATCGCGCCGTGAAATATGTTCTCAACCAGTGCCCCGGGGGGCCGACGGACCGGCATCCATTAGATTGAGAATATCGGCTTGTTCCGGCGGCAGATCTTTGATCTCCGCCTTGATCGTGACACAGTCGAAGACCAAATCGCTTTTCGGCTTTATCGGTTTCACCCATCATGGAAACCCGGAAAAATCCGAGAGCGATTCCCTATCAGATGGAATCATCAGATCGAAAAGGAATCGCTCAGATTCAATAAGTTAGAGCATGTTCAGATCGAAAAAGTCAGTCAACTTTTTTGGAACATGTTCGAGTTCTTGATTTCGTTCCTTGTAACGGGGTTCCGGATCGTCTTTTCGTGAAAGTGCTCTTGTTTCGCGCAATCCCATCAAGGACAATCAGAGCGCTATGGTCGAAACGGCAACGCCCGTGTCTGATCCCCGCCCGCCGCCCCGCAGACGTTTGACGCGTATACTCTTCTTTCTTATCGGCATCGCCCTGCTTGCCGCAATTGCGGCGGCGATGGCGCCTTGGGCATTTTCCAATGCAGCTTTGCGCAACGAGGTCGCTTCGCAGATCCGCCGGATAACTGGGCTTGCCACTCTTAGGCAAGGCCACGCGGTCTTTGTCGTCCTGCCGCAACCCCATGTCAGCATCGACGACGTCAGCTTCACCGACCCTTCCGGCGCCCTGCGCATCGATGCGCGCTCTCTCAAAGGATACGTCCGCCTCACGGCACTCCTAACTGGACGGATCGAGATTACATCGGCCACTCTGGGGCAGCCGGATATGCGGATTGATCTCGATGGCCGGCCGATGCCCCCGGACAGCGTGATCGGCCGTGCCGCGGACGCCCCGCCGGCAACCCCCGAGGCGGCCTCCGCGGATGAAGCGAGACTTGGCGCCGTGACCCTTGTCGATGGCCGCGCGCGCTTGATCAGCAAGCAACTTTCGCCGGAGGTCACGATTGACGCCATCAATGTGACGGTCGATTGGCGAAAACCAGGCGCGGCGGCGATCGTTACCGGACAGGCCCAAATACGCGGAGAGACCGCGGTACTTGCCGCTTGGATTGCAAGCCCGGCCGGGCTCTTGCGAGGCCAGCAATCCCCGTTGAGCCTGAAGCTCGACGCACCCTCTCTCTCGTTCTCTGTTGATGGCGGTCTTGCGAGCCTGCCCGGATGGCAATTCAGCGGCTACATTCGTGCCGCGACACCATCGGCGCGGGTGATTTTGGAACAAGCGGGATTCACGATCCCATTGCCTGGACCTTTCGCTGATTTTGAAGCGAGTTGTGATGGCGTTGTCTCGGCGCGAAGTGCGATTCTGTCGGGCCTGCGATTGCGGTTCGACGGGAATGAGTTCGAAGGAACCTTGGCCTACCAGACACGCGACCCGGCTCCGGTCCTCTCCGGCACATTGGCAACAAACCGGCTTTCGCTCCGGCCATTTCTTTCCGGCCTTCCGCCTGCTGCCGGGCGTGACGGCCAATGGAATCATGACCCATTTGATTTGAGGGACGCTGGCTCGGCCGATCTCGATTTGCGGATATCGGCGGCGCGCCTGCTTTTTTCGCGTTTTGAGCTCGAGGATGCGGCCTTTTCGGTGATGCGCGACCGCGGCCGTCTGGAATTGGCTCTTGCCGGAGCCGAGGCGTATCAAGGGGCGGTCAAGGGCCGCGTGACGTTCGATCAGGGGGCCGCTGGCGTCGGCATGCAGGCGACCGGCACCGTCACGGGCGCCGACTTCGCGGCTTTGTCGTTCGATGCTTTCGGATGGCCGGAGTTTAATGGGTCCTTGACCGGCACAGCCAATCTCGAAAGCACGGGTACCAGCATGTACGATCTCATGCGCAATCTCGAAGGGACGGCGCAAATCGACATTGCGCAAGGACAAATCGGAGGGATCGATCTCGAATCCGCACTCCACCGGATCGATAAAAGCCCGCTTGCCTTGCTTGCCGGCATTCATCGGGGACGCACCGCTTTCGATAACGCCAGCTTGAATTTGTCCGTCGATAAAGGCGTCGCCAGCATCGAGGAAGGCAAGCTCGAAAACCCTAGCCTTTGGCTAGGGTTCGGGGGCACCGTGGATTTCGGCGAACGCGGGCTCGATCTGCACGCTGTCGCCAAGTCAGCCGCCGGCGCGGCCGAGCCGGGCAAGGAAGGTCCGGATTTCCATTTCGATATTGGCGGCTCGTGGGACGATCTGGCGTTTACGCCTGACGTCCGCGGCCTCATCCGCCGGTCCGGCGCGGCGGCGCCGTTATTTCCGCAACAACGCGATGCGGGCAAGCCTGTCGTCCCCGGTACGGACGCTGGTCAGTAAGGCGACAATTCCGTTGCTGTGCGCAAAGGCATATCCATTTATGGTGCCGAAGATCACGATGGCTTTGGATTGACTCAATCCAAAATCATGAAATTGATCGGTTCCAAGAGTTTAGAGCGGGCCGCGGGCGAAAACCGGGTTCCACTTTTCCTCATCCCGCTCTAGCGCTGCGTTCGCATGGCTTGCCCTCAAACGAAAACCGGAAAATATAACCTAAAGCGCTTTCTCACCGGTCGCGACATTCCAGCCGGATTGGGAAGCGCACTCGTAATTAGTAAGACGTCCGAAGTTTTGTAGTAAAACCATGTAGCATAATATGTAACAAAATATCATTGACGAGGGAGGGTATAACAATGATAACAATACGACGTAATATTATGGCTTGTCTCATTATTACTGTAGGACTGGGGTTGTCTCAAGCCACTCAGGCTGCCGCATTCAATCCAGTTACGCAACAAGCCCAATCAAAGCTTGCGCAATTAGGCTTCGATCCAGGGACGGCGGACGGGATCGTTGGCGGCCACACCATCGTTGCAATCAAAGCATTTCAGAAAAATTCTGGGCTGCCGGAGACCGGCGTTCTCGATAGTGCCACTTTGGCGAAATTGGACGTTGTTGCTCAAACGCCTCAGGCACAAGAGACACTCAAGGCACCCGGCACACCGCAAGCTACCACGGTGAGCGACTGGAGGCCGGTTCCGGCTCAGGACGAGTTGGATAAATTGGCTGCCAATCCGGTTAATGATTCCGGTTTCCCATTCACCGACTACCGGCCGGATGCACCAGCGGCCAATCTCGATCTTCCCGGCGCGGCGATCATGACCGCTATGAAAACCAGCTCGGATCGCTTTGGGAGCGGTCCGCCTGGGACGCCCAATTCTACACCTAAATCCCACAAAGCCATGATCGCTTGTCTCAACACCAGAGCTTCGCACTGGGCTGACATTACAATGCATTATTATTGCCAAATGGCACAGCCGAGACAGTGTTTCACATATGCGCTGCGGGGAAAATCGACACCGGGCAATGAAAAATATTCAAGAACACAAGCCTATCAGGGCTGCGCGACAGGGAAATTGCCCTATTCGGCTTTTTTTGCGTTCGTGACCAAAACGCAGCCGCAGATATTTCAATATGTGATGTTTGGCCAAACCAATGCGTTTAAACATGAGCAAGAACAAGCCATCATCAATGCTTTCTACGGAGTGACAAATCCTTCGGATCCAAAAGAATGCCGGCTAAAGCGGCCGCGACGCGCGGAGGATCCTGCCGATGGAACCCATTGCCTCGTGAACAAGACGATGTCGCCTAGATTGGTGGGGCAGGGCACTTAATACCCGTCGCAATTATCGGGGCGATGCGCCATTCTCATTCCCCCGCTTCAAATTCATGTCGCGGAAGCGGTGGAGGAGAACGAATGCGGCGCCGGACTGATCGGCACCGCGGCGCCATTGTTGATTTGCAACACGGAGAGACCGCGTTCGTTGGTTCCGTCCGGGCGGAAGCGGAAGATACCATCGGCGCCATTGAAACCGGACCGGTTGGTCAGGACGTTTTGCGAATAACGCTGTGAGCCTTGCGTATGGGCGAGCGCAGCAGCAAGCGAGACCGCATCATAGGCAAGTGTCGCGATACGGGTTGGATCGGTGTGATATTTGGCGCGGTAGCGGTCCGCGAAGGCGTTGAAACCTCCATTCTCGGGCGCCGCGAACCAGGCCTCCTGCAACGCTGGAAGCTTGAGAACGCGTGCGTCGTTCCAAAGACCAGTGCCGAGGATCTGCACTTGCTTGCCGTTGAGGCCGGCCGCGGTGAGGGCCTGTGACAGAGCCTGCATCGCATCGGCCTGTTCTGGGATGAACAGGGAATCGATTTGATCGTGCAGCGCGGCGATCTTTTGCGTCGCCTCCGCCATGGTCCGTGGCTCGTAATGTTCGATGCTCATGACCCTTATGTTGTTACGCGCGGCCGCCTGCTGGAATTCGGTTTCCGCCACGCGTCCATAGTCATTTTCCGGTATGAGGGCGGCGATTGACTTCTTGCCCTTGGATGCTGCGAAATCGACGATCCGGTCGACATAGTTTTCGATTAAGAAGGAAAGCAGATAGAGCCCCTGACCGGCGGTTGACGTGTCGGTCGAAAAGGCGATGACCGGTTTGCCGGCCCCGCGCGCCACCTTGCCCACTTCCCGCACGCTCGAGGCAAACAGCGGACCGATGATGAGCTCGGCGCCTTCCGAAAGGCCAGCCTGGGCTGCTTCGCGGGCGCTGTCGGGGTTTGAGTGATCGTCCTTGACGAGCAAGGTCACATCGTTGCCACCGGCCTCCAAATAGGCGAGTTCGGCGGCATTGCGGAGCGAGGTCCCGACGACGCTTGGTCCGGACGCCTGCGTCAAGGGGACGATGAGGGCCACCCGCGCCGGACCCGAGCCGATTTGCTCGCTGCGGTCAGGCGGCGCGGTCTGCGCTTGCGGAGCTGGCGCAACAGCATCCACCGGACCATGAAAAAGGGTCCCGGTCGTCGATCCGCACGCCGCGACCGATAGGCAAAGCCCCACGATCCATAGGGCCCGGACGCCACCAGCGCGACACTTGAGGAGAGACCCTGAAGCCTCCCGCCACCAGCCTTCCATGCTCGGGGGACGAGTCATCCGCGCGAAGCTCCATTTTGCGTATTTCCAAATACCTCGATCATGGCACGAAGGGGGCCAGTCGCGACGGCATGGAAATCCCAAACCTTTTCAGTCATAAAATGAGAGCCACGGCAATAGAAACGCTGTAGAACTCGGCTCCGGCTTGCGAAAAAACCAGCTTCGTTCTACAAATAGAACAAGCGTTCGTTTTATCGAACGAAACATTTTGGCGCCGTAGCCGGGCGTTATCCGGGGGCTGAAAATTATGAACGCCGGCAAGAGAGACGGTTTGCACCATGGGGGCGGGGCCTTTCCTGACGGTTCAACCCCGCGCGGCAAGGCCTTATCGCACGCTAACAGCTCAGAGAGCGAGAAAAGCCCGGATTCTTTTACCGCCTTCGGCCTCAGAGCCGAGGCGGAACCGATTCGGCCAGGCCTTCATGTGGTCGCCACGCCAATCGGCAATCTCGGCGATATTTCGTTCCGGGCGCTGGCGACGCTGGCTTCGGCCGACGCCATCGTCGCCGAGGATACGCGCGTCACCAAGACGCTGCTCGCCCATTATGGCATCGCGACACCGCTTGTCGCCTATCACGAGCATAATGCCGCGGTCATGCGGCCGCATCTCCTGGCGAGGCTCGCCAGCGGCGCGGCGCTGGCTTTGGTTTCGGATGCGGGCACTCCGCTGATTTCGGACCCTGGCTTTAAACTCGTCAGCGATGCTCTCGCGCAAAATATCGAGGTGGTTTCGGTTCCGGGCGCGTCCGCCGTGCTCGCCGCTTTGGTGGTCGCTGGCCTGCCCACCGACCGGTTCTTTTTTGAAGGCTTCTTGCCCCCGAAAAGCGCCGCGAGGCGGAGCCGAATCGCCGAGCTTGCCACGATCCCCGGAACTCTCGTGTTCTTCGAGTCAGCCCGCCGCGTCGCGGATACGCTTGGCGATTTGGCCGCTGTGCTGGGTGCGCGGGACGCGGTGATCGCGCGCGAACTCACCAAGCACTTTGAAACCGTCCGGCGCGGGCTGCTGCCGGAGCTGGCGTCGGTTGTCGCGGCGGAGGCGCCGCCCAAGGGCGAAATCGTCGTCCTCGTGGGGCCGCCGGGGGCAGCCCCACCGCTGGACCAGGAAGAAGTCGATAACAAGCTTGGCAAGGCGTTGGAGGGGCTTTCGGTGAAGGATGCCGCCGCCGTGGTTTCGGCCGAGACCGGACAGCCGCGCCGCAAGGTTTATGCACGGGCCGTGGAACTTGCGGCGCGCGCGCGGTGAAAGCGGTTACGCCGCGTGACCGAAAAAAGGCGCATGGCCTCGGACTCCTCGCCGAACGGCTCGCCATCGGGCTGTTGCGCTGCAAGGGGTACCGGATCCTGGCTCGCCGCTATTATATCAAGGAAGGCGAAATCGATATTGTGGCGAAGCGGGGCGACACGGTTGCGTTTGTCGAAGTGAAATTGCGGCCTACACTCGACGAGGCTAGGGAGTCGATCGGCGCGCTCAAACGCCGCCGCATCTCCCGCGCGGCAAGAACTTGGCTCGCGTCAAACCCGTGGGCGGCGCCTTTGACCTGGCGCGGCGATGCCGTCTATCTCGCGCCATGGCGCTGGCCGCGGCATGAGATCGCCGTGATCGAATTGGATTTGGGATAGGCACAGGCGCGTCGCTCCAACGCTATTTCCTAGGGGTTGCGCATCGATCAGGATTCCATTCACGGCTGGATCGAGGTATGTTGAAAAAATTCTCATTCAGGTGGATTGGGGCGATGGCACGCGGTGACGGCGCCGGATAATGAGTACGTTTGGCGAAACCGGCATTGCCGAGGCAAGCATGTTGACCGCGCCGGATGCGGCAGAAAATGCGATCGCCGCCGATCTCATCGCGGTGCTTGTTGCTGTGACCTTGGGCGATCCGCGCGTCTTGACCATCCAGGATCAGTCCGCCCTGCCGTCCGGGCCTTTTGAACTCGCGCATCGTTCGCTGCAGGCGGGGCTGCGCGCCTGGGTCGAGCGGCAAACCCATCTGCCGCTCGGCTATGTCGAGCAGCTCTATACTTTCGCCGACCGGGATCGCGGTGGCGCCGGGCAGCATGTCATCTCGATCAGCTATCTCGGACTGACCCGCGAGCAGCAGGCCTCGGGTGAGCACGAGGCGAGCTGGCGCGGCTGGTATTCTTATTTCCCCTGGGAAGACCATCGCGACGGCGCGCCCTCGATGATCGAAGCCGAGCTTTTGCCGCGGCTTGAGAACTGGGCCGGAGAGGGGCGGGATGCCGGAACCCGGCAAGACCGCCGCCAGCGCGTCGCCATTACCTTTGGCTGCGATGGCCGCGCCTGGAACGAGGAACTTGTCCTCCAACGCTATGAATTGCTCTATGAGGCGGGCCTCATTCCGGAGGCAGCACGCGGCCGCCAGCAAGGCACGTTACGCCACGGCGGCGCAGCTGGCCCCTTGCCTGGCACGGGTCAGCCGATGATCCTCGATCACCGCCGCATTCTGGCGACGGGCATCGCCAGGCTCAGGGCCAAAATCAAATATCATCCGGTGGTGTTCGAGCTGATGCCGGAAACCTTTACCCTCCTGCAACTGCAGCGCTGCGTCGAAGCTTTGGCGGGACGGCTCGTGCATAAGCAGAATTTCCGGCGGCTTATCGAACAGCAAAACCTCGTCGAGGAAACGGGGGAAACCACCCCGGATACGGGAGGGCGGCCGGCCAAGCTGTTCCGGTTCCGCCGCGAGGTCTTGACCCAACGCGCCATAGCCGGAACCAAATTGCCCATTTCAAGGGCTTGACAAATCTTATGCTCAATACCAGCATATGGAGAAGTAATGCTCTGTTGGAGTATAAGAAAATGGCAACGCCGGGTTTGGAAACTGTCCGAGCGAAAACCCCTTACGCGGAGTCTCTCTACGCAAAAGTGGCCCATGCGATCCCGGCGATCGAATGGCCGGTCCATGCGCAAGACATAGACGCCATCATGACGCTGAAGCGAACGCGTAATGCGGTGGTGCTTGCGCATAATTATCAGACACCGGAGATTTTTCATTGCGTCGCCGATTTTGTCGGTGACAGTCTTGCCCTCGCGCGGGAAGCAATGACCGCCGATGCCGAGGTGATTGTCTTGGCCGGCGTTCATTTCATGGCCGAGACCGCGAAATTGTTGAACCCGGAAA